>NZ_JBWYIJ010000001.1:0-344149 GCF_056779695.1 Acinetobacter sp. 25-47-122
TCATCCGCAGATTATGCATGAATATTTAAAATTCTTCGGTACAAATAATCAGCAAGAAATAGATCGTTTTTTGATTTATGAAAGAGATCTATTCTACAATTTAAAAAAAATTTTACTCTACAAAATGCTTTATTTAATTGTTTATTGAAATAGTAGAATTAACTTATAGAGGGCTTTTGATAAAAATCTGCCTCACTACTTGTGAGTGACTGTTTGGATATATTCCGTTATTGAACAAAATAGTCATTATTAAGTTTTATTTATACAAATTATCATTAAAGCAAAAAAATTAGCTGAGTATTCAAAGGATTGTCACATTTCTTTCATATCATGACATGGTTCAATTATGAACATATTATAATGAAAGGAGTTTAAAATGAATAAGTTAATTTTATCATCCCTACTTTTAGGTTTGTCTGTTCCAGCGCTCGCTGACTTTAATTGTAACGGTGTAATTAAGAATAAAACCATTGATGACAATATAAAAGTGAAACAACCATGTACGCTTGATCAAGTTACGGTCAAAGGCAATGTAATGCTCTATTCAAATACGCAAGCAACTATTTTAAATAGCACGATTGATGGTAACCTCGAATCTAAAGGAAATTTTGGTCAAGTGACGGCTAAAAACAATAGCATTGACGGCAATATTCAACTTGAAAAAGGTAAAACGATCCAACTGCACAATAACCGTGTAGATGGCAATATTGAACTTAAAGAAAATCGTTCAAGCATTCAGGTTACTGCAAATCAGGTCGATGGTAATTTAAAATGTGAGTCAAATAGCCAAACTCCAAAAGGCGGACAAAACCGCGTTAAGGGTGACAAAGAAGGACAATGTCGTAGCTTGTAATCATTTATTCGATCAGCATCAACTTAAAGATTCATTAACTGAGCTTTAAATTCGAATTTAAAGAAAGCCACCTTAAGGTGGCTTTTTTTTACGCAGTTAAGAAATAACCTGCAATTAAAAATAGGATTTGAAGACTGGCCACAAAAGCGAATAGCTTCCAGCCTTTTTGCCTCAACTCGTGTTTGTTCAGTATCATCATTGTTTTGGTCATATCGTCACCTCATACCTGAGTTAAAAACGAACCGCATTAAATTCTTACTTATTATGGTTAGCTATATGTCCAATAAACACACTTGTCCTAACCTCTATATAAAAGCAAAAACCAAACCAAGTCCAGTGGGAGAAAGATTTTGAAACCAAATCTATAAAAACAAAAAACCACCAAAATGGTGGCTGAATAAGCTCATGTTAGCGAATCTAAATTTATTTTTCCATAAGGTAAATTTAAGATACTATTTAACAATGCTTTTTATTAATAAATTTATTCATTATTTTCTTTTAAGCTCCACGTTGAAAATAAACAAACTGACATTGTTCCAGCTAAATTGACTGCCAATTCAGCATGACGCGATGCAGGCTTAAAATTCTTTTTGCCCTGACCATGTGCATCCCCTACTTTGTTTCTCAATGATCCTAAGCCTCCAATCACTGAACTACATCCTCCAAGAATCTGTTTAAAAGTTTGTTCTGTGTGTTGAGAAGGTGCTAAATTTAATTCTTTACTGACTAATCTGTATAGTTGATTAATATCAGGCGCATTTCCGTAGTCAATTTGATGTTCATCAAGAATATATTTACAAGTCGACTCTAAAAGTGTCCTTGCTAATGTAATAGCACCATCAGGATCAGTTACTCTCCGCTCTAATGCTTTCTGCCATATTTGATGAATATAATCAGAACTTAATTCGTTAATTCTCAACTCCACTACTTGATCTAAGGGAGAAGTATTTCTACTTTCTAAAACATTCAATAACTCTTTAAATTCTGAATAAATATAATTCTCACGTTCCACATAAGATTTAAAATCCCATTTAATTCTTGCTTCAAACTCATCTAAGGTATTTGTATCTTTAACAATAAATGGAATATATCCATAAAGGTTTTTTATCAGCAATTCTTTTCTAAGCTCTTGAAATGCCTCTGAGGTACCTTTTTCATAACTATCTGTAGCCCTAGCTATTAGCAATTCACGCAAGTGTAATACTTTTTAAATTAGACCAGACATTTGAGAACTCTTTATTTTTTTTCAACTCAATTCTACATCTTCAAAACAATAATTTACCTATGAAAAAGCCACCTTATGGTGGCTTTTTCAATCTATTGATTTAATCAACCAATAAACTTACGAGCATTACGGAACATACGTAACCATGCACCATCTTGATCCCAATCTTCAGGTTTCCAAGAGTGCTGAATCGCACGGAAATTACGCTCTGGATGAGGCATCATAATCGTCGCACGACCATCAGTTGAAGTCACACCTGTAATTGCTTCAGGTGAGCCGTTCGGGTTCAATGGGTAATGTTGAGTTGGATTACCTTGGCTATCAACATAACGTAAAGTCACTTGATTACCCGCATTCAATGCAGCAATAGAGCTGTCCGCTGCAACAACGCGACCTTCACCATGCGCCACAGCAATTGGTAAAATCGAACCTTCCATACCTTCTAACAGTA
Organism: Acinetobacter sp. 25-47-122; assembly: GCF_056779695.1. Taxonomy (NCBI): domain Bacteria; kingdom Pseudomonadati; phylum Pseudomonadota; class Gammaproteobacteria; order Moraxellales; family Moraxellaceae; genus Acinetobacter; species Acinetobacter sp. 25-47-122. Next base: position 2,530 of record NZ_JBWYIJ010000001.1, read on the forward strand.
CAGATTTAGATTTTTCAACACGAACGTTTACAGCTCGCGCTTCAAACATTTCTGATACGTTACGATGGAAACGTGGCCAGTTTTCAGCACCTGGAATGAGTGGAGCCAATTGAGACAACATTTGGCAACCGTTACAGATACCGAGTGAGAATGTTTCTTGACGGTTAAAGAATTTCTCAAATTGATCACGAAGTTTAGGATTGAACAATACTGACTTCGCCCAACCACCACCAGCGCCTAAAACGTCACCGTAAGAGAAACCACCACATGCCACTAAACCTTCAAATTCATCAAGGCTTACACGACCAGCGAGTAGGTCACTCATATGGACATCGATCGTATTGAAACCGACTTTGTCGAATGCAGCTGCCATCTCGACATGACCGTTTACACCCTGCTCACGCAAGATTGCCATATTCGGACGACGTGTATTGATATACGGTGCTTCAATTTCTTCATTCAAATCGAATGTCGCTTTTGCAATAAGACCTTTATGATCTTTATTCGCAATTAAACTATATTCTTGATCTGCAGTTTCCACGTTGTCACGTAAACGTTGAATCTGATGTGACACTTCAGTCCACGCTTGTTGCAGTTCAACACGATCAAGCGTTAAACCATTGATCGTTAGCGTATCAGTAGTATTCACTGTACCAACGACACTGATCGCATCTTTTAAGCTTGATGCTGAAACTTCAGCCTGTAGTGCATCCCAATCAGCTTTAGCAATTTGTAATACTGCACCAATTTCTTCAGCAAATAAGCTTGCTACAGATTGATCTTCTAATGCCACACCTAAGCGTGAAGCGAACATCATCTCTGCAACAGTTGCGATTAAACCACCATCACCGATGTCATGGTAAGCCTTGATTAAGCCACGGTTGTTCCAATCTTGCACCAATGCAAAGAATGCTTTGAAGTCATCGAAGCTATCTACGTCAGGCGTTACAGAACCAATTGCTTTATACACTTGCGCAAGGATCGAACCACCTAGACGGAATTGACCTTTAGACAAATCAATACGTACAAGTACTGAATCTAAGTTTTTCAATTCTGGTGTTAATGTCTTACGCACATCAGTCACTGGTGCAAATGCTGTGATCACACCTGACATTGGAGAAGTTACAGACTTAACTTCACCTTCGTCATTCCAAGTCGTACGCATCGATAAAGAATCTTTACCTACAGGAATTGCGATACCAAGCGCAGGACACATTTCCATACCGATGGCTTTTACACCTTCGAATAATGCTTGATCTTCGCCTACTTGACCTGCTGCTGCCATCCAGTTCGCAGACAATTTAATGTCGCTGATTTTCTCGATTTTTGCAGACATGATGTTGGTGATTGACTCAGCCACTGCTAAACGTGCAGATGCCGCAGGATTTAACAATGCTACAGGTGGACGTTCACCCATTGCCATTGCTTCGCCTGTGTAGCCCACTAAACTTGTTGTTGTTACCGCAGCATCTGCTACAGGCACTTGCCATGGACCAACCATTTGGTCACGTGCAACCATACCTGTAATTGAACGGTCACCAATGGTAATTAAGAATGATTTAGACGCAACTGTTGGGTTCTTAATCACACGGTAAATCGCATCTTTAAGATCAGTCACTTTAGCCGCATTAAAGTCATCACCGTGACGTTCGATACAGTCATAGGCGCGGCTCATACGTGGCGTACCACCTAAGATCACTTGCATTGGTACATCAACTGGGTTGTTACCAAACAAAGGATCTTCAACCGTTAAATGACGCGCTTCAGTCGCTTCACCTAATACGGCAAACGGACAACGTTCACGCGCACAGATTGATTCAAATAATTCTAATGAAGATGGACGGATCGCCAATACATAACGCTCTTGCGCTTCATTTGACCAAATTTCCATTGGCGCCATACCTGGCTCCAATGATGGTACTTTACGAAGATCAAGTTTTGCACCTAATTCGTGGTCATTTACCAGTTCAGGCATCGCATTTGAAATACCACCAGCACCTACGTCATGTACAGACACGATTGGGTTGTGGTCTTCCATACGCCAGCAAGTATCAATGACTTCTTGGCAACGGCGTTCCATTTCTGGGTTTTCACGTTGTACAGAAGCAAAGTCTAAGCTTTCGCCCATTGTACCGCTATCTACAGAAGAAGCAGCGCCACCACCAAGACCGATGAGCATTGCAGGACCACCAAGCACGATCAATAAATCGCCCGGTTGGATCGCATCTTTTTCAACGTGGTCAGGACGGATGTTACCGTAACCACCAGCAATCATAATTGGCTTATGGAAACCTTTTACATCACCATTTACATTTTGCTCAAATGTACGGAAGTAACCATTTAACGCAGGACGACCAAATTCGTTGTTAAATGCAGCACCACCCAATGGACCTTCAATCATAATTTGAAGTGGAGATGCCATACGAGATGGTTTACCGTAGTTTTCTTCCCATGGCTGTTCAAAGCCTGGAATATTCAAGTTAGATGTAGTGAAACCTGTTAAGCCTGCTTTTGGCTTACCACCACGACCTGTTGCACCTTCATCACGGATTTCACCGCCCGAACCTGTTGCCGCACCTGCAAATGGTGCAATCGCTGTAGGATGGTTGTGGGTTTCCACTTTCATTAAGATGTGGGCAGCTTGGCTCTTGTATTTATAAACATAATGACCATTTTCATCTTTTTTTGGATAAAAACGTTGCGTATCAAAACCAACAATCACTGAAGCATTGTCTTTATATGCTGACAATACATCTGTAGGTGATTCTTTATAGGTATTTTTAATCATTTGGAACAATGACAATGGTTGGACTTCTCCATCAATTGTCCATTCTGAACCAAAGATTTTATGACGACAATGCTCAGAGTTCGCTTGTGCAAACATCATGAGTTCAATGTCATGCGGATTGCGACCTAACTTGATAAATGCATCAGTTAAGTAATCAATTTCTTCATCCGATAAAGCAAAACCAAATTCAGAGTTTGCTTTTACGAGCGCTTCTTTACCTTGACCTAAAATATCAATCGAGTTCAGCGGTTTTGGCTCAGTTTCAGTGAATAAAGCAGCAGCATCTTCAATTTGATTGAAAACACTTTCTGTCATTCGGTCATGCAGAATTTGCTTAATTTCATTTGAAACGTCTTTTACACCCTTCAAAGTAAACAAAACACCGCGTTCAAGACGATGAACCGGTGTGTTGCAGTTCGCGAAAATATCGGTCGCTTTTGAAGACCACGGCGAAATTGTGCCTACGCGTGGAGTGACTAAGATTTGAATCTCATCTGTGGCTGCTTGGCGTAATTCAAATGACGCACCATCATTTAGAAGCTGTAAAGCTGATTGCTGTTGTTGCTCGTTGAGCGCTTGGTCGAATAAATAAACCCATTGACTTTCTATTGATTGAACCGAACTAATTGACTGTAAACGAGTTAATAGTTGCGTTTGCTTAAAAGAAGAGTGTGCTGGTGCACCGGCCACGATAAACATGCTGATTTTGGCTCCACGGGATGGTCTTTTGAACCATGCCACAATGTGACTTGAAGAGAGCGCATATTCTACTGTGTATTGCAAAATTCAGCTAGATAGCAAAACTGCTTTAAGACATATTTTCGATCGAGTTTACGAATAAATCTTTTTTATTCAGTAAAAAAAATTGAATTGCACCCTATGATGCAATTCAAATGAGATACGCCTAAATAATTCTTCAGTCATCTCAACTATTGAGTGTTGGTGACTTTTAACAGATGTTGAATCGCCTCTAGAGCCATAATCATAGATTTTGGATCAACTAAATCCTTGGTATCACAAGCTTGGTGATAACATGGCGCAAAATCTAAAATTATCTCCCCCTCGTTTGCACCTGGACGTTCTTGTTCATTAAATAAAATGATCGATGTGACCGGCACTTTTCCTAGAAATGGTGATGTGTCGCTTGCTGTTAAAGTGGTGATGTCTTCTTTGATCGTTAAGTTCTTTGCTTTAAAGAATGATTTTAAATGTTCTTCAAGCGCAGTATCTTCTGGATGACTAGGTAAAGACTTTAAGCCATCAATCATTGGTTTATAGTCAGATTCAGATAATCCAGCAGACTTAAACTGGGCTTCTAAATCTTTTAATGAAGATTTATCTACATCAGCAACCAAAATATTCGGATTTTTTGTACCGACCATATCAACATTGATATAAGCCTTTATTCCCTTCAGCTGTTCAGGTGTCATTTTAGCAACAAAATCTTGCGAACCTCCGATACCATCTTCTTCAGAATCCCAAAATGCAAGGTAAATTGTATTTTGAGGATGATTTTCAGATTTTGAATAATGTTGTAATAGCTCTAATAGAACGGCTACACCTGTACCATTATCATTGATCCCAGGCCCTGTGGTCACAGAATCATAATGTGCACCGATTATCGTAGCTAAATCAGGATTTTTACCTTTGATTTCGATAATAATATTCTGACCTACGAGCTTATTACGATTTTCAAACGGCAACATCTGAGCGTGCAAACCAGCTTTTTTTGCCTCTTCAATAATATAGGTTGCAGTTGCCTTACCACCATCCGTTCCAACTGCGCGATTACCGCCATGAGCTGCTGCAATATCTTCTAAGGCACTAAGATGACTCATGAGACGTTGTTCGATCAAATTCGAAGTATTGATTTGCGTGGTTACTTGTTGATTTTGATTTGGTGTATGTGAGCAAGCACTCAACATAAAAATACTGGTCATTAATGCTGTTAAACAAAGTATTTTTTTCATTGTCATGTGGATATCAGTTTATTAAGAATTCCATTTTAGAGAAAAACCTTATTCCATCCACAGATTTTTGTAATAAAAAAAGAGCCCGAAGACTCTTTTTATTTATGTTTCTAAATTTTTAATTAACCAAATCGACCCGTAATATATGCCTCAGTCAATTGATGATCAGGTTGAGTAAATACTTTTTCTGTCGAATTCACTTCAATCAAATCACCTAAATGGAAATAGGCAGTACGGTCTGATACACGTGCAGCTTGTTGCATTGAGTGCGTAACGATTGCAATAGTATATTGTGTTGAAAGCTCAGCGATTAACTCTTCAACTTTAGCCGTAGCAATTGGGTCAAGTGCTGAACAAGGTTCGTCCATTAAAATCACTTCTGGCGAAACTGCAATAGTTCGAGCAATACATAGACGTTGCTGTTGACCGCCTGATAAACCAGTTCCAGGCTGATTCAAACGATCCTTAACTTCATCCCACAAGCCCGCTTTACGTAAACTATTTTCAACGATCTCTTCTAAATCATATTTGTCACGTGCTAAACCATGGAGTTTAGGTCCGTATGCAACGTTTTCAAAAATTGATTTTGGGAATGGGTTTGGCTTTTGGAACACCATACCCACTTGCGCACGCAGTAATACTACGTCGAGATTAGGATCATAGATATCTTGATTATCCAACATGACTTTACCCGTCACACGACAACTATCAATCGTGTCGTTCATACGATTTAAAGTACGTAGGAATGTTGACTTACCACATCCAGATGGACCAATAAAAGCAATCACTTCATTTTGGTAAATATTAAGATCAATGCCTTTAATCGCTTCAGATTCACCATAATAAACATGAACATCAGTTGTGCTCAATTTTACAACATCCGATTTTGCTTCTTTTTTATTTTCGCTTTGCGTGTCAAATTGTGAAACAAACGAAGTTGACGTTTTTTGATTTGCATCTTGAGATGTAAATTGTGTTTGATCTGAATTCACTGATTGATCCTTTTTTAAGGAATTTTGAGTTACTTGCGAAGTTACTGTATTCATATTTTACTCCGACTACCAACGGACTTCAAATTTCTTACGTAACCAGATCGCTAAACTATTTAAGCTAATCATCATCGCAAGGAGAACAATAATGGCTGCAGCAGTACGACCTTCGAAGAAGTTACGAAGTTCATTACCCTGCCACAAGAAAATCTGTACAGGCAGCGCTGTAGATTGATCGAATGGGCTTGCTGGAACACTGGCTACAAAAGCACTCATACCAATCAGCAATAACGGCGCTGTCTCACCCAATGCTTGAGCCACACCAATAATCGCACCTGTTAAAATACCTGGTAATGCCAAAGGCAGGACGTGATGAAAAACAGTTTGCAGTCTTGATGCACCCAATCCTAATGCAGCTTGGCGAATCGAAGGTGGAACGGCTTTTAAAGAAGCTCGTGTCGTAATAATCACCGTTGGCAATGTCATTAAACTTAACACAAGACCACCTACCAAAGGGGCAGATAATGGTAAATGCATCCAACCAATAAAAATTGCAGCACCAAGTAAACCGAATACAATCGATGGAACAGCAGCCAAATTATTGATATTGACTTCTACAATATCTGTAATCCAGTTCTTTGGTGCGAACTCTTCAAGATAGATCGCAGATGCAACGCCGATTGGAATCGAAATAAAGATTACAATTAACATCATGAACAATGAGCCCATGAATGCACCAGCTAAACCAGATGTCGCTGGTGAACTACGAGAGTCAGGACTCGTGAAAATATTCGTGTTAAATGAATTTTCGATGACACCTTTAGCCTTGAGTTCATCGGCAATTTGACGAATCTCAGGACTAAGTTGTTGCTGTTCATCTGGCAATGAGCGATCAATATTACCTGCAAGCCACACATCAATATTTGCGTCAGCAAGGATTTTTACATCGACTGTTTTACCAACCAAGCTTGGATCATTCATCACCATATCACGGATACGATATGCTTCAGAGCTCGTATAGATATAGCTTAAATCATCACGTTCTGCTTCGAGTTGAGGATCTTGTTTGATCATGGCATTGATGATCAATGCATCCCAATCCACCATGCCAACTTCAGTCTGCCACTCAATAAAGCGTTCTTCATACTGAGCTGGATTCTCACCTTCAGCTAGTACAGGCTTTGGACCAACTTCAACAATCTTTGGATCGAAATAGATTGGCAAATTCATGCTACTTTGCCAAAAAGCAGGCAAGCCTTTCGCTAAAATACTACCGAATAGCAATACTACGAAGAATAAGCCAGCAATCACTGCTGAAAAACCGAAGAAACGGAACGTCTTTTCTTTACGATGACGTTTAGCTAAAGAATTCTGAATAGTCTTCTTACGCTTTTCTCTAAGCTGCTCAGCTGTTGCTGAATCAACTGTCTCGAGAGTATTAGGATTAGAAGTACTCATTAGTCGTATTGCTCACGGTATTTACGCACGATGTAAAGTGCAACAATGTTCAAACCTAAAGTAATCACAAACAATGTAAGTCCTAGTGCGAAAGCGACTAATGCTTGCGGACTTGCAAAGTCAGTATCACCTGTTAATTGATTAACAATCGTAATCGTTACGGTCGAAACAGCTTCTAATGGATTTGCGTGTAAAAGAGGACTGTTACCAGCTGCTAGAACTACGATCATAGTTTCGCCAATTGCACGGGAAGCAGCCAATAAAAATGCACCAATAATGCCAGGCAACGCTGCTGGAATGACCACTTTACGAATCGTTTCAGATTTGGTCGCCCCTAATCCTAAAGATCCATCACGTAATGCTCGAGGCACTTGAGTAATAATGTCATCAGATAAAGATGACACAAAAGGAATGATCATGATTCCCATGACAAAACCTGCAGTGAGCGCACTCGTTGCGTTGATATCAATACCAACCATTGCCCCTACAGTTTTAATAAATGGGCCAATAATCATAAGCGCGAATACACCATAAACGATCGTTGGAATACCCGCTAACACTTCAATGGTCGGTTTTGCCCAAGAGCGGAAGCGTGGAGAAGCATATTCAGCCAAATAAATCGCGATCATTAAACCTACTGGTACAGCAACCAATAGTGCGATCCCACTGACCATGAGCGTACCCCACAACAATGGAAGTAAACCATAGCTACCCTCTGCACTTCCCGAAGTACTGAAACCTGGGTTCCACTCTGTACCAAAGAAGAAATCAAAAGGATTGACGAAACTGAAGAAACGCATCGCCTCTCCAAACATCGACATTACAATCCCTAGTGTTGTAAGAATCGCGACACCAGAACATAAAGCTAAGCCAACATTGATGACTTTCTCGACTTGATTACGCGCTCTAAAATCTTGGCTAATTCTTTTTTTAGCCCATACCAAACCTGCCAATGCAGCGCAAATAACAACTGCTAATTTTGCAAAAGAGCCAATAGTTGAAAATTTACTCAGTTGCTCTGCAGCAGCAACTTCATATGCCGTTGCCGTGTCACTGACACCAAATCCGGACGCAATTGCTTGAACACGGTCAACAACTACGTTTAGGCTTGCTGGATCTAGACTTGCTTTAATATCCTGTGGCAAATGATTAAGCACCACCTGCTCCAAGATCGTTGGCTCAACCAAGTTCCAAACAATCAAAATTAAAAATGCAGGGATACCACACCACAACGCAACTAATGCCCCATAGTAACCAGGACGTGAATGCAAAGCGGCAGAGTTATTTCCCTGACCTGCTAAGTTACGGCTTTTGCGTAATCCGATTTGATAGGCAATGGCGATGATCGCCAATAACACACCTATAAGTAGCAGATTCATGTATTCTCCACTGTCTTTTCAATTTTCATGGTTTGAAAAAACTTTTTTCAATGAAAAAACCAATGGCAGGATAATTCCTGCCATTAGTTTGTCGTTTGATTACTTAACAGCTTTACCTGCTTTAAAGTTTGCCAAAATTGCTGCGCGTTCTTTGTCAGAGAGTGAAATTAATCCCGCTTTTTCTAACTTAGAACCTTTACCTGAAACACGCTTGTTTAAGAAATATTCAGTAAACTGTGGTAAACCTTTGATTGATTTCAAATGCTCACCTTTTACGTAGAAGAATAAAGGGCGTGATACAGGGTAAGAACCATTTAAAATCGTGTTTTCAGACGGTGCCACATTGTTCACAGTTGCAACGCGTAAACGGTCACGGTTTTGATCATAGAAACCTAAACCAAACACACCAACAGCGCTCGGAGAAGTTTTTAAACGTGCAAGTGTTTCTGTATAGTCACCCGCAATTTCGACAACACGACCATCTTTACGGAATGTTGTACAAGCTTTCTTTTTCGCATCTTTATCTAAAGCTTTAATAGCAGCATACGATTCACAACCAGCGTCCACCATTTTCTCCTGGAAGACTTCACGTGTACCATGATTCGAAGCAGGGATTACAAGCGTGATAGGCTCATTTGGTAATGATTTATCAATTTGATTCCAACGTGTATATGGGTTTTTTACCATTTTACCGTTTGAAGGTAATTCAGCTGCCAAAGCTGCAAATACATGTTGCGGACGTAATTTATAAGCTGCTTTGTTAGCATTTGAAGCAAATACGATACCGTCGTAACCGATTTTTATTTCTAATACTTGGTTAACGCCATTTTTCTTACATTCGGCTAATTCGCTCGATTTGATTGCACGAGATGAGTTAGCAATATCGATTGTGTTGTCACCAACACCATTACAAAATTGTTTTAGACCACCAGACGAACCGCCTGAACCAACTACTGGTGTTTTGAATTGAGGGAAATTATTACCGAATTCTTCAGCCACAATACTTGCATATGGCAATACTGTAGAAGAACCCGCAATTTGAATTGTGTCACGTGCTGCATTTGCGGTTGTTGCTACAGCTGCCCCAGAAAGTGCTAATGCAATTGCAATATTTGTAAAGCGCATCATGTTATCTCTCAATTTATGCAAATTTGGAGTACGCTACTTTTTATTGAAGTATTGTACTTATTTCGATACATGCATTTTGATTTGATAATATGACAATAAGGTTACAGCTTTATTACGATTTTATTATTTTTATTACACCAACCTACTTATTTATTTTTTAATTATATTTCAATAATTTATAATAATTACGATTAAATACTGATATTTTTATTACATACTTATTCTTTAATAATTATCCCCCCCTAATTCTGCATAAAGGTTCTTTAATCATGATCTAAAAATATGTCAAAGTTATGAATTTTTGATATCAAAAAAGCGCTCAATTGAGCGCTTTTTTCACAAACAATCTATTAATCGATTGGTGGCGTATATGTACCATCAGCAATTGAAGCTTTGATACGATCAGACTCAGCCAGTACAAGCGCAAGCAAGTTCTTCACATTGTCTAAAGTTGCCACTGGACTTAAAGTTGTCATTTTCAATGATTGAACCTGACCGACTTTAGTCACCCCAATATTCGCTTCACCACGTGCAAACAATTCATCCGCAACGTTTTGATTCAGTGTATCGAGTAATTCTGTTGGATAACCTTCAGGAATTACACGGAACAAGACTGATGCAAATTGTGGCTCAACCAATAACTCTAAACCGTCCGATGCTTTAATATAATCTGCAACATCGCGCGTTAAAGTTACACCGTGGTCAATCATAGAACCGTAAAGTTCTTCACCGAGTGCTTCAATCGTCATCCACAATTTCAACGCATCAAAACGACGTGTTGTTTGTAGCGATTTAGACACTAAGTTTGGTACACCATGCTCTTCATCATAAGCAGAGTTTAAGTATTCCGCTTCATAATGCATAAAGCGATAGTTCGCTTCATCTTTAAGTAAGAATGCACCACAAGAAATCGTTTGGAAATAGTGCTTATGGAAATCAAGTGTGATTGAGTCAGAAAGCTCGATACCATCTAACAAATCACGGTGATTATTAGATAGGATTAAAGCACCGCCCCATGCTGCATCGATATGCATCCACGCGCCGTACTTGTTGGTGATTTCACGGACTTTCTTCAATGGATCAATTGCACCCGCATCGGTAGTACCTGCAGTTGCAACCACACATGCCACAATTTTACCTTCATTTTGAAGGTGTGCCATGGTTTTCTCTAGTGCATCCATGTCCATTCGCGCATTTTCGTCGACAGGCACAGTCACTACAGATTGGAATCCCATTCCCATCATCGCCATGTTCTTTTGCACAGAAAAGTGAGCATTTTCAGAACAAATGACTTTAACGTTACGCATCGCTTCCGCAGGTACGCCATCACGCTGAACAGACCACGGATTGCCGTTTTCGTCTTTCCAGTTTTTCGCGATACATGCATCACGTGCAAGCAATACACCCATCAAGTTTGACTGCGTACCGCCAGAGGTGAACACACCTGCTTGACCTGCACCATAACCAACTTTTTGACGAAGCCAATCGATCAACTGAACTTCCATCAATGAACCTGCAGGGCTTTGATCCCATGAGTCCATCGATTGGTTAGTTGCGTTAATGAGAACTTCTGCGATTTGGCTAGTGACCATAGTAGGACAATGCAAATGTGCCAAAGAATGAGGATGATGTACTTTTAAGCTTTTGTTGAGGAATAACTCAACCATACGCTCTAATGACTTTTCTACACCCAATCCTTCTTTAGAAGGATTAAATGCAATTGCACTGCGAAGCTCTTTAATGCTACCGCCTGTGTACATTTTGTCATTTTGTAACCAAGCTGCTACTGCTTGAGTTGCCTGATCCATTGCTGACGTATAGTCAGCAATGGATGCAGCATCATTACAGAGCAAAGCTTTACGGTGTTCTGCAAAATCTACCATGAATTAAGCGCCTCGTACCGCAACTAAAGCTTCAGAAATTGCTTTCTTAAAGCGCACAATTACTTCTTCACATTCAGCTTGGTTAATAATTAATGGGCAAAGTAGACGAATCACTGTACCGTTACGTCCACCCTTTTCTAACAACAATTTGTTGTTGAAACACGCTGCTTGGATTGCAGCAGCCAATTGACCATCTGCAGGAAGTGAACCCATATGGTCAGCAGGTTTACGCTCATCAACGATTTCGATACCGATCATTAAACCGCGGCCACGTACATTACCGATACATGGGAATTCTGCAGCTAATTTCTTCAATTCAGCTTGAAGGAAATCACCACGCTCTTGTGCGTTTTGCGCAAGATTTTGTTCTTTGATCGTTTTGATCGTAGCAAGACCAGTACCCATAGCCAATTGGTTACCACGGAAAGTACCCGTGTGACCTGCAGGCTGCCAAGCATCAAACTTACGCTTAATACCAAGTACCGCAAGTGGTAAGCTTCCACCTACTGCTTTCGACATCACTACAACATCAGGTTCGATACCCGCGTGTTCAAAGGCAAACATTTTTCCTGAACGCGCGAAACCAGCTTGTACTTCATCAAGAATTAAAACGATGTTGTGCTTTTCAGTCACTTCACGAATTTTTTTCAACCATTTCACAGGTGCTGTAACCACACCACCCTCACCTTGAATGGCTTCAAGAATAACTGCAGCAGGCTTAGTCACACCGCTTTCAACATCTTCGATGAAGTTTTCAAAGAAATAAGTAAGCGCGTCAACCCCAGCTTCACCGCCTAAACCTAGCGGGCAACGGTATTCATGTGGATACGGCATGAATTGAACGCCTGGCATTAAACCATTAACAGCGTTTTTAGCAGACAAATTACCTGTCATTGCTAATGAGCCATGAGTCATACCATGGTAGCCACCAGAGAAGCTAATCACAGTGCCACGGCCAGTATATGTTTTTGCAAGTTTAATTGCTGCTTCTGTACCATCTGCACCAGATGGACCACAGAACTGTAGGCAGTACTCTTCTTTACCACCCGGTAATTCAGCAAGTAAAGCTTCAGTAAAAGCATCTTTTAAAGGTGTCGTTAAATCCAAAGTATGTAATGGAAGACCACTCGCTAAAGTGTCTTGAATACTTTGAATGACCGCAGGATGATTATGGCCCAAAGCCAATGTTCCTGCCCCAGCTAAACAATCGAGGTACTCTGTACCTTCAACATCAGTAACCCAGCAACCTTGTGCTTTTGCTATCGCTAACGGCAATTTACGTGGATAGCTACGAACATTAGATTCCATCTGACTTTGGCGAGTCAAATAGTATTCGTTAGTAGAATTAGGTGCAGGATTTACAGAAGAAACGCTCATATCGAATTACCATCTCTGATATGGGTTAATAGAAATAAGTCGGGTGACTTGCGGTCCTTTGACTCGGTGCTTTATAGAGTTCTAGTTAGCCTATTGTGTAGAGTTATAACTAGAGGGCGCGATGATAACGAATTTTGAAATAAAATAAATAGATTTCTATCGTTTTCACCAGCAGATTCTAAAATATTAATGTGACAAATAGATAACTTGTATAGATTTCAAACTGTACCACTTCTATTTTAGATAAGTTTGAACTTGAGCTAAAGTAAAACAGTCCAAATTATGCAAAAAATGTTCAATTTTTTTGCTGATTTGAACTGACTTTTTCAGTATTCCTAAATTCGAGCTTGGGCTAAAGCATACTTTTGTAACATTATGAATCTTATATATTCATGTAGTTGTACGTGTGTGATTAAAACCACTTTTTTTCACTCATTTTTTTAAGAATAGTTTCAAGAGCTCTCGATTAAAATACATCAGCAAACCCATCATCACAACGACAATCCCCCACAAGGCTTCATTATGAATAATTTCATTATTTAAGGATGCCCCCAAAATTAGGGCGATGACTGGCGTCATGACATTACTCAAAGACACTGTCGACGCTGCTAAACGGCGGATTAACCAAAAATAGCACAGCATCGCAACAATTGATGACATGATCATTGTGAATAAAAAACCCACCATCGCTTGCGTACTTGGTAGCACAGTTGGGATTTGTTGCCAAATGAATGGAATGATTAAGAGTGATCCTAAAGCTGAAAAGATTAAGGAACCTGTCGCCTGACTCATGGGGCTTAAAGGTGCATTAATTTGTTTGACCCAAAAAATCGAACTGATATACGACACCATACTGATCAGCATCAAAACCACACCCCAAGGATTGACTCGCTCATCTGCAGATTCTGCGAAAACAAATGTGAGACCTAATACGGCAATGACCATTCCACTCCATTGTAAAATAGACAACTTATGTGTTTTTAGGATGAGATGCCCAATGAGACCTGCAATCAATGGCGAAAATCCGAAGATCAGTGCCATTAAGCCTGAAGTTAAATAATTCGCTGCCAAGTAGATAAATAACTGCGCACCTATTAAATTTAGGCTACCAGCCACATAACTTTTCAGCGATACATGATCAAACGGGAGTGGATCACGCATCATTTTGAGCAACGCCAAAGCAATTATAGATGCACCAAAGTATCGAATGATGAGCACCCACATTGGATGAATTTCTGCAACACTCCATACAATGGCAAGTGGCGTTGCAGCCCATATCAATACCAATAAGGCAAATATACTCGCAACGACCATTATATTCGCGGAACTAGAATTCATAATTTGCTCAAAATTAAATCAATATTTTCTTAGGCACATAAAAAACAGACCTAAGTTACCCTAGGTCTGTTGCACAATCATGCCGAGTTTACTTCACAAGTTTACGAAGGTCTTGGCTAAGATCTAAATATTTATCTGCTTCAAATGCAGCTTGCTTGCTAATCAATTTTTTAAGATGACGCATTTCTTTGGCCGCATTTACAGTGATGCCACCCACGATGATGCCATCAGTCACACCGAACAATACAAATGATGATTCAGCGCGAAGCTCAGGTTTAATCTCACCACGAACGAGCCATTCAGCCGCTGCCATATCACCTACGAATTGGTAGTTGATATCCAACTGATCTGTCCAGAACCATGCTGGATTAGGAGTAGGATGTTCTACACCCATCACATGGCGTGCAAAGATACCTGCTTGAAGATTGGCATTTTCCCAAGTCTCAACACGTCGGTGGTTACCACAGTCACGAAGTTGAGTTGCCACATCACCTGCCGCATAAATGTCAGCATTCGAGGTTTGGCAATTTTCATTTACTTTGATCGCGAGATCAACGTCAAGACCAGCGTCAACTGCCAACTGCGCATTTGGCACAATACCGATACCGTAAACCACAGCATCCGCACGAAGTTCTTCGCCATCGGCTAAAATCACCACGATTTCTTCGCCATCAAGCTTGCACTCTGCAATTGAAGTTGAAAGACGCACATCCACACCCGCCAATTTTTGCTGTTCAAGCAAGAATTCACTCAAGATGCGTGGCGATGAACGCCCCATCACCATTGGACCCATTTCAATGACAGTGACTTCACATTCTTTGAAACGTGCAGATGATGCAAGCTCAAGACCGATTACACCACCACCAATCAGGATGATACGCTGACCTTTTTGTAACACTGGTACAAGGGCTTGTGAATCTTCAAGATTACGCAGCGTGTAAACGTGTTTGCCTAATGCATCGAAGTTTGGAAGACGACGTGCTGCACCGCCAGTTGCAATCAGCAATTTGTCATAAGCAACAACATCACCATTTTGAAGTTCGACAGTTTTGGCTTCAGCGTTGATTTTAACGACACCATTACCACGAATTGCTGTCACACCAAGATCTGCTAATTTCTCTTCAGATAAAATTTCAATCTTGGTTTCTTCAGGTTTTAAAATGACATCTTTTGATAAGGGTGGACGCTCGTAAGGAAGATGCGTTTCATCACCAATTAATGTGATTTTACCTTCATATTTGTTTGCACGAAGCTCAAGGATCGCACTTGCGCCTGCTTGACCCGCACCAACGATGACGATGTTGTTAACATTGCTCATGGGATTAACCTTTTAATTCCGCAGATACGATACCGAAGCCCGCAATCCACTCACTAATGTCTTCATAGCAGTGAGTTGTCATTTCATACTCACCAACTTCGTTCAGTGCAGCAAATGCTGCCATCCAGCAACGCACTTCTTGACCACCACGACCACCTTCGACACGAATTTCTGCCTCAGTCATCGCTTCCATTGCAGCAAAATCTGCTTGTTTGAATTTCTCAAGCAATGCAATATCCCACTCAGGGCTCAGCGGTACTGCAACTGATGTATCTCCAGCAGCGAGTTTCTGACCAACTGCAATAATTTTCGCTTGACGCGCATTACGTGCTTCTTCAGTTGGATTACGACCAGCAATTAAAAACTCTTCAACTTCTGGTGGCACTGAACCCATTTGAGGTGTTGGTGGATCATGAGACAAACCGCCTGTACCCAATACAAGTACACGCTCATTTTCAAGATTAAGTGACTTAATATATTGTCCAACCGCACGACCTAAAGCAATGGTACGCTTTGTGGTTGGCATTGGTGCGGCAGCGCCATTAATAAATATTGGAATCGTTTTATAACGATCAAGTTTACCATCACAAAGGAAGTGTAATGGTTGAGTCACACCATGGTCAGCCTGCATACGATATGAGTATGCAACATCAACACCCTCATCTAGAACTTGACGCACAAGCGCCAAAGCCTTGTCTTCAGGAACATCGATTTTATTGTCAATTTTACCGTAATCCCAGTCACCAGCAGCCGTAGCACGGATACCGACACAGAAACTTGGCATAAGGTCGTAGAAAAAACCGTTAAAATGGTCTGGACCAAAAGTAATGATCAGTGTTGGATCGTAAGCTTTTACTTCAGCAGATAATTGTTCAAAAGCAGCACGTACTTTTTGCTCTTTTGACTGATCTTGAGGTGAAGCAAATTCCATTAAAGGACTGTGCGAAGCACAAATAAGTTTAACGGCCATGAGAGACTCCTTAAAAGGAAGGCAGCCTTAGAACAGGCTGCCGATAAGTCCATTTTTTAGACTAGATTTTATTCGTCAAAGAAACCAGCACGTGGTTGACGTAGACCACGAATACCCAAACCACATTCTGCGTTGATCAGAACTCCAGTTAAAGGTCGGTTATTTTGACGAGATGCCAAGAGCACATATGAACCTGTCATTTCTTCAGGCTCAGGTAAGAAGTTCAAAGGCATACCACGCGCGATTTTCTCAGGATCACGCGCATCTAAAAGACCTAAATTTTCTTGGCCTAATGATGCAGCACCTTTAATGTTTACATTCATACCTGATGGCGCAACAGCATTCACACGAACTTTCGGTGCAAGCTCATACGCCAATTCCTTCATGATGCCTACGCCAGCATGCTTAGACGCTGTGTAAACAGGACCACCACCCGCAGAATATAATGCTGAGTTAGATAATGTGAAGACAATTGAGCCTTCAGATTTAACCAACTCATCAAGTGCAGCTTTTGCACCTAGAATTAATGCTTTCGTATTAATTCCCATGATTTCGTCAAACGCTTTATCAAGTTGCTCACCTGAAGTATTGACGATATCTGCGTAGTGATCCCAGATTCCTGCATTACCAATAAAGCAATCAAGCTTACCAAAACGCTCAACAGTTGCTTTTACAGCACGGACATTGTCTTCATAGTTGGCAACATCACCAGCGATTGCAACAATTTGATCACCAAAGCGTTCTTTTAAAGCATCGACTTTAGATTGTGAACGTTGTAACACACCAACGTGTGCACCTTCTTCAAGGAAGCGTTCAACTAAAGCCCAACCTAAACCAGAACCACCACCTGTGATCAGTGCAACTTCGCCTTTAAGCCAACCCATGATTACTCTCCTGCCATCTCAACGTATAACGCACCATCTTCAACAATCACTGGGAAAGTTTGAATTGGATCTGTCGCTGGTAAACATAATGCTTGACCGGTTTTTAAACAGAAGCGAGCTGAATGCAATGGGCATTCGACAGTGCCATCGTCTTCAAGATAACCTTCTGACATTGAAGCATTACCATGAGAACAACGGTCATTCATTGCGAAGAACTCACCACCATTGTTAAACACTGCAAGCGCATCGATACCGTTAACGCCGCAATCTACTTTCAACGCTTCGCCTTCGTCTAATTCGTCAACTTGGCAAACAAAAATCTTATTCATTAGAAGAATACACTCAGGTTGTGAGAGTTATAGGTAACTTGATCAAGCGTGATCTTACGGTTGAAAATTTGGAAGCCTAGGCCACCTTCAACTTTACGGATCTTGTCATGACGTTTACCACAGTAAATCGTGACATCTTTCTCTTTTTGTGTACGGTACAAAAGATATGTAACGTATACATCGTATTCGCCTTCCACTTCAGTAGCTTCTACGATCACGTTACTCACCATATGAGTTGTACGTGATGGAGGCTCTTCAGCCCAAGCCATACCTGTTTCAAGACGAGCAACACGACGCTCTAAAAGATCTTTCGTATCATTGAACACCCAAGTTGTAGGTGGTTCAATTGAACGACGACGGTCACGTGTTTGAGCATTTGGTGTTGTACGTAGCGTGTAAGAAATATCTTCAGCTAACGTATCTAACCAGTCGCGGAATTTCCAATCGTCAAGCAATTTCGCTTCACGATAGAGGAATTGGCTAATTTGATGGTGAAGTTCTAAACTCACTTGACTCATTTCATAAGCTCCTTCTCATATTCGTCAGCTGCTTTCTCAACATCTTCCCATTTTTCATGGATTAGCAAGTCTGCCCAACGACGGTACATGCCGCGTGCCGCAGTTTCTGAGAAAATGTAGTTGGTGATACCAGGGATACCATCTTCACGAATTTTCTCGTTGCCAAGACCCATTTCCATAATGAGTTTGTTTTGACGCGCTTTGTAACCACGTAATACTTTTTGAATTTCGATCCAGTTTTCAGAGTCATCTTGCTCTAAGAAACCAGCTGGACCAAATGCACGTGTCGCAGAACGTTCAAACGCTTCTTTCACTTCTTGTGACGCTTCAGCATCCGCAATACAGAACGCCCATACTTCAGTTTTGTTTGGACCACGTGGGTGCCATACGCGAAGTGTTGCTGTACCGTTTAACCAAGACAATGTTGGGAACATAGTGTTATGACCAGCAAGACGTAACGCACGAATTTCACCAAGACGCTCTTTAACTTCTTCGTAAGTTTCGCGGAAATAGTTTGCTACTTCACCATCAACCCATACGTTTGCATCTGGTTTCTCTGTAAAGAAGAAGCCTGAACCGTGACCACGTGAACCATATTGGATCGCGTCTTTCGCAGTTTCCCATACCGGACGTGCAGTTTGCGCAGCACCTAGTTTCTTCGAAGATTCGTCATCAGGTTTAGCACCTAATACTTGAATCGCAGATGCGTGAGAGAACAATGCATGATATTGGTCAGATGCAAACTGTTCAGCCGCAAATTTCCAGTTACATTCGATTTCCCACTTATGAACACCACCGATGATCTCAGTACCACCTGGACGACGATCTAATACACCATCTAAGTACCAAGCAATATCACCCATGTATTCTTCAAGGTCTGGAGTTGTTTCATCCCAGCAACCGAAGATTAAGCCTTTATAAGACTTCACACGGTTTACTTCGATCAAACTCCACTTCTCTTTACATGCGCCTTGAGGGAATGCACGATCTTCAAGAGGAATATCTTTAAGAGAGCCGTCTACGCCATAAGACCAACCATGGTATGGACATGTAAACGCACGAGTGTTACCGCAGTCAGCAAAGCTCACGCGCATTGAACGGTGACGACATTGGTTTAATAATGCTTTGATTGAACCGTCTTTTTGACGTACCACGATGATCGGATCTTCACCCATATAGGTATTGAAGAAATCACCAGCCTTTGGAATTTGGCTTTCATGGCAAAGGAATAACCATGTACGACCGAACACACGTTCAAGTTCTAGTTCATAGATATCTGGATCTGTATAAATAGATGGCGTGATACGTCCATTTTGTGCATCGACTAAAGCATCGATTTCGCGCACATCAATTTTCCCACTCATGAAAAGCTCTCCTGTGACTAAATTAGACACAAACTAATAGACTCAACTTTGCAGAGATAATGAGTTTTGAACGAGTTTTGGGGAAATATTTTTTTTGTTTGAATCAAGATGTTTTATCGATAAATTAATCAATAGCTCAATACGTGAATTTTACCATATTTTAATAATAACGTTGATATTTCAATATGCTCAGCCCTACTTCACCGAATATCCATTTGTGAACTATACTCGCACTTGATCATATTTAGACATTATATGAATCAATCTTTGGATGATTTTTTATGGAACTACGACACCTACGATATTTCATTGCTGTGGCAGAAGAACTCAACTTCACCAAAGCAGCCTTGCGCCTTTATACTGCTCAGCCATCATTGAGCCAGCAGATTAAAGATCTTGAAGATGAAATTGGCGTCCCTTTGCTTTATCGTACAAAACGTAAGGTAGAACTCACTGAGGAGGGGCAAGTCTTCCTTGAACAAGCTCGCCTCACGATAGCCCAAGCAGACAAAGCAGTCGCAATGACTCGTCAGATTGCCAAATCTAAACAGCAATTGTTACGTATCGGCTTTGTTCCTGTCGTTGAAATGAAAATTTTTCCTTACGTTCTCCCTAATCTTCGTGTTCAAAACCGGGATTTAAAGATTGAATTGTTAAGCTTAAACAATTCGGATCAGTCAAAAATGTTAAAAAAAGGCGAAATTGATATCGCTTTTACTCGTCAAAATCTATTTAGTGATGAAATCGAAAGTCAATTTGTTTTACGAGAACCTTTGATTTTCTTACTACCCAAAGATCACCCACTCGCTAAATACGATCGCATTCCAGTAAAAGAGCTCGATGGAATCGATTTCATTATTCCTTCTGAACAGCAATCTCAAACCCTAAATAAGATCATTCTAGACTTTGCAAAATACCATCAAATCAACTTAAATATTGTTCAAACTGCAGACAATATCCTCTTTAACATTAATTCTATTGGCATGAACCTGGGCTGTACTTTTCTACCTGGATATATCGCACCGCTGACGATGAACAACACTGTGATTCGCCCGTTAGACGTGGAATTACCTTCAATCGATTTATTTGCGAGCTATAGAAAAAGTACTAACTCAGAAGGCGTCAAAAAATTTATGGACTTACTGAGCTCTGTTTTTTATCTTGATATTAATCGTAATTAATCAATTTTTTCAAATTAATGATCACCGTTAGAAATAGCGGTGATTTTTATTTTTTATTTTAACTGCCCACCTTAGACTTTAGTCTAATAAAGTTTTACAAATATCATCATAAATTCTATGAATTCAGGCTTTAGATTAGACTATTTTTTAAACAACCCATCAACTAACTAGACTTGCTCTACCACTTAAGTCTAATGCATTAAAACAGATCAATGCTCAATATTGATTATCAATATGCAGATTTAAACGTATTAAACACATGTTCTGTATTTTCAGTTTTAAAAAAGAGGATGATTAATTCATCCTCTTTTTTAGTTTTTTAGGATCTTAAATTATTTAACACCATGAACTGCTAGATAATTTTTGATCACCGTATTAAATTCTTCTGCTTTTTCAACTTGCGACCAGTGACCGCACTGACTGAAAATATGTGCATCAGCATTAGGAACGATATTTAAAATGTCCCAAGTACGAGACACAGGAATCACCACATCTTGAGTACCATGAATCAATAATACAGGAACTGTAATATCTTTCATTTTTTCAAAGTCTAATGGGAACTCGAAACGATCACGGTCACGCGCACCCACAACATCCATTAAACGATCAGATGCGTAGTCATTCGCTGCAGAATCAAAACGTACTTTTACCAGCTCATCTGTAATTAAGTCTTTATTTACAACGAACATTGAAAGTGTTTTACGAATACCTTCTTCTGTTAAAACTGGGTTTGCATGCGCTTTTAGGGCTGCAGTTTGTTTTGCACCACCTGTACCCATTGAAACAATACCGAGTACACGCTCTGGATAATCAAGTGCCAATTGGAATGCTAACCAACCACCTAGAGAATTACCTACTAACCATGTTTTTTCAATACCAAGTGCATCAAGAGTACGAATTGCATGATCAACCCATGCACGGATACCGTATTGAGTTCCTGGTGCAACGACAGTTTGACCATAACCAATGGTATCAATTGCGATACAACGCGCTTGCTCACCAATTGCAGGTAAATTCAACCACCAGTTAGCAGCTGCTGATACACCAGTACCAGAACCATGAAGGAATAAAATAGGCGTGCCTTCACCAATTTCATGATAATGGGTTAACTCACCTTCAGCAGTTTCGATCCATTTATCTTCTAAACCAAAGAATGAATCCGTTTTATATTCTGGAATTTGAACAGTGCTCATCATAGTCCTCTAACTGTCTATAACTGATCATATATTTGTGAAACAATCATCAGTTGATGTTTACAAATGATAGTTTTACAGGCTTATATTAACTGCTCTGTACCTTTCAACTGATACAAATTTACGATTGCATCCATCTTTTTACCAATTAAATAAATTACTGTTTTTCCTTATTTTTTTAAAATCAATATTCACCCTCTGAATATGACTTAATAAGATCTCGATATAATCCCTACTCATCATATCGAGATCAATTTCATTTTTAGAATTTATAACTATAACTTAACGCCACACGATGCTCTTCTAAATCACTCAAGGTGCCTGGAACATTGATGTTGTTATAATTAGTATCAATGAACATATAGTTGAAACCAAGACCTTTATACTTACCTTCTGGCACAACATAGTTCACGATGATGTTATTTTCATTCTCGCGACCTCGACCTGGTGTTGCCGTATCAATATTCCAACCTTGGAAATGACGTACAGTGGCAGATAATCCTGGTACACCCATTTCTTTAAAATTATAGGTATAACCCACACTCCAAGATTTCTCATCCTTACGGATAAAACTCGCGACTGACCAGTTATCTAAATAAGGTTGTGGCACCCAACCACCCAATGTTGGGAATAGTGTCGCTTTATCTCCATGCTCGCCAAACATCTCTTGATAACCCAATTGAACGGTATGCATACCATGGTTGACTTTCGCCCCCATAGAAATTGCTTGGCTATCAATTTTACCAAAAAGTTTATCACCAGTTTCACTGTTATCGAAGTAACGAATATGTGCATCTAAATTCGTTTTTTCATCAAGTTTAGTTTTATAGCTTGCAGCAACATAATGTTGCTTGAAGATGTCAGTTAAATCAGCGAACCAATAACTACCACCAATCTTTGATGTAAACTGGTGATCAACACCAACAATATACATTCCATCATCAGTTGTGAGACCTTGAGCTTCTGCCTTCGCAAAATCATTGTTTGGGAATAAGGTCAAATCTTGATACTGATTATCGTAACGCGCATTAATACCATCAATATATGCCAAGGTTAATTTAGTATCCTGAATATCTTTCGACTCTAACCATGCACCACTATAAGTAGTTAATAATTGGCGTGATGGATCGAAGAAAATAACTGGTGACATCGGCAATAAATCACCTACTTTAAGTTCAGTTTCAGAAACTTTAACTTTTAAAGTCGCACCAATTTTAGCATTATCACGTTCTGTACGACCTTGACTGTTATCATATGGCATATGAATGTCATTTACAGAATCACGCGATTTCAATCCAATTGCATATTGAGCCAAGAGATCTGCACCAACTTGAATGCCTGCACCAATATCGTGATAACCCGATTTAGCATCTAAAGTAATTGCTTGCGTCCAGTTACCATAATCTAGATTTGGTGCTGTATCGTAATTACGTTCTAAATAGAAATTTTTAAATTTAAGCTGAACATTTGAATCAGCCACAAAATTCGCGTGAGCAGAAGTTGTCCCTAGAGTTGTTGCAGCAATCATTGCTAGCCATAATTTTTGATGACGCATGGCTTCATCCTATACTCAAATCAGCGTTGATGAGCATATTGCTAAATTGTGCACTCTGAAGAAATCAGACTAGAGTCTAAAAAAAATTTAGACTTTTCCGATGAAAAACAATACTTTAAAAACTCTCATTGTTATAAACAATTAATAATAGCTCAGTAACTAAGCAAATTAACTTTTACGATGGATAATTTATTATATTTTAATATCTTACAAATTAACCCAAAAGCATTTTGCCATTTTATTTAATCGTTTTTAAGTTTAACAATTACGATACGCTCTACACCAAATCACCCAATATAAGCATCCAAACATCTCACGCAATTGTTTTTTTATATGTTTCTTTTCTAAATTCATAAAAAAAGCACTCCTAAGAGTGCTTTTTCAAATCACTTTTAAATTATGCGTTAAGTTCTTTTGCTTTAGCCATAGTCAAAGCTAGATCTTCAATCATGTCTTCCTGACCACCAACAGTACCACGGCGACCAAGCTCCATTAAGATTTCACGCGCAGATACGCCATATTTCGCTTCAGCACGTTTAGCAAACAATAGGAATGAAGAGTAAACACCCGCATAACCCAAAGTTGCCGCATCACGGTCTGCACGAATTGGGTTGTGCATCATTGGAATCACGAGATCTTCAGCAACGTCTTGTACTTTGAACAAGTCAACGCCAGTGTCCATACCCATACGGTTAGCAACAGCAATAAACAATTCAAGTGGCGTGTTACCTGCACCAGCACCAAGACCTGCAGACGCCAAGTCTACACGTACTGCACCTGCTTCAACCGCAGCAACAGTATTTGATACACCCATACCTAAGTTGTGGTGACCGTGGAAACCTAACTCAATGCTTGGGTCCAAGTGTTGACGTAAGTGACCAACGCGATCGATTACATCTTGAGGAAGCATATAACCTGCTGAGTCTGTAACATAAATACAGTTTGCACCGTAAGACACCATCTTCTTCGCTTCTTCTAAAAGACGCTCAGGAGTTGCCATGTGAGCCAACATTAAGAAGCCCACTGTGTCCATTTCTAATTTACGCGCAGCGGTGATGTGCTGTTCAGAACAGTCAGCTTCAGTACAGTGAGTTGCAACACGAATCGTTGATACACCGATTTCATGCGCCATTTTTAAATGGTCAACTGTACCGATACCAGGAAGAAGTAATGCAGAAACTTTTGCATTCTTCATACGAGGTACAACAGCAGATAAGTATTCTTCGTCAGTCGCAGCAGCAAAACCGTAGTTTACTGATGAACCACCAAGACCGTCACCGTGTGTTACTTCAATTAAAGGTACGCCTGCATCATCAAGTGCTGTTGAAATTGCAATCATTTGCTCAACAGTCGTTTGATGGCGCTGTGGATGCATACCATCACGTAAAGTCATATCATGAACAATAATCTTAGACATGCAGTTGCTCCTTAAGCTTCTTCTTTGTTGAATACGTGTTCAGCAAACATTTCTGCTGTACGAGCAGCTGCAGCTGTCATAATGTCGAGGTTACCTGCATATTTCGGCAAGAAATCACCCAAACCTTCTACTTCCAAGAAGATAGAAACACGGTTACCATCAAAAATTGGACCATTTACAAGTTTGTAACCTGGTACATATTTTTGCACTTCTTTAATCATCGCGTGAACTGATTCAGTGATCGCAGCTTGATCTGGCTCACCTTCAACAAGACAGTGTACTGTGTCACGCATCATAAGTGGTGGCTCAGCAGGGTTAATGATGATGATCGCTTTACCTTTTTTCGCACCACCAACTTTCTCAATAGCACCCGCAGTTGTACGTGTGAATTCGTCGATGTTTTTACGTGTACCAGGACCTACAGATTTTGTAGACACAGTCGCGATGATCTCACCATATTCAACAGGTTGAACACGTGAAACTGCTGCAACCATAGGAATTGTTGCCTGACCACCACACGTTACCATATTCACGTTAGGCACTTCACCTTCTGCAAGTAAAGCTTCTAAGTTCACAGGTGGAACGCAGAAAGGACCAATTGCAGCAGGTGTTAAGTCAATCATGAGCACGCCAAGCTCATTTAACTTGCGGCTGTTCTCCGCATGTACATATGCAGACGTTGCATCAAAAGCAATTTTGATATCATCTTCAATGACGTGAGGAAGAAGACCATCAACCCCTTCTGCAGTGGTTTTTAAACCCATTTTCGCAGCACGAGCAAGACCTTCAGAAGTAGGATCGATACCCACCATCCAAACTGGCTCTAACCATTCGCTACGTTGAAGTTTGTAAAGCAAATCAGTACCAATATTACCTGGTCCGATCATTGCACATTTAATCTTTTTCATTAACGTACTCTCTCAAAATTCCGACTTATTCAGCAGCGAAAGCAGCAGTCACTGAACCAAAGCCTTCAATCTCAACTTTGAATTCATCACCTGGGTTTGCTACAACCATAGGGCCTAATGCACCTGTTAAAATAATGTCACCAGCTAACAATGGACGACCACGACGTACCATTTCATCAGCAAGCCAGACAGCTGCATTTAAAGGGTTTGCTAAGCAAGCCTTACCAACACCTTGAGACACGACTTCTTCACCACGTGTCATGATCATTTTACAATTCACTAGATCAAGGTTATCGAGTTTTACAGGACGTGAACCCAATACAAATGCAGCTGAAGATGCATTATCTGCGACAGTGTCAATCAAACTGATCTTCCAGTTTTCAATTCGACTATCCACCACCTCTACAGCAGGAAGTGCATAATCAGTCGCGCTGATAATGTCAGCATAAGTGTGTTTTTCTTTCGTTAAATCTTGATTGATCACCAAAGCGATTTCCGCTTCTACTTTAGGTTGGATCAATAGACCTGCAGGAATCGCCTCTCCATCACCATAAGCCATGTCTGCAAACAGCATACCGAAGTCAGGTTGATTTACACCGAGTTGTGCTTGAACCACTTTTGATGTCAAACCGATTTTACGCCCAACTAAACGACGACCTTCTGATAAGGCACGCGCTGTATTCACTTCTTGTACAGCGTAAGCGATATCTACATCAGCAGCTTCACCACCCAACGTTGGGCGAATTGGTGCGATTGCACTTTGTGATAATTCAGCAGTTCGTAACGCTTGTGCTACTGATTCAACTACAGCAGAATTAGACATCAAGACTTCCTTCAACTTCATTCGATGATCTATTTGACCTTAGGAAAATTGCTTGAAAACAACCTTCTGAGGGACAAATTCTTTTAGAGAGATACCTGCATCTCTGATGAGAGCTAGAATGGAAAAATCTTGACCTATATGCCAATACTTATTTTCTTTATGACAATAGTTTCAGACTATAAATAATTTATCAAATGAAGACTCTATCTTATTGTTTTACATGTTTTTAAAATTTTATTATTTAAATATACAGAATGTTTAATCTATTTCTAATACTACTTGTTAGACCATTGATAATAGAATTATCTATGGATTACAAATTATTAATCACTAATTCAAAGACAAGTTATATTTTTTTATTGTTCAACTACAATTCAATTAAAATACATTTTAAAAGCCTTGTTAAGCCGACTTAAGTCGTAAAATTTGTGTTAAATATTACAATTGCTACTATCTCATCACCAAATAATCACATTTTCTCTCCATCAAAAAAGATTAGAATATTCTGTAGAATATTCATCAGGTGAAGATACAGAGATAACAATGAAATTATTAAAACTGCCACTATTGATCTTAGCTACCGGGATTAGCTTTTCGGTACTTGCTGACACAGAACCTAAAACTAATATTATTAATCTTCAAGCAGACGCTTCTAAACAAGTCTCTAATGATGAAATGCACGCCATTTTATTTATTGAAAAAAGTAATAAACAGCCTGCACAACTTTCAACACAAATGACTCAATTGATGAATCAGGCCATCAACATCAGTAAAAAATTCCCCCAAGTAAAGGTCGAAACGGGTTCTCAGACCACTTATCCTGTCTATGACAACAACAATTCAACAAAACTGAAGGAATGGCGTGGCCGTGCTGAAGTGAATATTGAAAGCAAAGATTTTAAAGCAGCGAGCCAATTAATTAGCGAGTTACAACAAGATTTTCAAACACAATCGATTAATTTCACTGTTTCCACTGAAAAACGAAAGCAGGTTGAAAATGAGTTATTGACAGAAGCCACGCAAAATTTCCAACAGCGCGCTCAGGTTCTCACTAAAGCTTGGAATCGTTCTAGTTATAACTTGGTTAACTTGAATATGAACACCAATAATTATTCACCAAGACCATTAGCCATGGCACGTGCCGCAATGGTTGTAGAGAGTGCACCCGCTGCAGACTCACAAAATATGGCTGCTGGAGAATCAACAATCACAGTCAATGCAAATGGATCAATTCAATTAAAATAGTTCGCTATTAAAGTTCAAAAAGCCACTCAATAAGTGGCTTTTTTTGTTTCTTACTTTTTAAATGGGAAGGCATATTTCACAATACGTCCCAAAACCTGACCATATTGTTTAAATAAACTCGCATTATTGTAATTCAAGCCGTATTTTTCACACACCGCTTTCACTTTAGGCCCCATTTGACGGTAACGTCGAGCAGGAATATCTGGATAAAGATGATGCTCAATCTGATGACTCAAATGCCCCGTCAAAATATGGAATCCTTCAGAACCTGTCAGGTTAGAAGACCCACGAATTTGACGCATATACCAATGGCCACGGCTTTCATTTTCTAAAACTGACTTCGGAAAAACTTCCACATCTTTGGTGAAGTGACCGCAGAAAATGATACTGAATGTCCAAATATTACGAATACCATTAGCGACTAAATTACCTGTGAAAACGGGTAATGCTGCAGGACCTGCAATGAGTGGGAAGAAAACATAATCTTTAAATAACTGTTTCCCCATTTTCTTTTTCATCGGGTTCAAACGTTGTTGAAATTCTTCTTTGCTCATGCGCCCTTTTAAGCGCTTACCAATTTCTAAGTTCTGAATCGCTACACCCCACTGGAATAACAAACAGAATGGAATACTGTAAAGTGGTTGTAATAAATATCCTTTTTTCCAGCGTTGCTCTGGGAACAAACGAAGAATTCCATAACCAATATCATCATCCATACCTTTGATATTGGTATAGGTATGGTGTTTGTAGTTGTGGGTTTGGCGCCAATCATCAGATGTGCCGACGATATCCCATTCGTAAGTTGTCCCTTTAAATTTAGGGTCGTTCATCCAATCATATTGACCATGCATCACATTATGGCCCAACTCCATGTTTTCCATGATTTTGGCAAAACCAAGCAAGCCTGTGCCTAAAAGCCATGCTGGAGGAAACCAGCCAGCAAATAAACATGCACGTCCAAGGATTGAACTGTAGCGAATCGCTGCATACACTCGCTTAATATACTTTTCGTCTTTTTCACCTAAATCATCAAGAACTTCCTGCTTAATTGCATCAAGTTCACGTGCGAGTTCATCAAGTTGTGCATCAGTGAGTTCACGATTTTTTGGGTTTTTGAAATATTGTGCTTGGACTGGCATATTCATGATTATTCTCGCTTATAGGTCGATAGTGAGATCAGACTGAGCTGAATTGATACAGATTTTGAGCAGATTTCCAGGCTCAGTATTTTCTGCACCATTGACGAGGTTTTTAGTTGCACCTTGCGCTTTATGGCATGCACATTTATTACATACCCCCATGCGGCAACCGTGCTGTGGGCGAATATTTTGTTGCTCTAAACTTACAAGTATTGATTGTCCCTTTGGAATCGTGACGACCTTATTTGATTTCGTAAGTGTGACCTGAACAAAACCAGTTTCATCACTAATGAATGGTTCAACACTGAATGCTTCACCTTTAAATTTATGAACACGAGTATCAGTTAGTTGTTCAGCAACTTGCACAAATCCTGCTGGACCGCATGCATAAACCGTATATTGATCTAAGGATTCGATAGCAGTTAAATGAGAATCTTCTAAACGGGAATCAGCCACTTCATCTTGAGTGGTAAAAAATTCAACATTAAAATTTGAGTGTTGATTCGCCAAAGCAATCAACTCTGTTTGAAATGCTAAATCTTCTATTTTTTTTGCCCAGTACATCAATTTGACTGGCTGAACTAATTTTTTTTCTTGCTGCAATAATGCCTTGATCAAGCTGTACATTGGAGTAATACCACTCCCTGCGGCCAGCATTAATAGAGGTGTATTTACACTTCCAAGTCTCATATCTCCATAGGGTGCACCAAACTCAACAATATCGCCTACCTCAGCAATATCGTTAATCCAAGAACTGACTACACCCTGATCGACTTTCTTAGCAGTCAACAATACATGTTGAGTGTCGATTTTGGTCAAACTATAGGTACGTTCAAAACAACGACCTCGTGTCGTGACAATAACTGGATGATGTTGCCCTGCTTCACCAAACTGAAATTTTCGATTAACCGCAATTTTTAAGCTGACCGTATCATTTGCAACTTGTGTACGTTCAACAATTTTGCCTAATGATTGATTCACCGACCAAATTGGATCGATCTTTTGCAACCAAAAATTGGCAGCATTCGGATCAAATACAGCATTTACTGCGGATCTAATCAAATTTTTAGGTGGCTTAACTGCTTGCATTATGGGCTCATCACAGTGGGTTTAGAATTATTATACACATGTATATATATTTGTATAGACACTTGTATATCATCTATTGATTTCCATATCCTGACACAGAGCGATATAATGCAACTCTAACTGTAAACTTCTGATATTTATGAGCAGCTCTACGATTACTCTTTCTCCTCTACATGCCAGTGAATCCGCATCCATTTTGGAGCATCCAACTGCACGTACAGTCGGAAGAAAAGCCACAATCACGAAAGAAGAATTATTCCAAGCTGCTCTCAACCTTATCGGACCTCAAAAAAGCATCGCATCTTTAAGCTTGCGCGAAGTTGCCCGTGAAGCAGGAATTGCGCCAAACAGTTTTTATAGACATTTTAAAGATATCGACGAACTTGCCATTGAATTGATTGATCGCTCAGGTATTGTTTTACGTCAAATCTTGCATCAAGCTCGCTTAAAAGCAGTTCGCAATTCAAGTATTGTGCGTAGTTCAGTTGAAGTATTTATTGAACAGTTAGATGCTGACGAAGGTAATCTGAGCCTATTGTTACGTGAAGGTTATACTGGTTCTGCCTCTTATAAAGAGGCGGTTGAAAAACAGCTCAATTACTTTCAGCAAGAACTCATGGATGACCTTGTTCGTCTTGAGCAAAATAACCCTCATAAAATCAAGCACCCAGAATTGGCAGCTAAAGCGATTACCCAATTGGTATTCACTATGGGTGCTAAATTAATCAACATGCCACACGATGAAAGAAAAGTTGTAGCTGAACAAACGATGACGATGATCCGAATGATTTTAGAAGGCGCACGTCATCTGAAAGAATAAATACTGAGTGTAAAAAAAGCCCTTCAGTTGAAGGGCTTTTTTATTACTTTTCCCAAATAACTTCTTTATTTTGAGCAACCCAAGTTGGAATAAGGGCTTCGTACTTCGCCTCAATTTTATTACGCTTAATCTTCATAGTCGGCGTCAACATATCGTTATCCATCGTCCACAAATCCATGATGACCACAAAGAATGCAATTTTTTCATGTGACTCAAGCTTTTCATTAATTTCATTCTTCAACTCAATTAATTTTGCTTCGATATCATCACGTTTATTATCTTGTTGCAATTTATTGCGAATTTCTTCTGCCAACATCACAAAGGCGATCGGCTGTTTATGGCTTGCACCACCAACACAGACAGATTCAATCATTTGGTTATTACCAATCTTTTGTTCAATTGGTACAGGCATTACATACTTACCTTTCTGAGTTTTAAAGATGTCCTTTACACGTCCAGTAATTTTTAGACGGCCAGTCGCATCAATTTCACCCATGTCTCCTGTTCTTAAATAACCATCCTCAGTCAAATCTTCAGCTGTTTTTTCTGGGTTCTTGTAATAACCCAACATTGTTCCTGGGCTTCTGACTAAAATCTCACCATTCTCATCAATCTTGCAGTCTACTCGTGCTTGAACATGTCCGACATATCCACTCATATATTCACCCATACGTGTGATATGCGAGTATCCACAGTTTTCTGTCATTCCATAAACTTCAAGCAACTCTAAGCCCAAATTACGATACCATTTAATAATATCTACGGGTAAAGGTGCAGAACCCGTTAAAGCATAACGAACATGATTCAAACCCAATTTTGCCAAGAGTTTTTGCTTAATCTTATTGCCCAAGAATGGGATTTTAAACAACACGTTTTGTACATTAAGTGGAATTTTTTCATTAATCCCCAAATAAAATTTGGTCCATAAACGTGGCACAGAAAAGAAGATCGTTGGTTTTGCACGATTAAGATCTTCAATAAATGTATCTAATGAATTGGCAAAATAAACGGTAAAACCACAAATCATCACGGATGATTGAATAAATACACGCTCTGCAACATGAGCTAGCGGCAAGTAAGATAAAGCACGATCTTTTTCTGAAACACCAAACGTAGATTTCAGCTCACTCGCAGGTGAGAGTAAGGTCTTATAACTTTGCATAACGCCCTTAGGTAGACCTGTACTGCCCGAGGTATAAATAATGGTCGCAAGCTCATCCTCGTTTGGAAAATAAGGCTCACTGGTTGGTGCTGTTTTCGCAGTGATTTCATCCCATGTCGGCGCATTATAGTCAGGCGCCAATGGCAATTTAATACAATGCATATCTCGCGGGATGATTTGTTTTACATCGTTCCAACTATCTCCAATGCCATCCAACTTACCGATAAACAGAGCCTTAGTTTCACTATGATCTAGAACATATTTGGTGCCTTCACCATTGAGAGTCGTATATAAGGGAACCGACACGTGCCCTGCCATCCAAATGGCTAGATCTGCCATGATCCAATGCGCGCTATTTTTACCAAAAATTGCAATCTGTGAGCGGCCTGGCAAATTCAGAGATTGTAAATAAGCAGCCATTTTTTTGACTTGACTGGCCACTTCTCCCCAGGTGTATTTAATCACCTGACCATTTGGTAAAGGCTGAACCAAGAAATCTTGGTTTGGCGATTTCTTTTCCCAATACATTAAGTAGTGAATATGAGTCGGTAAAAACTCAAATTGGTTGTTGTGCTGATTTACTTCCATGTGAAATGACTCCCAATAACGCATCATTGTTGTTATGTAATGACTCATAACCGAAAGCTGATTTAATCGTTTTAAACTCGTCCTGAGTTCCTGATTGCCGAGTAAAAACTACAGCTTTACGATTTAAATTTTCGAATTATTTTCTATTTTCTATCATGAATTCTGATCAAAATCCAACCATTATTTTGCTCAGTTTAATAGCGCTATATTTTTGATAAAATTGTAATTTAAGACCAATGTGTTGATGATTATCGCCAATGTACTTGGACAATGATTATCCTATAACTAAATCAAACTCATGGATAGAGATTGATCATTATGGCTCAGATTGCCACTATTTTACGTGCAAAAACTCAACTCATGGCTGTCAAAGCCCTCACCCTTGCAATCCCAGTATCACATCCTCTCGTATTTGCGGGTGAAGATTCATCAATGCAATTGTGTGGCAATATTGCTCAGCTCGGCATGAAAAAAGTGATGATTGTGACTGATGCAATATTGGTCAAATTAGGTGTCATACAACCCATTCAAGATCAATTACAGCACAATGGGATTGAAGTTGTTATTTTCTCTGATGTAAAACCTGATCCAACTTGTGAAATTGTCGAAAAATCTCTAGCACTGTTTAAAAATACCGGATGCGATAGCGTATTGGGTATAGGGGGTGGTTCGACGATTGATACAGCAAAAGTATTAGCGCTCGCAGCCGCAAACCATAAATCGCCTAAACAACTTTTTGGAATTTTAAAAAGCCGTAAACCTGCATATCCATTGTTCGTGATTCCGACCACCGCAGGTACAGGTTCTGAAGTTACCATTGCCGCAGTTATTTCAGACAGTGAAACTCATATTAAAGGCTTAGTTATTGATCCCAAAGTCGTTCCATTAGCAACTGCTTTAGATCCCGTCATCATGAAAGGCATGCCACCTGCTATCACTGCTGACACTGGCATTGATGCCCTTACTCATGCAATTGAATCGTGGGTAAGCGGATTCGCCAACAAACAATCAGATTATTACGCCAGTGCAGCCATGAAATTGATCATGGAGAATTTAAAAAAAGCATTTGAAGATGGTCAGAATATTGCAGCACGTGAAGCAATGGCGCTCGGTTCTCATTATGCTGGTTTAGCAATGAATAGTGCTGGAATTGGCTATGTACATGCTTTGGCGCATCAATTAGGGACTCAATATCAAATCCCACACGGACGCGCTAATGCCATTATCTTGCCTCATGTTCTAGAATTTAATCGTAAAGCATCAGAAAAACGCTTAGCACTAGCAGCGAAGAAAATTGGTTTAAGCTCGTCACACACTTCGGATGAACAAGCCGCAAATATATTCATTCAAAGCGTAAAGCAATTACTCAAAGATTTGAAAATCAATACTGAGATTCCGAATTTAAAAAAGCAAGATTTCCCAGAGATGATTAAATCTGCTTTTACTGAAGCCCATGGAATTTATGCCGTACCAAAATACATGAATTATTCAGATGCTGAGCAAATTTTAAATCGACTTTAATGCCAATAAGGCACGAATAAAAGCTCAGTATACAATCGTGTCTACTGAGCTTTTTTAATTTGCGACAAGGAATGCCGCCATGTTAAAAAATTTAGATTCACTAAACCCTTTTATTCATGTCACGATTGAGAATAGAATCCTGACCATCAAAATTGATCACCCCGAGCAAAAAAATGCTTTAAATGGGGAAATGTACAATGACATTGCAAAAGTATTGGATGCGGCAGATCAATCTCAACAAGTGAATGTTGTGATTTTACAGGGTAACGAACAGGATTTTACCGCAGGAAATGATCTGAAAGATTTTATGTCTGCCGCTCAAAAATATGTTGGTTTAGCCGCTGATGCTACACCACCCTTTGTCTTCCTAAAAGCGATCGCAAGATTTTCTAAACCTATTATTGCTGCGGTACGTGGCTGCACCATAGGCGTTGGCGTCACTATGCTATTTCACTGTGACATGGTATACGCCCACCCCAATACAGAATTTCAAATTCCATTTGTAAGTTTGGGATTATCTGTAGAAGGTGGCACCAGCCTTCTTTTCACTGAGTTGGCTGGTTATCATATGGCTGCCGAATTATTGCTCACAGGTCGAAAATTTTCAGCGGAAGAGGCGCTAAAATGTCGAATCATCAATCAGATTTGCGAGCAACCTGAACAATTAGCTTTACAGCGGGCTCAACAGATGAGTCAACTGCCAATGACCACGCTAAAAATTATTAAAAAACAAATTCGACCCGAGCAAGATCAAATTCAGAATTGTATTGTCCAGGAAGCTGAGGTTGTTGCAGAACGTTTAACATCACCTGAAATGATTGAAGCCGTGATGGCTTTCTTACAAAAAAGAAAACCTGACTTCAATCAATTTCTGCAGTCCTAAAAAAAGCACCCTAGGGTGCTTTTTTTATTTTATGGCTTTACCACCACCAAGACTCGAATCGCTTCAGGCGTTACAGCTAAACCTTCTAAAAGGCTTAAGCCTTCTTTTTGAAGCTTCTGCAAACGTGCAATTTCATCTTCGCGAATACTTGGGTTAAATTGTTTCAAATAACTTAAACGATCAATTTCATATTGCCATTTATTGCTATAGATTTCTTTCGCTTGCTGTTTTAATTCAGGCAAAGCACCTTTTGCAATGTCTAAAGCTTGTGCATAACGTTGTTCAACGACATCACGACGTGCTTTCACCACTTGGCGACAACTATTACCGTCAAGATGATGTAAGTATGGTTTCAAAATATCTGGTGCAATTTTAGCTGATAAATCTTGGCCTTTTTCACTTAATAACACACGAATCAATTGTGTTGGTAAACTCGCTGGCAAGTTCAATGCTTTCGGTGCAATCACATCCACTTTGAACCACACCTCAACTAAAACTGAACCTTGTGGTAAAGCTGCAGACTTCAATAACGCCACATTGGTACTACCAAACGATTGCGTATTGATCATTTCCATGACACTTTCAGTGAAAGGATGCTCAAGCGTTATGTATTGCGCATCTTCACGGATCTGAGCCTGATCACGATAGAACGTCACGGTCATGCCTTCCTCATCCAAAGTCAGACCTTGGACTTGCATTTGATCCGTAGGCTTAATAATTACCGTGCCATTACTTTGCTCATCAAAATCAATATTGGTTGATGCCATGAAGCGTTTCATAAACATTGGCAAAGTCGTATTGTCATCATACTCTTCGAGTGCTTGCACAATTTCTTGCGCAACCATTGGGCGACAAGAATTGTATTCCAATAAACGATCACGTCCAGCTTGTAGCTCTTGCTCTAAAGCTTCACGTTGCACACTTACGGCTTCAAGCAAATCTTCAAAAGCTTGACCTTTATCAGCCAACAAGCAATCTTTAAGATCAACAATAAAATTTTCTTGTAAGGTTTGCGCAGTTGGAGAAATATTGCTGAAAATATTTAATGCTTCATTGTACCAACGGAACATACGCTCTTGTGCTGTGCCCACTAAATATGGCACATGAATCTGAATACGGTTTTCTTGACCAATACGATCAAGTCGACCGATACGCTGTTCAAGCACATCAGGATTCGCTGGCAAATCAAATAGGATTAAATCTGAAGCAAACTGGAAGTTACGACCTTCTGAACCAATTTCTGAACACAATAAAATCTGAGCACCATACGAATCTTCTGCAAAATAAGCAGCTGCTTGGTCACGCTCTAATAGACTCATGCCTTCATGGAACATTGCTGTACGGATCCCTGCATGGATACGTAATGCATTTTCTAAAGCTTCAACTACAGGCCCACTACGCGCAATGAGTAAGACTTTTTTATGCTTTAACTGAGTACGGAGCATTTCCATAATCCACGTTACACGCGGATCAGTTTCCATCCAAGCACCGTCCAATTGCGCTTCTTCTGGCCACATTTGTTCACGAAGTTTACCATCCATCGACCATCCTTCTGGCGCAGGTAATGGTGCAGGCTGACAATCGCGACCAGGGAAGCCTTGAATCGCTTCACGTGTATTACGGAATAGTACACGCCCCGTACCGTGACGATCTAACAATTCATGAATTGCACGGAAACGCTGTTCTGGATCATCTTCAATCTTGTGACCCAGTAACTGCTCAATCGCTTGGAAATGATCAGCTTCAAGAGCCTGATCCGACATCAGCACTTCTGCAATTTGAGCTGTTTGCTGATATTTTTCCTCTTCATCTAAGAAACGATCAAGCGAACTAAAACGTTGTGGATCGAGTAAACGTAAACGGGCAAAATGAGACTCGACACCTAACTGTTCAGGCGTTGCAGTCAGTAAAAGTACCCCTGCTGTTTTTTCAGCAAATTCTTCAACAAGGTCATAGCGGTCATTACCACCTTCTTCTTCTGACCACATTAAGTGATGTGCTTCATCCACCACAAGCAAATCAAAACCGGCTTCAAGTGCTTGCTCACGTAAATCTTCGTGGTCGATCATGAGATCAACAGATGCAATGATGCACTGTTCAGTTAAGAACGGATTCAATTCTGGATCATGTTCTTTGATCGAAGCAGTACGCGTTAAATCAAATAGCGAGAAATTCAAATTGAAACGGCGACGCATTTCAATCATCCACTGATATTGCAGCGAATCAGGAACTAAAACCAGGATGCGTTCAGAACGTCCTGTTTTAAGTTGCTGGTGTATGATTAAACCTGCTTCAATGGTTTTACCTAGACCAACTTCATCCGCCAATAAGACACGTGGAGCAAAGCGCTTACCTACTTCATGCGCGATATAAAATTGGTGAGGAATCAATCCAACACGAGCACCCACCATGCCACGTAATGGACTATTTTGCATATTAGCTTGCATTTGTAATGCTTCAATACGCAGGTCATACCATTCTTTATAATCAATTTGGCTTGCCAGTAAACGATCAAGTGGTTTAGACAATTGAATCGTCGCACCAACACGGGTTTCATTTAATGATTTGCGTTCATCAGTACCATCTTGTAACTGACGAATGACGTTATAACGAATAACGCCACCACGCTCTTCTAATGATTCGACTTTCCAGACGATGCCCTCTTGGTCTTGAAGCTCATCATTCACATTGAACACAATTCGAGATAAAGGTGCGTTACTACGTGCATAGACACGGGTTTCGTCACTTTTAGGAAAGAGGATACTAATTGATCGTTCATTTACATCAATCAAAACCCCTAAACCTAACTCTGTCTCTGTGTCTGATAACCAACGTTGACCAATAGCAAACTGCTGCAATTTTTCCACCTTATCTCAAGTTAGGACTGAAAACTTATGCTCAAACAGGAGATGATTTGAGCAAAATTTAACGTCTATAAGCAATATATTTTGACATAAAGCCCACCAAAAAGTGAGCAATATTTAGCACCGATCTATTTAATTGATCATAACCAAGATTTCATTATGATCAGATCATAAAATATTCGTATGCTGATTTAAAAATGTGTATTTAGAACGGCACTGGACAATGAAAGTTCAGTCGTTCACCGGTAACAGGATGATTGAAACTTAACTGCTCTGCATGCAAACAGAGTCGATCTTTCAAAGCTTGTTGCGCTGGTGTTGCATACAAAGTATCCCCTACGATGGGATGCCCTAAATGCTGCATATGAACGCGAAGTTGATGTGCTCGACCTGTGATTGGCGTTAATATTACGCGTGTCACCCACTGATCTTGAATTTGAAATTTTTCAACTGCTTCCCAATGCGTTAACGCTGCTTTATTGTGATGCTCATCTACGATATGCAATGGCGGACGCGATGGGTCGTAAATCACAGGAATATCTACAGTTCCTTGACCTTCTACACATCCCGCGACTAGTGCTTGATAAGTTTTATCCGTTTCACGTTCTTGAAATTGGCGCGAAATCGATTTTTGACCTGTTTTGCTGAGTCCAAACACCAATAAGCCGGATGTATCACGATCTAAACGATGAATAAGAAGTGTACGCGGTTCTTCTTGAAGAAGACGATTGATAACGCAATCTTGAAGGTCAGGCGTTTTGCCCGGAACAGAAAGTAATCCAGCTGGTTTGTGAATCACCATAAAATCTTGATCACGATGAATGAGATGTTCCTGAAGAAAATGACTCAAATTTCTATTCCTAGCAGATCGTGAAAACAAGGCGGCAATAATAGAAAGCTTAGCGATAAATTACAATCTTGAAATGGACAAACAGTGACGATTTTTCCGATATCTGATAGAAATTAAATCAATCTAACGATTCAAATGAATTAAGTTTTGTTTGTGACATCTAGCTGTCTTTTCTCAGGATAGGAAGCAATTGAGAAAGTGTGCAATTTTGCCCAAATGATTCAAAATCTATATGTGCGCCATTGGCTCTCCACAAGCCAATCAAACTCACCATTGCGACCGAATCTAAGCCATAGCGCCTTAAATCTTGAAATGGATCAATTTCTAAAATATCGAATTCAAGGTATTCAGCAATAGACAGCAATATACCCTTTTCAGAAAGAATAAATGAGGTCGGCGCACTCAATTCCAGCATTCGAATCATGGAAGATGTATTCATATGATGAATACCTTGTTCTACACAGTTCTGAATCCACTGTAAATGTTGGCTCTTCGTTTCTACATGAACAGCATCGTTCACCACACAAATTTGAGGAGTAATCGAAATGATATGCTGTAAAAGTTGCTTTATAGGTGAATTGATCATGCCAGACACAATGAGTTGTTTCTTTTCTGCGAGTAATTCACCCAACTGCGCTACTTTAGAAAATGATTGCTGCTCTTCAATTTCAATCACTTCAATATCTAAAGCCTGAGCTTTTTTAATTAAGCGATTTAAATGAATTAATAATTCTTGATGTTGGTCATTGCTATATTCAGCTAAACGTTGAAATCCAAAAACCACCAAGACGCATTGTTCAGCTTGAATGGACCACTTTGCCAAACTCCCGCTGAGTTCAATTTTTTTGGGTGGTGTATAAAAATATGACATTGCCACTTTAATCAGCTAAAGCCAAGAAAACTTCTATGGCATGCAGCGCAATTTCAGCATCTTCAAAAGATTTAGCACCTGAAACTCCCACAGCTCCCACCAATTGCCCTTGATAAATAATGGGTTCTGCACCTTCTAACATTCCCGACAATGAGTGAACAGTCAGAAAACCCAATTGCCCATCTTTGATCAGCTCTTCAAAAATTTGAGATGGGTGGCGGCTCAAAGCTGAACATTTTGCTTTTTCGGCTGACAAATTCGCAGTCATCGGAGAGGCACCATCCATGCGTTTCATTGCAAGTAAACTTCCAGTTTCATCTACAACAGAAATACTGACATTCAACTTTTTATCAATCGCATATTGTTGCGCACGCGTCAGTAAGAACTCCGCGTCTTCTAAAGTTAAATAATGTTTTAATTTCATTTCTATTTTAAGTCCGTGAATTTTATACGTGCAAAAAAGCCTACAGTATTTACACTGTAGGCTTATGTTAATAGATTTTCAAAAAAATTCTATTTTAAACGCGCAAATACATTCTTAGCTGCTTGAATAGTGAACGCAATATCTTCATCGGAATGCGCACTTGAGATAAAGCCGGCTTCAAAAGCAGAAGGCGCTAAATTTACACCTTCATCCAACATGCCATGGAAGAATTTACGGAACATTTCAACATCGCATTTCAACATTGAATCAAAGCTTGTGATGTCTTCTTGATCAGTGAAATACAATCCAAACATACCTCCAACCTGTTGAGTCTTAAATGGTATACCTGCTTCATCAGCGGCAGTCTGTAAACCAGTCAATAACTTTTCGAGCTGTGCGGTTAGATTTTCATAGAAACCTGGTTGACGAAGATGTTTAAACATCTCAATCCCAGCTCTCATTGCCAGCGGATTACCTGACAAAGTTCCCGCTTGATAAACTTTACCTAGAGGTGCAATACATTCCATCACTTCGCGCTTACCACCAAATGCGCCTACAGGAAGACCTGCACCAATAATTTTACCTAGCGTAGTTAAATCAGGTGTAACGCCGTAGTGTGCTTGAGCTCCACCTAATCCCACACGGAATCCAGTCATCACTTCATCAATAATGAATACTGAACCATGCTCATCACACACATCTCGAATGGCTTGCAAGAATCCATCAATTGGTTTGACCAAGTTCATGTTACCTGCAACAGGTTCAACAATAACACCCGCAATTTCGGAACCAAACTTAGCAAAACATTCTTTTAAAGTCGCAATATCATTGTATGGAAGCGTTAATGTATGTTTTGCAAAATCAGCAGGAACACCCGCAGATGTCGCCTCGCCTTCACCACTTGTGAGTAGACCAGAACCTGCTTTCACTAAAAGTGAATCTGAGTGACCATGGTAACAGCCCTCAAACTTAACAATCTTGTCACGACCTGTATACCCACGTGCAAGTCGAATCGCAGTCATTGTTGCTTCTGTCCCTGAGTTGGTCATACGTACCAATTCAATTGACGGCATAATTTCACAGATAATATCTGCCAATGTCGTTTCATGCACCGTAGGTGCACCAAAACTTAGACCATCAACAGCGGCGTCTTGAACAGCTTTAATAATCGCAGGGTGTGCATGTCCTAAAATCATTGGTCCCCATGAACCCACATAATCTACATAGCGTTTGCCATCTACATCATACAGGTAGGCACCTTGAGCTTTTTCAATAAATACCGGCGTACCGCCTACACCATTAAAAGCACGTACTGGTGAATTCACACCACCAGGAATATGTTTGCTGGCTTGTTTAAATAGTTGTTCTTGCTTAGGAGATAAACTCATGAAAATCACTCAACTCAAAAAAGTAAAAAATTTAAGCTTGTTTAGCAAATAGCTCTGACCAGTCGTAAACACGTTGACCAACAGTTGACATAGACCGACCCAATACATCGCTAATGACAGCACAAAGATCTGCTCCGGCAGCAATCACTTCAGCGCCATTTTCAACCGTCAAACCTCCAATCGCGCAAATAGGTACATTTAATTTTGCTTTTGCAGCTTTTAATGTTTCTAAACCAATATTACCTGC
Source organism: Acinetobacter sp. 25-47-122 (assembly GCF_056779695.1). Taxonomy (NCBI): domain Bacteria; kingdom Pseudomonadati; phylum Pseudomonadota; class Gammaproteobacteria; order Moraxellales; family Moraxellaceae; genus Acinetobacter; species Acinetobacter sp. 25-47-122. The sequence continues at coordinate 44,391 of NZ_JBWYIJ010000001.1, forward strand.
TTCAGGTTTGCTTTGTGTCGCATAAATTGCGCCAAATGCTACATAATTTGCGCCGTCTGCGATCGCTTGCTCAGCTAGTTCAATAGAATTATTACAACTACGTCCAATTAAGACGTTTTTTGGCAATCTTTCCACAGCCTCTTGGATTGAACCATCATCTTGACCAAGATGCACACCCACGCCATATTTGACTGCGGCCTCTAAATCATCATTGATGACAAAAGGAACCTTATATTGATTACACATATTCTTCATGTATTCAATTTCATAAGCTTGATCTTCTTTCGCAACGTTTTTACGACGATACTGAAGTACTGCAACTTCATAAGTTGCCATCGCTCCTTCAAGCTTTGCTAATAGAAGTTCAATAGGATCATCGTTGGTGATTAAATACAAACCGCGCATAAAGAATAACTCTAGGCAAATACTAAAAATTTAAAACATTATAGGACAAAGCCTTGGAAGAACACATTGATAAAATGTAGAAATTAACAGGCTCTATTGTTGACTAAGCGTGTTCAAGATATTGATTGAAATGAATTTGAGAAATTTAATCCAAGAAAAATTGGCTCCAATACGCTTGAATATATTCCATCTAGTTCTTCGAAAGACATACTTAAGTACATAAAGGAAATTTGCGAAAAAAGAGATATGTTGCCTGCGAAGGAGCCTATACCTGGCATTAGTTATAAACGAATCAGTATGAAAACACCTTTTAGCATGTCATGCACAGCAAATGCTTAAGGGATTCCCTCTTCCATTAAAGTACAGTCAATAATTTTGTATAATCTCAATTATGTTAAATAGATGCGTTTAATTATTTGATTCAGTACTTAATTCATAATGTTTGATAACTTCATCAATAATCAATCGTAAAACTTGCCGGCAACTAATGGACATAAATAGCTTCGTCAGAAAGTTTTTTAAAATTAACAATTTGATTGTTTTCTCTTTCAGAGATCTACTGAGGGTAACTCAGATTAAGCCTTTAATTTTCCTATTTTTATTTGTTTACTTAAAGCGCTCGGATAGTATCAAAATGAGTGAAGCACCAATATTATCAATACATTTTCTTAACTCATTCAACTATATAAAACGTTTTCATATAAATTAATTTTATCATTCATCATTAGCCCCCATTATTTATTCTATTGATGGCTTGCTCTAATTCATCATAATGATGAATACTCTCATCTGTAATTGCTTTTTTTAGTATTTTATTTGGGTGAAAAAAAAATAGTTTTCATACCAACATTTTTTGCACCTTCTATATCAGCTTTAGGATTATCACCAATAAAAATACAATCAGAAGGTGTACAATTTAACTGGTTACAAGCGTAAGCAAATATTTTTTTATCGGGCTTTCTCAAGCCAATCGCTTCTGAAACTATGATAGTCGAGAAATATTCGGTAAGACCTAAAGCATAAAAATTATGTTCCTGAAATGGGCTTTTTCCATTGGAGACTAACCCAATCTTATATCCCTTTTGATAAAGATCTGAAATGACTTTTTGGACGTCATCAAAACCAATTGAAAATTTATTGAAATCAGTAATGTAAGAATTAAGTAATTCATCAACAGTAAATTTTTTTATATTAAAATCTTTGATTAATTGACTGTAAACGATATCTTTCCAAACATTTCCATTATCATCCAATTCAATAAATTTTTTTATAAATGCATCTTTTAGTTCTTGTGGTACTAATTGGAAAAAATTTACTTGCCAACTTATAAAACGAATAAGTGACTCATTCCTATTCAAAATAGTTTGATCCAAATCAAACAGAAGTATGTTTCGCATTAAAAATACTTACTCTCATAATAAAAGTTCTATATATAGTTCATCTTCTTTTTTTTTCAGTATTATTCAAATTAACATAATATGTATTATATGCGGTTTATCAGAATAATACCGTTAACTCATCTAACTTAATACGTTAATTTTTTTATTTAATCCCAATATTTATAATTTGGATTTATTCATTGGATCTTAAGCCTTTCCAGCTATCATATAATCATATTTTTGTGTAGCTTTCTTAAAACATTTCATGACAAAAAAGCCCAGAATTTTCTGAGCTTTTTTAAAAAAATATAAATTTAGCTATCAATTTTATCAAATTTACGATCTTTCAAACTCAAGTTTCCGCGCAAAATATCAGATAACATTCTCCAGTCTGAAATAAAGCTATACAACGGTTGTTTAAAGCTTGCTGGCTTATTTTTTTCAAAAACAAAATGCCCCACCCACGCGCATGCGTAGCCTGAAACTAATCCGTAGACTAGATATTTAGCTTTACGCTGACGAATCGCTTGAGTAAAAAAATAAATACCGATTGAGCTACCTGCTGCATGTAAACGACGACTCATAATGCTGCGGTGTTCAGTCAAATAAAAACGATAAAATTCTGAGTAATTCTTGATGGGTAATTGAAGTTTAGCTTCTTCTTGCGATGAAGACGGCTCTACATAAGCATTCATTGTTGTATTCCTGTCCTTTTTTTGACCACCATAATTCAAAAAATCGCACTTGAAAAGCTTATCTTACAAATATTGTGATTAATCATTCATTCAATTAAATGTAAGTGAATTGTCAAGATTGTGGTTCTAACTGAATCAGTTACAATCCCCTTTAAATTAAAAGGCAATCAAATGTCTTACTTCTATGAAAATGATTGATCAATTAGGAAAATCACATGCTTGAAATTGAATTAAAGTTTCAGATCCCAGAATCTCGACGAAATGCGATTTTAAAAGCAATCGATCCGAAAAAGTCTGAACTCATTCAAATGCAAGCAAAGTACTATGACACTCCAGATCGCCTACTCTCTCAGCATGGCATAGCCATTCGACAACGTCTTGAAAATACCAAATGGGTTCAAACCTTAAAAGCGACGAAAAGTAAAAGTCATTTACACCGTTTCGAACATAATCATAATTTAGGTAATCTTGAAGCTGCACCGAATTTAGATCTATCTATTTATTCAGATGATTCCGAAGCTTATAAGGTCTTAAATGACGCATTAAAAGGTGATTTTGACCAATTAGTCTTGCAGTTTGAAACAGACATTCAACGTACAGTCCGAGTAATTAGCTTTGAGAATGCTGAAATTGAAGTGTGTCTAGATATTGGCGTTGTACGATCAGGTGATCGAGAACATGAGATTCATGAAGTAGAGTTTGAACTCAAACAAGGAAAAGTTGAAACATTACTAGCGTTTAGTTTTGAGTGGGTCAAAAAATATCAACTTTGGCTAGATGTTCGAAGTAAAGCTGAGTTTGGTAATTTATTGGTTTCAAATTTAGTTGTAAGCCCAGCGCGAACTGAAAAAGAATGGATCGTTGCAAAAAAAGAAAGCGCAGAAAAAACGATTCGGATGATGATTGGTCATCATATGCAACATTTACTGCCGAATATTGCTGCGATTTCTGCGGAAGTGGCTGAACAGGAACACATCAAACAAGCACATATTGCTTTGAACTATTTGTTTTTAAGTCTATCTATTTTTAAAGACTGGACCTCAAAAAGCACTGATAAATGGGCACATCAATTATCTGCATTTAAAAGCCATTTTGAAAACCTAAAACATTATGAGCATATGCAACACACCTTAGGCGCTATTCTGCAAAACCCTAAAACTGCTGAAATGCTCAGCAAAGATGTGCTCTACGCCCGAGAAAAATTAAACAACCTAGTCAGATCTACCCAAAACGTTCAACACTATCTTGAACTTTTGAGTTTTAGTTTAGGCAATTCCAAGAAGGTGCAACCCCAAGACCTCAAAACCTATGCTCAAAATACGCTTCAACAGCAGTATAAAGTTTTACAGGAATGTCTAAATGAAGCTGATCCCTCTAACTTTGAAAGTCTTGACCAATTGGCAATACATTTAAGTGAATTAAAATTCAGTTTCCCAGTCTTAACACAAATTTTTGATGTGAAGAACTTACAAAAATACGGCAAGGCGCTTAATGATGCACATTATGCAGCTGAACAATATCAAGTATTGTCTTCCTCATCATCCTACTTACAGCAAACAGAATTAGAAGCCAGTGACTGGTTCGCCTTAGGTTGGTTGACGGCAAAACAAGAAATTTACGCTGAAAAACTTTTGGAAGCGGCTGAACAATTCCTAGTCAGTCGAAAATTTATCAAGTCATAAAATTTAAGTCAGAACTTTTCGTCAGTGAGAAGTTCTGACTCAAAAATGATCCCAAGTTTGCATCGCCTTGTGTACAACGCTTTCCAATTGTTCAAAAGTTGCACCATCACGTGCTTGTAAGCTTAGTCCTTGCAAAATCGTCATATAATAATCTGTCATTGCCTGAATATTAGTTTGTTTACTAATTTCACCTGAAGCTTGGGCAGCTAATAATTTTTCTAGTAAATTCGATTTAGATAGCTGTCTTTTTTCCGAAATTGATTGTTGTATTTGTTGATTTTGAATCGAACAGTTCATTGTCGACACGACCAACATACATCCTTTGGGTTTGTCTTTCTGCACCAGTCGTTTTAGATTTTCAATCAAATAAAGTTCCATTGCTAATTTTATGGAATGTGCATGTTTAAAAATCATTTCCATCGAGCATGATTCGTGCCTGAGATAATAGTCAATGCAACGATTAAAGAGCTCAGATTTATCACCATACGTACTATAAAGACTAGGTGCAGTGATTCCCATGGCGAATGTTAAATCACTCATTGAAGTGGCTTCATAACCGTATTTCCAAAATAGTGTCATGGCTTTTTCAAGTGCTTGTTCTTCATTAAAACACTTAGGACGTCCACGCCCCTTAGATATTGATTTGACACTATCCATTTGATTTATTGGCTTTGAACTTTCATGCATATTCAACCCAATTAATTTTATAATGATCATTAATAAATTAATTGACCCAGATCTTAAATTCAAATATTTTATTTTTATAACAATCATTATGAAATTATTTTCAAGGAGCGTTGGTCAATGAAATCCGAATCTCATCTGACTGAAACCGCTGTTAATTCTCCATCTCCTACAAAAAATCAAGGAAATTGGTTTGCTGTTATTACACTTTCTATCACCGCTTTTATATTAGTGACCAGTGAGTTTCTCCCTATTGGTGTGCTCAATGCAATCGCACTAGATCTCAACATTTCAGTCGGTACTGCTGGCCTGTTCATTACCCTTCCAGGCGTGATGGGTGCTTTCGCAGCACCGCTTATCTCGGTCTGGGTGAAGCAACTTGATCGACGCTATTTATTAATCGCACTCACAGCGGTCATGGTCATTGCAAATTTCATTACGAGCTATTCAGAAAGTTTCACTTGGATTCTATTGAGTCGCTTTTTCTTGGGTATCGCGATAGGCGGATTCTGGGCAACTGCAATCGCCTTAAGTGGTCGTGTTGCACCTCCTCACCTACCCATCGCCAAAGCAACAGCTATCATCATGGCTGGCGTGACTCTGGCAACTGTGCTGGGTGTTCCGGTTGGAACATGGCTAAGTGAAATTTACGGTTGGCGTAATGCCTTTATGATCACCTCGGTGATTGGTGCCATTATTCTGTTTTTTGAAATTAAATTCCTACCGAAATTACCGCCGACTTCAGCTATTCAATATAGTGATCTACCCGCATTGTTTCGAGATCCAAAAGCTCGTAAAGGATTAATCATTGTTTTATTTATCGGATTAGCGCATTTTTCAACATACAGTTACTTGGCGCCTTTCTATAAAAATGAAGCAGGATTTGATGGTTCAACCATCAGTTCTTTACTTCTTATTTATGGAGCAGCAGGCTTCGTAGGCAATGCATTCTCCGGTTATAGCAGCAATATCAATGTCCGCTATACGCTTTTTGCTGTTGCATTGTGTTTAGCAATCGTATTCCTTACATTCCCTGTTTATGCCAAATTCTTAACTGGTGCATATATTCTTACAGCATTATGGGGTTTTGCTTTTGGTGCCTTTCCTACGACAGCCAATATCTGGATGTTTTTACATGCGCCACATGCGGTTGAAAAAGGGATGCCTCTTTTTGTCAGTATGTTCCAAATCATGATTGCAGCAGGCGCTTTATTTGGTGGTTTTATGGTAGATCACTTCAATACCAGTACCTTAATTTACAGTGTATTGATTTTTATCTCTTTAGCTGTAATTGCTGTATTCACTCATAGTCGAGGATTGAATAATCCTAAAGCTCAGCAATGTACATCAATTAATTGAGTTGAGTTGAGTTGAGTTGAGTTGAGTTGAGTTGAGTTGAGTTGAGTGTAATTTTTTACGCTCAATTCTTAAATAATTCTATGAAATATAAACTCATTTCGTTGAGTGAAATCAATTTAAGAAATTAACGCGCTAAATTCTCAACCATCATTCAAATCGATCAATGCACCAATTCGGTGACATTTGCACAAAAATGATGAATTTTTTCATGAAAAATCCGTTAATCACTCCTCCATATTATTAATTATACTTAAATTATATATTTATCATTATTTATTAGTTGGCATACAAAATGCATTCATTATGATGAGTCTATCGTTTAACGCTAGTTATTCGATTTACTTGAAAATAAAATCAAATATGAATGGTGAATACAATGAATAATTCAAATCCAACAACTTTAAAAGAACTTACATTAGATGAAATTGAAGCAGTATCTGGTGCAGGTTTAGTGACTAATTTGCTTGGTACTGTCGGCTCTCTTGTAGGATTAAAAGATCCTTTAGTGAAAATTGGCACTGGCGTAAATGAAACACTTAATGGAACAATTGATTCACTAGGATTAGGTGTATTAAAAGGTGTTGTAGACACGTTGATTTAATTTTAAAAATCTTATAAACAATAGACTTTTTAATCTTTCAAATCACTCATCAAAAGGCTCGTGAATGAGCCTTTTGATTGATATCCTACAAGATTTTGAACTAGAATGCTCTATACATGGATTGTTCAGCAATACAATAATTTTCCTCTATTTATGGCATCTAAGTTCGGGGTTAATGTGAATTCTTCCGATGAGAAGCTTACTCAACCATAAGATTGGTAAATTCTGCTGCTAAACTTATATACATTCATCCCTAAAAATACACATCAAAAGCTGAACTTTTCTCACTTTGATTAAGTCATTATTTTAAAAAGTAGCAATTTCATACTCGATAATTTTCATTATATTGATAAATTAAATATTTAATTTTTAAAGGTGCGAACTTGAAGACAATTGGTTTATTAGGTGGAATGAGTTGGGAGTCGACTGATTTGTACTATCAACAAATCAATAAGATGGTTCAAAAGAAACTTGGCAAGTTACACTCTGCTAAGGTTATTCTTATTAGCGTTGATTTTGCTGAAATTGAGGAGTTACAACGCAAAGGATTATGGGAAGATGCAGGAATCTATTTACGAGATCAAGCCATACAGTTAGAAAAAGCAGGTGCAGATGGCATAGTACTTTGTACAAATACAATGCACAAAGTAGCAACTTATATTGAGGAATCAACCAACATACCATTTATTCATATAGCAGATGCGACAGCCATGGAAATCATGAGCCAGAAAATTACAAAAATTGGGCTGCTTGGTACTGCATTTACGATGGAACAAGGTTTTTATAAAAGCAGATTGGAGGAAAAAGGACTTAAAGTAATAACACCTAATAAAGCGAGTAGAAAAATTGTTCATGATATTATTTACAACGAATTATGTTTAGGAATAATTAGCGAAGCTTCGCAAAAGAAATATATTCATATTGCCGAAGAATTAATATCTTCTGGCGCTGAAGGAATCATTTTAGGATGCACTGAGATTTGTATGCTTATAGGAGATCTAAAATTCTCAGTCCCACTATTTGATACAACTTCTATTCATGCGCAAGCAGCTGTAGATTTTGTATTATCATAAATATTTCATAGCATAAACATCTTTCAGCTCACGCTAAAAAATATTTAACTGACATCAAAATCTATCATCAAGTACTTGAATCGTTGCTCATGACTAAATTTAATCAAATAAATACATATTTTTAAAAATCGCTTTTTTTTGAATGATATTCATGCCAGAACAATCATCATTTAATCCTCATTCTTAGAATTTAAAATGATGTTGAAATCAATAATTTCATCAGCAATTTCTGTCGCCATACGTTCATGAGAAATCATAATGACTGTTTCAACTCGCTCTTGAATAAATTTTAAAATTTTCGAACTTGTTTTCTCATCTAAGGCTGCTGTAGGTTCATCTAAGATCAGGAACTTTGGTTGTTTTAGTAATGCACGAATGATGTTCAATCGTTGTTTTTCACCACCAGAAAAATTTTTATAAATTTCTTGTATATCATCGTCTAACTCAATTTGATTTTTTTCCAGCAAATGGAGTAAATCAAACTCTTTTAGCCAATGTTTAAGCTCCTCATCAGAATATTTGATCTCAGTATTTTGAATCAAATTTTGTCTTAATGAGGTTGAATAAACGATCGGAGTTTGGCTGACCACAGCAATCTGATCAAATATCTTTTCTGAAAATACTGAAGTGATCTCTAAATTTCTAAAGAATAGTCGTCCAGATTTGATCTTTTCTATTCCCACCAAATAATTGAGGAAACTTGATTTTCCAATACCTGTTCGACCTTGAATTAAATATATTTTTCCACACACGATGTCTAAATTAAAATTTTCAATCGTCTGCTGACCTAGATCAAATGTCACATTTTGAAATGAATACGCCACCTCACTTTCTTTCTGTTCCTCAGCTGTTAGATCATTCGTACTGAATGACTCATGTTCCAATTCAAAATATTCTAGGTACTGATCAATAGCCACAATATGACCTTTCAAATGAATGATATTTTGAGACATCATCATTAAAGGAATGGTTAAACCTATAATATAGGTACTGACTAAAACAAAATCACCTGAACTAAAACTTTGATATTCAAACATATAGACTGATAAAACCATGAATACCAAAAGAAAAAATGACACAAATAACAGTTGATATATCATGAGATACTGAAGTTTTTTATAGGTATCCTGAGTCTTTATTTTATAGTCATCGATTCTGCGGCTAAACTCTTCAAATTCGTAATATTTCGAATGACTGAGTTTGATATCATAACTTTGTTGGAGTTTTTCAATCACAAATTGATTCAGTTGATTTCGAGCACCATACATAATCGTAAAGATATCTTGTGTCTTAAAGGTAATGATGAGCGATAAAGCAACTGTACAAGCTGAGAATACGAAAAAATACACACCAAATTCAAGATTGATCGTATTTCCGAGCACATACACCATACCTAAGATTTTAAATACCGTAGGTACAATGACAAAAAATATAGTAAAAATAATTGTACCAAGTGCTTCACTGCCACGAATTAGATTTGCATTAAATACACCGATATCTTGTTGTCGTTGATCTTTTAATTTCAAATCAAGAAAATTAAATACTCCAGCTTTAAGCATGGATGCATCAACATTTCTGATCATCATAGACATGGCAAAATTATTTATATTCTTCATCCCCTCATTGATAAACCAAGCGAGTGCATAAGCAACGGCGAATAAATAGAGCAGATGAATTTGAAAAAAGTCTTGAATCGAATAGTAATGATCAGGTTCACTGGTCTGGTCAATCAGCAGCTTAAACAAATACGGTAAACCAACACTCGTACCAATAATTAAAATTTGAAGTATGGCTAAAACGAAGAATACACTTAATCCATTTTCATCATGTTGACGGAATAACATCCACGCCTTTTTAAATTGTTTAATCTTTTCAGTCATCATTCTTTAAATTAGTTATTTTTTGTGATGACTATTTTAAACAATACTAATCAATAAGTTTGGATATTGATCGTAGAAGCTTTGTACTTATAAAGTAGCTAATCATTGATTCTAATGTCTAAAAACTAAGTTCAATCAGCTCAACTAACGATATTTACCATAAATACGCCACGTGTTGTTATCCGCCAATGGATCGCTATATGAGTCATTTCGTTGCTTACGTGGTTTATCGCGAGCATCAACCAACTCGAAATGAGGCTCAACACTTAAGACAATACCATTTACATAAAAACGTGTTCTCGTATATTCACTTTGCCCATGCTGAAATACATAAGTTCTTAAATCTATAAATTCGCGATGCGCAACTAATGCAGCAGTGTCATCATGATCCAACCAACGACTCATTGCCAAAACTTGTTCAGGTTCAAACTGTCCACACTTCTCTAATACACTAGCAATACCACGAAAAGTCTTTGATTCCTTTGCACGTGTTTTGTTAATGCGAATTCGGTCTACATGAAAATAAAACAGCGGTAAATTTAGATGACTTGGTAAATGAACGGCATCTAAAACCTCGTCTTCCATAAAAGGTTGAAATAAATCTTGTGCCCTTTCGATTAGACCTGTCCACTGCTGGTAATATGCAGCAACTTGCTCTTTGCTTCCATAATAAATGGGAAGACCTTCGACATTCGCAAGATCGGCAGGTGGCCAAATATTCTGTCTCAGTAACGCAATATCACTTTTTAAATTTTGAACTGCGATAGCATCTTGCATAGAAAGGCTCATAAAAATTACTTAGGCTATTTTTAGATTAAGTGAAAGGTTTAGTTTATGCAAGCCTTTGCCTATAATAGTGCTTGAATTAAGTTATTTATTAGGAACAATTCATGGTTCAAAAGATTCAAGCGACTGATGTCACTGAAGAAGAAGCATTGAATGCGATTTTCTTCGAACGTGCTGATGAATTTATTAAGCAAGCCAATGAATTTTGCCGTGTTGAAAAAGGTTCTACTGTTAAACCAGCCGATGCTCGTGGTCAAGTCAGTGCTGCGATGCTATTTGGTACTGCTCGTTTTAACACATGGGTTGCTGCCAATAACTTTAAAGATGGCAATGAAATGCGTGATGCTAAAGAACAAGTGATGTCTTATATCATGCAACAGTTTCATATGATGCTTGAAGATAATTATGACGAATACTGCGAACAGTTTGAGAACTACCTTCGCTTCCGTCGTAATGAAGAGTTTCATGCAAATAAACATGACCACGATCATTAAATAGATTTGCATTGTGTGCATTGAGCCTCCTTTAGGGGGCTTTTTTAATGATTAAACTCTAATATTCAAACGAAAATGCAATTCAAAAAATGATCAATTTCTCGTATGTTATTCTTATTGATGACTCAACTAAGGATAGCGATGAATCAACTCAACTTTCCCATCGTCGATGCACATATCCATCAATGGGATCCTTATCACACACCGCATGCTGCCGCTTTAGCTGTTAAGCTTTTTGGAAAACATCCAAAAATCTTGGATAAAGTCGTTCGTCTCGTAAAACCTAAAGATTTAATAGAGACAGTAGGACTTACAGATTACATCACAGCACCCTATTTACCAGCGGATTACCACAAAGACATTGGACATTATACTGTGAGCCGTGTTGTACATGTCGAAGCCAGCTGGCATCATCAAAAAGGGACTGGCGTTGTAGAAGAAACGCAATTTATTCAGCAGCTTCCTTTTTCTCAAGAAAACATCAAATTGGCTGGAATCGTTGCAACAGCTGATCCTCGTGAAAGCAATTTCAAAAAAATTCTTAAAATGCATAAAAAGGCATCTCCGCATTTTCGTGGTATTCGAAGAATGGCTGCACATCATGAAGATCCCGGAATTCATGCTTGGAACGATGATCCCCATCTCTACACTGATCGAAAATTTTTAAAAGGTTTTGAAGCCTTAGCCCAGTACAATTTAAGCTTCGATGCTTGGGTTTATTCTAGCCAGCTTAAAGATGTTATTGCTTTGGCAAAACGTTTTCCTGAGACTTCGATTGTCTTAGATCATTTGGGCACACCAGCAGGTTTATTCGGCCCAGTAGGTAAACACACAGGAATTACCCAAACTGCGCGAGACAATATCTATTTCCACTGGAAAGAAGATCTTGCAGAATTAGCTCAATGTCCGAATGTATATACAAAAATGTCTGGACTCTTCATGCCAGTTTTGGGTCATCAATTTCATACACGACGAACCTTAGCATCTAAACAACAAATCATTGAATTGGTCTCTCCTATGATTATTCATGCTTTACAATGTTTTGGGCCTTATCGTGTCATGTTTGCATCCAACTTTCCGATGGACAAAGTGAGCACATCACTTACAAATATCATTGATGCCTTTAGCGACATTGTCGCTGCCTATAATTCAGATGTTGTTGAACAGATATTTTGTAAAAATGCGCAGCAATTTTATAAGCTTTGAAAAAAAGGCTCATTCACGATCGAATGAGCCTTTTTGAATCGTACATTGTGGTTCTAACTTTTAGGCTTAGAAATCATTTCAGGTTGTGGTTTACCGTACTGATCTGCCATAACTTCAACCAAAAACTCAGGCTTAATATATTTTTTGATCACTGCATCTATATCTTTCTTCGTCAGTTTTGCAAATGCCTGATCTCGCTCTAGTCTTGAAAGCTGTGTTTTATTTTGTTCAAGCTGGCTGTTCAATCCACGATGAATACGGCGCTCATCCTCTAAATTCGTGACACGCTGTTTCATAATATTGGCTTTAGCCGCTTCAAGCTCTTGCTCCGTCACACCATTCTTTAATAAGTCAGTGAATACTTTATGCACACCTTGAGAAACTTGAGCTGATTTTCCAGCTGCATAATTAGCACTTACACCTATAGCACCAGCATTGATAAAATTATCCAAACTCAAACTACTTCCAAAGCTGTAAACCAACGCATTTTTTTCACGTAACTCCATGGCAAGGCGTGATGATAATTGTGACTCGCCTAGAATATGGCTCAACACATATAATGCTTCTGCATCAGGATGATTACTACCCACTGGAATGGCAATAACCGCTTGATAATTACCAAATTGACGCTGTTCGGCCAGCGCATGAACTTTTTGAGCAGGATAATCTATATGACTGCCCTGTAAACGTTGGTATGGTTCTTTTGTCTTAGACTGACCTAAAGATGAATTCAAATATTTCAGAATGGCTTTGTCATCAAAATCGCCAGTCACCGATATTTGACCATTTTGAGTTGTAAAATACTTTTGGTACAAAGCTTTAATTTGATCATTGGTGATGGTTTCAATTTGCTGCTTTGCCAGCTCAGGTTCAAAATGATATCGCAAATCACCTGGTTCATATCGCTCTACGATTCTAGCGATAGTCAGTCCTGCAACAGTTTCAGGCTCTGTATATGGTCGATTTAATGACGATAATGTTTGTGATTTGATGAGGTCAAACTGACTCTGCTCAAATTTCGGATTATTCATAACGTCGACAATAAACTTGAAGAATTCTGGAAATTTTTCTTTCTTCGCAGATACGTTAATCACAATACCATTATCAACAGCAGACGCAGATGCTCGACCACCCGCCTCGATTGATTTGTCTGCAATATCTTGCAGGCTATACTGCTCAGATGCTCTCAATAGCAAATAAGACATAAAGCCTAGTGCTTCACCTTGATGCTTGAGTGATTGTGCTGTCCCGAAATTTAAAGATATCGATGCGTAAGTTTTGTCATCGCGTGTTGACGTTGGGAATAGTGCATACTGCATCCCATTTTTCAAAGTACCACGCTTGATTTTTTTCTCTAAATTTTCAACATACTGTTTGGAATTTTTTAGGTGCTCAGCCACTTCAGCTTTATACACAGCTGGGTCTTTTAAAGGCTCTTCTTGAGTTGTCACTTGATCTAAAGTTTTTGATTCTTGCTCATGAGCGTCTAGCTCGAGTGCCTTTTTTTGATCCTCAGGCGTAGGTTGTATGTCTCCCGAAATACGATGCTCAGCAACCAAGAATTGATTTATTGCCTGATTAACCTGATCGACATTTAAACTTTGTATCTCTGCTTGGTCTTTAAAATATTTTGTCCAATCCCCATTGGATGAAACCACATAATCACTAATGAAACCACCCACAGAAGAGGCATTGGTCATCATGCTCTCTTGACCATTTTTAATCATGTTTTTGACACGATTTAATTCTGTTTCATTAAATTGATGCTTTTTCTCAATTCCTTTCTCTAGAGAAAGGGCAACTTTTTTCTCATCATGATTAGGAGCATACACTGCCCCCATAAAAACAAGATTAAAATCTGGTGTTAACCATGTCGTCGATTGAACCTGTGTAGCCGTACCTGTTTCTACAATATCTTTGTACAAGTGACCACTAGGTTGCATTGTAAATAAATAAGGTGCTAAAGCAAGTGCAGTCTGTGTTTTTTGCTGGGTGCCATTGAGATAAATATTGTATTTGCCTAAATCACTTCCCTTTTGCACGATAAATTGACGATCTTTGATCTTGGTCGAATCAAGCATTGGAACTTTGGTTGACTCAGGAATTTGACGCGCAGGAATTTGATTAAAATTTTTATCCACTGCTTTCAGGATATCCGTTTTATTAAATTTACCTGCAATCACTAGAACTGCATTATTCGGTGCATACCATTGTCGGTAAAATTGATTCAGTTCCTTCATGTTGATTGACTGAAGCTCAGTTAAATCACCAATCGGTAGACGACCTAGATACTGATTTCCGTAAGCAGATTTCCAAATTTGATCCATCAATACTGAAAAAGGTTGATCCATTCGAACCTCACGCTCTCGTTTTACGATTGCGATTTCTGACGGAACAAATTTTTCCTGAAGTACGAGCTTATCCATTCGCTCTGCCTCCAGATACAACATTTCATCAATGGCTTTTTTTTCTGGACGGATGACACTCATATACTGGGTAGAATAGTAGTCAGTCATCGCATTACTCATGAGCGTATGCTGATCTAGACGACGTTGAAACTCATCTCCTTTTACATTTTCTGTGCCTTTAAACGCGAGATGCTCAAGTAAATGTGCTAAACCACCTTTACCTTGTGGGTCATTCAAAGCTCCCGTTAAATACACCATATTCATAAAAATTTTATTTTCTTTAGGTATTGGTGCCAAAATTACCCGTAAACCATTTTCTAGTTTGTATTCTTCAATATTTTGTTCAGTCTTGACCAAAACAGGTTGTGCTAAACCGCTAGAACTGACCGCAACGATCATTAAAGTAAGTGAAAGTTTTTTAAAACGAGTTAGCATTGTTCTTCCAATTATTGATATAAAAAAATTGATCACACGCCTGACAAGGGTATGATCAATAGGGTTTATGCTTTAAAGGTAAATTTCAGCTTTCATATAAAGTTTGGCATAGCCAGAAATTTCAATTCTTTGATTCTCTTTAAGTTGGCAATACAACACGCCACCTCGTTCTGAGCTTTGAAAAGCAATAAGTTCTGTTTTATTCAATTTCTCAGCCCACAAGGGTGCTAATCCTGTATGCATAGAACCTGTTACAGGATCTTCATTGATGCCTTTATGTGGTGCAAAATAACGTGCCACATAATCATATTGTTCTGATGCTGCAGTTATAGCAATATCGGGATGATCGGATGCTGTAATACAAGTACTAACCTCATATGCTTCAGCAATTGCATTAATATTGGCAAAATTAGGTTTGGCATCAAGCACATCTTGTTCACTTTCCAAGACTAAAATATAAGCTTGTTGATTTAGATAAATTTCCTTGATTGGACGATCAACCACTTCTTTTAATAACTCAGGAAACTCTTCAGTTAAATGAGGGATTCGAACAGGGAAATTCATTGTAATTTTTCCATCATCTTGTCGAGTGATGGTAAAAATTCCTAAATCTTTGACATGAAATTTAATTTTTTTCGCTTGAGTATACTCATTAAAAAGTACATAACTGCTCGCTAAAGTGGCATGACCACAAAAATCGACTTCAACTTTAGGTGTAAACCAACGGATTTCATAATTTTCATCATCAATAATTTTAACAAAAGCCGTTTCAGCCAAATTATTTTCAAATGCAATATTTTGCATGAGTGATGTATCAAGCCATTCTTCACTGACCACTACAGCTGCAGGATTCCCCTTAAACAACGCTGTAGTAAAGGCATCAACTTGATACATTTTCATAAATACACCCTAATATTTCCAAACTTCTAATTGAGAATAATAATCTTTTATCATTTCAAATCATAGATTAATTTCAATCTTGACTATAAATTATTGCTTCACAAAGATTCGTTCATAAACTGTATATTTCTAATGATCTTCCATAAAAAAACCCTCACATGAGGGTCTTTTGCTATTTACGCTTTTTGAGCGCTTTCTTTAAATCTTTTAACTTAGATTCATGCTTAGAAATTTTCTTAAGTCTCGATTTAATTTGATCTTTTAAATCTTTAATTTTTAACTTGGACTTATTCGCCATATCTTATCTTCCTCGTGTCATTCACTTTAAATTGTTAATGCTTGAATTTACTGACAAGAATGGGCATTCATCCCTAAATTCCCATTCAATTCATGATTAATGGATTAACGATTTTGTTGATCTAAATCAGATTGCTGTTGTGATTGTTGACGGGACTGTTGCTGATTCTGCTGCTGTTGATCTTGTTGCTGTTGCTGCTGATTCGGTTGTTGTTGATGTGGCTGTTGACCTTGTTGCTGTTGCTGCTGATTGGGCTGCTGTTGATGTGGCTGTTGACCTTGTTGACGTTGCTGGTGATTTTGTTGCTGTTGCTCATTTTGATCTTGATTGTATTGATTACTCATTTCATATCTCCATGATTATCAGATTTTGATACTGATCTTGAATTCTTTTTCACTTGAATGAATTAGACCAGTACAAATAACCATAACCCTTTTGCATGAAACTGCGAGCATAGAGCTGTATCAAAATACTGCATCGTAACTTTCATTCTGTAAGCTATATAAATTTCAGAGGATTAAAATTGATACGTGTTACGAGGCTTACAAGGCTCTCTCATTTGTTTACTTGTATTAACGAGACTTATTCCTTTAGTTTTAAATATGGATATGGATTTGTAGCACCACTCGTTAAATAAATCCCATAATGTAAATGTGGAGGTGTATTGATCGCATTGCCAGTATTTCCCACATATCCTAATACTTCACCGACTTCAACCCAGTCACCTTCTTGGATGTGTGCTGCATATTCATCTAAATGTGCATAGTAATGGCGACTTAACTGAGGTCCTACCACCCAGACGACTTTACCTCCCAAACTGTTTGTGCCGATACGACTTACAATACCTTGTGTTGCACTCAATACAGGCGTACCTCGTTTGGCAAAAATATCAATTCCTTGATGTGTACGACCATTTGAACGTGCCGCCCCCCAAGTATCTGCTAATTGAGTTTCTTTTACGCCTTCAACAGGTATCGCTAATGGCACTGTCAACGCTTGCTGTTGAAGTTTCCAGTACAAATATGGATATTGTATTCCTGCTGTTTCGCCCGAAGTTGGGGGCTGACAAGCAGTAAGCATCCAACTGATTGCAATGAGTGATCCAATAATCCTTTTTTTCATATACAACCCAACATCTTAAATTGAGTTAAATTTTAGCGTCTGATCGACGTTTGCATTGTATTGATTAAATTAAAAGCACTTGTCATAAACCAATAAAAGCCTGCTTATACCGATTAAATCGTCAGAATTACATATTTTTTTTGATCAATACGATACTTTCTTTTTTGAATCACGCATAATAGTCACCAATTCCCCTATTTATTTTGTTTGACTTCATTGATCGAATCCTCAGATCAATTCAGGATGTTCATAAATTCTTGATAAGTCAGACCTTTCACTATTTGCACATTATTGAAGTTTTTATATGAAAATCGTCATTCTCAATAAACCTTATGGCGTTCTCTCCCAGTTTCGTAAAGACGAAGCACATATGACAATGTCTGATTTCGTTGACGATCCGACTTTACGTCTTGCTGGACGTTTAGACATGGACTCTGAAGGTCTAGTGTTTTTAACCGACCATGGTGGTTTAAATCAGTACATTACCAACCCTGCCAATAAGAAATTTAAAACTTATTTGGTTCAAGTTGATGGTGATGTGACTGAAGAGGCTTTAGAACAGCTTCGTAAAGGTGTAGAGCTTAAAGACGGTATAACTCTACCTGCAAAAGCTGTAAAAGTTGGACAGCCTGAGTGGTTATGGGATCGTGATCCTCCTGTTCGTTTCCGTGCTTCTGTACCTACTTCTTGGGTTGAAATTTCGATTTGCGAAGGTCGTAACCGCCAAGTTCGACGTATGACTGCAGCAGTGGGTTTCCCAACTTTACGTCTTATTCGCACTAAAATTGGATCAATCGACTTAGTACAGATGGGTCTTGAATCTGGCGAAACTAGAGAAATTGAACCATTACTTTATCCTGACTTTCAAAATGTTCCTGCAGAAGAGCCATACCGCTCACGCTCTTATGTGAAGAAACCAGGCGGTACAGGTGGCAAGCCGATTAATAAGAAAGTCAATAAAGATGGTACTAAGAAAAAATCGGGTACTAAACGTATTTGGCAAATGGAAGAACATGAGAAACCACGTCGTAAGACCAATGGTACTACTCGCCCAAATACAAAAGCTCCACGTGGACGCGCACGCTAAGCTCAAGCTATTGTAAAAAAAAGTAAAAAGGATGCGATTGCATCCTTTTTTTATACATAAATTAACTTAAATAATCTCTCATTTTAAGTACACTTTTCGATTATTTGCTTACTGTGAGTTGATACTTATGAAAAAATTTTCACTTGCTCTTTCAGGTTTTGCATTTTCAACATTCACATTGGCAAATCCTTTAAGTGTTCATGTGCTTAATCAAGAAACTGGTCTTCCGTCTTCTAATATTGCAGTTACCCTTGAAGCGCAGCAGGGTGAAAAATGGGTAAAGCTCAACGAAGCTAAAACGGATGAAAATGGTCGTATCAAGACTCTATATCCAGCCGAAACAGATCTTCAAAAAGGTGTTTACAGAGTAACTTTTAAAACTGGCGACTGGTTTAAAGCAAACAACAAGCGTACTTTCTTCCCTGAAGTGCCAGTGGTTTTTGTGATTGATGGTAGTTTAGATCATTACCATATTCCGTTGTTATTAAGTTCTTATGGTTATTCAACCTATCGAGGGAACTAATGTTTTTTTGTTAATCATTTATGACACAAATTTAGCTCACATTATGTGAGCTTTTTTATTTCTCTATTAATCTTAAAAGTTTAATTATCCTATTCAAAAGAATAAGGATTTCTTATGAACATAAAAAAAGCTTTCCTAAAGGCTATTACGCTGCTTGTATTTTTATCAATTCTTTACTACTTCTTTTATGCATTGAATGAAAACAAGTTATCGCACTATTGTGATAACTATATTTGTCTTGAAATCTTATCTTTAGCTGAATTTCTTGGGATAATCACAGCTTGGATCAGCCTATATTTCGTACTGAAGTCCCTAGAATCATGGAAAGATGCCTATAAATTCCATACAACAATTGAAACTTTATCCAAGTTTGAAGAACTCAAGATTATTTCAAATCAATATCACACCATCTTATACCAATTAAAAAACTCACTCATCCGCGCTAAAGGTTATGAATTACACAGCTCATTTGATTTAGAAGAGCAAAAATACGAAGATAAATTCAATAATCTGTATTACTACGACAAATTAATAAATCTTCAACAGTGGCTTAATCAAGAAAAAAATGTGAACAAGCATAAAGATTTTAAAGAAGTTTTAAGAACTTTTGAAACTGCTATAGATTCTGCTCATAGACTTGTTTCAGAAGCTCATTTAAGTGAGGTAAATTATGGTCAAAATTACGCTACAGAAACCGACATAAACAGAAGAAAAGAATCTATAAAAAAGGTTCAAATTGCTTTTGAAAAATACTCAAAAGACAAAACAATATTTGAAAAGCGTTTGGAAGTTCTAAGACGAAAACTGTAGTTATGAAAAACCCATAGCTAAGCATGGGTTTTTCATGAACTTTATAGTCTAAGTAAATTAAGCTTTAAGCCATTTCTCAACTTTAGATTGATCGGAAACCTTAAGATCTACTTCAGTGAGTTCACTACCACCCGATTGAACTTCAAATTGCATTAATTCATCACGACGGAAAGCATGCACATTAAAAGTACCTTCCAATTTTGCATACTTGTCGAGTTGTTTAGTGGTCGCCTTTAAACCATCAACTGCGATGATAATATCATGAGCAGAAAGCCCAGCTTTAACACCAGCGCCATCACGACGAGCAGACTGAATTAATACGCCTTCAGGTTTATCTAGAAGTTTTAAACCAAATGGTAAAGATTTATCATGCTTTAAAACATAGTCTAAGCCAAATTCAGGGAACAATTGATCAAGCGGTAACTCATCCGTGGTATTAATCAAATGATTAATTTGTTCAGACCAATCATCACCTGTTAATTCTTGGCATAATTCATAGATGGTACGTTCATGAACCTGTATACCCTTTTGCGCATTTTCATACAGCTTACGCATCAATGCATCAAGACTTGAACCTCTTAAACGTAAACCTAAATCTAAACACAGTGCTACTAAGCAACCCTTGTTATAGTAACTTGTGCCAGCATTGTTAGAGTTTTCATCTTGACGATAGAATTTGACCCATGCATCAAAACTTGACTCTGCAACAGTTTGAACAAAACGACCTGGATTTTGCAAATAACGATCGATCTGCGCCTTTAACAACTTCAAGTAAGATTCCTGAGAAATCACACCACTACGCAGTAGAATCAAATCATCATAGTAGGACGTAAAGCCTTCAAAAATCCACAGCAAAGAGGTATAGCCCTCTTTGTCTAAATCATAATTCACAAAATTTTCAGGGCGAATAAATTTCACCAACCATGAATGAAAATATTCATGGCTACACAACCCTAAGAAACGCTGATAATCAGCGGAAGGTTCAACAGGCTCATTGGACTTAGGTAGATCATCACGTGGAGAAATCAAACTGGTTGAGTTCGGATGCTCTAAACCACCATAACTATTACCCGTCGCGATGGTCATAAAGGTGTAGTTTTCGAAAGGTGCCGAACCAAACATCGATATTTCTGTCGCACAGATTTTCTCAATGTCTTGTTTCATACGTTCGATATTCATCGCATGTTTGCCAGAGATCACAAACTCATGCGGAATACCATTTGCTTCAAAAGCAAAACGAGTTTGATCTGCAAGCTCAAATGGTGCATCAATCAATTCAGCGTAGTTTTTTGCCTTAAGCGTATAGCGACCACGCACTAAACTTTTAGATGCCAATCCTGTAGCAAGTTGGAAATGTTTCAATTCATCTGGCAAAAATAACTCAACTTCTACCGCTTTATCTTCTTGTCCTTCTAAACCTAAACATGCACAAGCAGGATTCACATATAAGCGTGTTTCATCAACATAAGCACCACGTACTGAGAGGTCGTATGCATAGACGTCGTACTCAACCGTAATCAGCTCAAAATCAGTATTAAATAACTGCCACTTATTTTTTTCATTTTTACGAATCTTGAGTATTCGACCATCTTCATCATAGGCACGAACAGACTCAATATGTTTTGAAAACTCTCGAATGAGATAACTTCCTGGAATCCAAGTTGGCAAGCTCAATACTTGAGTTGGCTGAGCAACGAAACGAACAGTAACGTGAATGAGATGCTGACGAAAGTCGTCAAATTCGATCTGATAATGCAACATAATGTCTTAATTGAGAAACTATAGAACCAACTTGTATTTAGATTAGCATTTTTTTACTTGGAGTTGCGCGATTCGTATTAATTGTCTACAAATCTGACTAGAGTTTCAGAAAAAAAAGGCATAGCATGCGGTGTGCTTGATGATCTATGCCATTGGATTGGCTTATATAGGTAAACCCGTTGAAACTCTACTCTGCTCTACTCATAATTTTTAGTTTTTTTATAGTAAATATCACACATGCTTCCTTGTTCGAAGTTGCACCAGAAAGTTTAGAAGCTGAAGCATGGACTGTCTTAGATCCACAATCAGGTCAAGTCATTACTGAACACAATAGCCATGTCCAACGTGCACCAGCTTCGTTAACCAAAATGATGGTGGCATACATCGCTCTGAAAGACATTCAAGCAGGTAAAATTAACAAAAATGAAGTTATTACTGCCTCACCAGTCGTCAATGTAGTTCAATGGGATGAGTCTCAGATGTATCTGAAGCCGACTCAAAAAATTACGATTGATCAGCTTTTGGCAGGCTTAATTATCATGTCTGCCAACGATGCTGCTGTCACATTGGCTGAACGAATTTCAGGATCAGTGCCTGCATTTGTTCAACGCATGAATCAAGAAGCCAAAGCGCTAGGCATGAAAGATACAAACTTTGCCAATCCAGCGGGCATTACAATGGACATGCACTATTCAACAGCGCATGATTTAGCCGTGCTCGCACAAGCGCTCACCAATGAAACACCCAATTACCTTGACTACTCGAAACAGCAAAGTTTTACTTACAATCAGCATTTTCACCGTGCAACGAATATCTTACTCAAACAAGATGCCACTGTTGATGGTTTGAAAACAGGGTTTACTCGTGCTGCAGGCTATAATCTTGCACTCACTGCGAATCGACCAACTCAACAATTTGACCTCAATCAAAGGAGACTTATTGTTGTGGTACTCGGTGCTCAAAGTGGCTTTAAACGCGCTGAAATCGCACATCAACTTTTAAACCTATCCTATGCCTATACACGCAATGAAATTGCAATTAAAAATAAGCAACTGATTGCTGAACTCCCTGTAGTCGCATCGACCTTAAAAAGGTTCAAAGTCGAAACTAAAAAGCCAAGTATCGTGACGACCTCTTTGTATAACGCGAATCAAATGATTGATATGCGTAATTTTGACAATCAAACTCATCGTTTGATTCAAGCAGATGCTTTTGGATTCACTTCAGCTCTTGAGCCTTTACAGCAAACTCAAACGCATATGAACGTCGAGCTACTAACACAATCATTAACCGCACCTATCGCGCAAATTCAGCAGTTGGCACGTATTCATATCTATCAAAATAACAGACTCATTCAAACGGTATTGATTGAAGATGAACTTCAAATTGATGAAGCATCATGGTTTGAAAGTATTTTGAATTGGTTTAAACAATTATTTAGTTTTGGATCTAGCAGTACAAATCAAGCAAAAATCTATCCTTTAAACTGATTGCAGTTTTTTATTGTAAATCTGTAACTTGTAATACAAAAAGAACAATTCTTTTAAAAAAGAGATGGCATATTACCCCCATCTCTTTTTTATTTATGACGCTATAAAAATAGGAATATTAAATGTCGAATCTTCATCATATTGTCATTGTGGGTGGTGGTGCTGGTGGCTTAGAACTAGCAACACAACTGGGTGACACGCTGGGCAAATCGAAAAAAGCAAAAATTACATTAGTGGACCAAAAGCTCACACATATCTGGAAACCACTTTTACACGAAATTGCAGCAGGTACGTTGAGCCCTAGTGATGAAGAAACAAATTATTTTGGTCATGCTGCGAAGCATCATTATGAGTTTGTATTGGGTAAATTCGAACAATTAGATCGTGAAGCCAAGACCATTCAATTGCTCAAACCTGTTGCATCGACCTATGACCAATCGACTGATCATTTAACGCTAAGTTATGACACTCTTATTCTGGCGGTTGGTTCGGTTTCCAATGATTTCAATACTTCAGGTGTGCAAGAACATTGTCACTATTTAGATAATCCAAAACAGGCTGAACAGTTCCAGCAGCATCTACTTCATCTTTATATCGAAGCTCAAAATAATAATGACCATCGTGAGCTGCATATTGGCATTATAGGTGCAGGTGCAACTGGCGTTGAGCTTGCAGCTGAATTAGTTCAAGCCAAACAAAACTTCTTTAAATACGGTCTTAATAAAATTGACCCTAAAAACGTCAAAATTTCGTTAATCGAAGGCGCTGATCGTATTTTACCGGCTCTTTCTGAAAAAATGTCAGACCACAGCACTAAGCAGCTTAAGCGCATGAATGTGGATATTTTAACGTCTAAGCGTGTCGAAAAAGTGGATGCTGATCAAATTTACTTTAATGATGGAAGTTCAATTCCAGCACAATTAAAAGTTTGGGCTGCAGGCATTAAAACTCCAGCAGTGATTCAAAACCTAGAAGGCTTCGAAAAAGATCGTATGGGTCGCTTACACGTATTTGCAACACTCCAAACAAAAGCAGATCCGAATGTTTTTGCTTTCGGTGATTGCGCATACTGTATTTTAGATGCCCGTGAAACAGCTTTAGGACCGCGTGCGCAAGTTGCAAGTCAACAGGCTGCTTTCCTCGTTGATGCAATGAAAGCGCGAATTTCAGGAAGATCACAACCGATGTTCAATTTTTCTGACAAAGGTTCACTTGTGTCTTTAAGTGAGAATAAAGCAGTCGGCGAATTACTAGGTCAGGTCAATGTTCAAGGATTTGTGGCGAAGTCGATGTATGTATCGCTTTACCGACTGCATCAAGCCACGATTTATGGTTATGCACAGGCAGGATTACTCACAGCCAAAGATTTTGTGACCAGAAAAATAGCACCTAAAATCAAATTGCATTGAAAAATCTAAAAGACGCCCCAATGTAATATTTAAGCGTTATAAATTATCGAAACTGCATTTTTTTTAGAAAATTGTCTACAAAAATTGGTTTTCACTTTATGATGTACCCTTAAAATATTTGAATGGATCATTAACATGACAGTTATTGCAAATGACCTTGTGGTTTTATTTAACTATAAATTGACTAATGCAGAGGGTGAAACTCTCGATCAATCTCAAGGTGAACCACTTGCATATTTGCAAGGCGCTGGCAACATTATCCCTGGCTTAGAAAAAGCAATGTTAGGTAAAACGACTGGTGACAAATTTACAGTAACGATTCCTGCTGCTGAAGCTTATGGTGAGTACAACACTGATTTAGTTCAAGAAGTACCTAAACAAATGTTCCAAGGCGTAGACAACATCGAAGCTGGTATGCAATTCCAAGCGCAAACTGATGATGGCGTTCAAATTGTGACTGTTAAAGCGGTTGAAGGCGAAAACGTAATCGTTGATGCTAACTTCCCGCTTGCTGGTCAAGACTTAACATTTGATGTTGAAATCGTTGAAATCCGTGAAGCAACTCAAGAAGAGTTAGATCACGGTCACGTTCACGGTGTAGGTGGTCACCACCACTAAGATCTACGGATTTTAGGACAAAAAGGTGAAGCTTCTGCTTCGCCTTTTTTTTATGCAAAAAATTACAATGCTTAACGATTTAAATGATTCAAATTCTTATAATTTCCTGAGGATATTTGGATATTAATCATATGAATCTCATTTGGTTTCGTCAGGATTTAAGAGTTAGGGATAACACGGCGTTAATGGAGGCAAACCGGCATGGGAATACTTGTGCGGTGGTGATACTTTCGCCTCAACAATGGAAATTGCATGATGATGCAGTGATTAAAATTGACTTTTATCTTCGCCAACTTAAATCACTTGAAAGTGAGTTAAAGCAATTCAATATCCCACTTGTGGTGGAAATCGTTACCCAATGGGACGATGTACCAGCTAGATTATTAACTTTCGCAAATAAATATCAAATTACTGCGATACACGCCAACATTGAAATCGGCGTGAATGAGTTACATCGTGATGCGCAAGTCCAGACCTTATTAGAATCGCATCAAGTGACTGTCGAGTATTATCATGACCGCACAATTTTCCCACTTGGATCAATTCGCAATAAGAGTCGCCAGCCTTATCAAGTTTTTGGTGCTTATAAACGTGCATGCTATGAAATCTTGAATATCTCTGTTCCTCAACCACTCGCTGTACCGAAAGTACAGCCTCATGAGCTTATACAACGCTTTCATACTTCCAAAATTCCATCGATACATGATTTTTATCCTGATGCTCAGATTAAATATCAATGGCCTGTTGGAGAGTCATTTGCACTACAAATGCTCGAGAAATTTGTTGACGAGAATTTAGAGACGTACAAACAACAACGCGACTTTCCAAACATTGATGCAACCAGTCAATTATCACCGTATTTAAATCTAGGAATTATTTCGATTCGACAATGTTTGGCTGCAATTTTTAGTCGCTCAAACGGCAATTTTCATCTCTACTCTGATGGTCAACAAACTTGGTTAGATGAGTTATTATGGCGAGAATTTTATCAACACATCCTATTTGATTTTCCAAGATTATCGAAATATCAACCATTCAATTTAAATACGTCTAATGTGCCATGGCGTGATGCACCCGATGAATTAAATGCTTGGAAATTTGGACAAACGGGTATTCCAATTGTGGACGCTGGAATCCGTCAAATGCTTCAAACAGGTTGGATGCACAATCGTGTCAGAATGATTGTCGCCATGTTCCTTAGTAAGAATTTGCTCATCGACTGGCGTAAAGGCGAACAATGGTTTATGCAACATTTGATTGATGGAGATTTAGCGGCAAATAATGGTGGCTGGCAATGGTGTGCTTCAACAGGTACAGATGCTGTACCTTATTTCCGTATTTTTAACCCCATTAGTCAATCACAAAAATTTGATAGTCAAGGTGATTATATTCGCAAATGGATACCTGAATTAGCTCATCTTGATGCGAAAATCATTCATGAGCCTTATGCTAAATATCCGAATCTTAAACTCAATTATCCAAAACCTATTGTTGATTTAAAGATGAGTCGACAGCGCGCATTAGCTGCTTTCAAATCAGCTAACTAATGCTCGTTCTAAATTTTGTTTGGCTTGATTTTCTAAAGTGTCATGAAAATATGCTGTTTTATAAATGGATTCCATTTGATAAAAGCTATTAAGAACTTCATTTCGTTTTAATGTATAAATTTCAGAGGGTACCCAACTGAATTCTTGATGAATTTGCTGCTGATATTCTTCAAAACGTTTGGCGTTTGAACCGAGAATTGCAAGATCAATATCAAGTAAATAGTTAAGGTCTGAATCAACTGAAGCACGATGCTCTTTGGTCGCTAATATCCACTGATAAATTTTCTCACATCTCCTCATCTCCATGTGGGGAGATATGATGTTCAGCATCATATCAGCACTTTGTTGTTCATTATCGTGTGCCTTAGGCTCATATATGACATCATGAAACCAAAGAGTTATAGAGACTGATAAAGGATCTTTTAAATTTGGTAGAACCAATTGTAAGTGATCCATACATTCAACGATATGCTGCACTGTATGATAATGCCGATGAGGCTCACTGTAATGAACTTCTAATCTATCAAGAATAGATATGGAATCCTCTGAGGATAGTTCAAGCTGTTGTGCAGTAGCGGCCCAGTATCTTCTCAACTGTTTTAAATATGAATCAATCATCAGACACCTTGCCCCGCTACCGCCTATTTATTTTCAAGCAGCCTGCTCATCACGTTTAAATACGAGCTCACCTTTCAAAGAACTTTCAGCATCGAAATAATAGCCATCCGTATTGAATGATTTAAGATCATCCACAGTATTAGGTTTATTTTCGATAATATAACGTGCCATCAATCCACGCGCTTTTTTTGCATAGAAACTTATTACTTTATATTTTCCATTTTTCTGGTCTAAAAATACGGGCTTGATAATTTCAGCTTTAATTTTGCTTTCTTTCACCGATTTATAATATTCATCGGATGCGATATTGACCAATAAATCACTTTTGGCTTCTGATAAGTCTTGATTGATCAAGTGGGTAATTTCATCTCCCCAAAATTCATAAAGATTGTGACCTCGTGGATTTGTTAATTTCGTGCCCATTTCTAAACGATAAGGCATCATTAAATCCAGTGGTCGGAGTAATCCATAGAGACCTGATAGCATTCTTAAATGGCGTTGAGCATATTCTAAATCAGCTTGCGTAAGCGAATACGCATCCAGACCTGTATAAACATCGCCCTTAAAGGCAAATATTGCTTGGCGTGAATTTGATAAATCAAAGTCTGATTGCCAATCTCTAAAGCGTTCCACGTTCAGATTCGCAATTTTTTCACTCACACTCATTAATTTGGCGATTTCTGAAGCAGACAGTTTACGACTTACGTCTATAAGCTGTTGTGAGTGGTCAAGCAATCTTGGTAAAGTATGTTCATCAGTTGGAAGTGTAGATTCATAATCTAATGTCTTAGCAGGAGAAATTAAGGCAAACATAGAAACCTGATCAAAAAACAATTAATCAAACTATAACAGTAGACTTATTTTATTTCCAATTGTGTTTTTTTTAATTATTGACGTTAAAATATACGATTCTCCTGCACGTTAATCGGTATTTTTATGTCTGAACAAATGTTCATTCAAGGCCCTGTTGGCAAAATTGAGGTTTTTGTAGATTATCCTCAGTCTGAAGTAAAAGGATTTGCGGTCGTTTGTCACCCTCACCCGCTTCAAGGTGGTACTCCTCAGCACAAAGTTCCCACTCTGTTAGCTCAAATGTTCCTTGAGCGTGGTTATATCGTTTATCGTCCAAGTTTCCGTGGATCAGGTCAAAGTGAAGGGGTTCACGATGAAGGATTTGGTGAAACAGAAGATATTTTAGAAGTCATTCGTCAAGTACGTGCAAAACACCTTACATTGCCTTTCTATGTTGGAGGCTTTAGTTTTGGTGCACATGTTATGGCGAAGGCATATCATGCACTACCTCAAGAAATTCAACCTGAACAAGTCATTCTATGTGGTTTACCAACAGCCACAGTTGCTGGTATCCGTCACTATGTTACTCCAGCAATTAAAGGTGATATTCTGTTTATTCATGGTGAGGCAGATGAAGTCACTTTATTATCCGATTTAATTGAATGGGCAAAGCCTCAACGCCATATTATTACAGTGCTACCTGGTGCTAATCACTTCTTCACAGGTTATTTGAAGCAACTTCGCGTCGCGATCACTCGCTTCCTTACGGCTTAATATAAATATTACGTGTTTCAGAAAAACCCAGTGTAGATTCTTTACATTGGGTTTGTTTTATTCCTCGTTAGGATTTCCACTCTAGCGATTGGAACGACTCATCTTCTCTTAATGTCTGCTCTACTGCTTGCGCAAGTTGTTTAATCACACTCTGCGTCTCAATTTTTTGGAACCAATCCTGTTCCTCATCTGCATGCGCACTTATTTCACATACAAAATGTCCTTCGCCATCTGGTTGATTACAGTTCACCCCTAAAGCGATTGGGTGATCAGAGACACTGACTTCTAATTCATGCGGATTCGTAGTTTGAGTGTGAAATCCATGTTGCACCAACTGTTCAGATAACAATGCTGTAACGTAAGTTTGTGCATTATCATGAGAATGACTTGAATGAGCCTTAGCGTATTTCGTTTGATCAACTAAAAATTGTAATTTTTTCATTTCCTCATCCAAAGGCTTTTTAATTATATAGAATTAGAATAAGCAATATAAACAAAACAGCCAAGCTTTTGCTTGGCTGTTTGAAAAGAAATATACAAATCTTTGGTCGTATTATTCACTAACTTGAATAGATAAACCCGCTTGTTCAGTGAGTTGAGTAAAAGTTGGGAAACTTGTTGCAACGGTTTCAGTTCCCACAATTTTAATTAAGCCTGAAGTACGCAGACCCGCAATGGAGAAACTCATGGCAATACGATGATCATGATGTGACTCAATTTCACCACCTGTAAAGATAGCAGACCAATCACCAGACTTACCTTTACCTTCAATAATAATGCCGTCATCCGTAGGCGTACAATCAACACCCATGGTTTTCAATCCATCAGCCATCACTTGGATTCGATCAGACTCTTTTACACGAAGTTCAGCTGCACCAGTTAACACTGTTTGACCTTCAGCACAAGCTGCGGCAATAAATAATGCTGGGAATTCATCAATCGCTAAAGGTACTTGATCTTCAGGCATATGGATGCCTTTCAAAGTACGAGTGCCACGAATTCGAATATCAGCGATTGGTTCACCACCTGCAATTCGTTCATTCTCGACTGAAATATCAGCCCCCATTTGCTTCAAAATTTCGATCACACCAGTACGAGTAGGGTTAATACCCACTGCCTCAAGTGTTACATCTGAATTTTCAGTAATGGCAGCACCCACCATAAAGAACGCAGCAGATGAAATATCTGAAGGCACTTGAATATTCGTGCCAACTAACTTACCACCACCTTTTAAAGAAATACGGTTACCTTCAGTTTTCACATCATAACCAAATGCACGTAACATACGCTCAGAGTGATCACGTGTAGGTTCTGGCTCAGTCACCGACGTTACACCTTCTGCCCATAAACCAGCGAGCAAAATGCCAGACTTCACTTGTGCAGAAGCCATCGGTAAATCGTAATGAATACCTTTAAGTTGCTGATTACCTGTGATCGATACTGGCGGTGTGCCACGCTCACCTGTTGTTTGAATTTGAGCACCCATTTCACGGAGTGGCTTTGCAATACGTTCCATAGGACGTTTGCTCAACGATGCATCACCAGTCATTACTGAGTCAAATTTTTGCGCAGACAACATCCCTGACAGTAGACGCATCGAAGTCCCAGAGTTACCCATATAAAGCTCACTTGCTGGAGCTTTAAGGCCATACATTCCTACACCATGAATCGTGACTTCACCATTTTTTGGACCTTCAATATTTACACCCATATCACGGAATGCTTGAAGTGTTGCTAAGGCATCTTCACCTTCTAAGAAACCAGTAACATGTGTTGTACCTTCAGCGATCGCACCAAACATGATTGAACGGTGTGACACAGATTTGTCACCTGGCACGCTAAATTTTCCAGTAAATGATTTAGCACCCGGCAGAATAGTAAATTGCTGTGTCACAGTTTTGTTCTCCATTAAAGGTTTCTTGGCAAGCATATGGTTAAAATGTTGGCGTGCTGCTTGAGCATGTCCAAGCAATCCCATGAGTGCTTTTGAATCTTCGTTTTCAATGAGCTGTCGAATATGAGCCAATTGGTTCTCAAATCCATCAACAGCATTCAAAATCGCTTTTTTATTGGCAAAGAATATGTCATGCCACATTTGTGGATCACTCGCCGCAATGCGAGAAAAGTCTCTGAAACCACCTGCTGCATAACGGAAAATGTCCAGATTATCTTCACGATTTGCAAGTTGCTCAACCAAATTGAATGCCATTAAATGTGGCAGATGACTTGTATGCGCAAGCACCTCATCATGCTTTTCCACATCCATACAAATTACTTCAGCTTGAGCAGCTTGCCATAACTGAATCAGTTTTTGCACTGCCCACTCAGCACTTGTTGCTAACGGCGTTAATATCACTTTGTGGTTAGCAAATAAATCTACTTTACCTGCATGAACACCAGTATGTTCAGCACCAGCTATTGGATGCCCTGGAACAAAACCTGCGGGTAAATGCTCACCAAAAACCGCAATTGCAGCCTCAACCACATTGCCTTTGGTACTGCCCACATCTGTAATTATAGTATCAGGAGTAATCACAGATTTGATCGAGTTTAATACAGATTGTGTAGCTCTCACGGGTAAAGCAAGAACAATTAAATCTGCATCAACCACTGCATCTTTGGCATCAGCATATCCTTCACTAATCAAACCTAAAGCTTTAGCATCTTCTAACGTTTGAACAGATCGCGTAGATGCCACAACATTTTCAGCAAGACCATGTGCTTGAATGACACGTGCTAAACTTGATCCAATCAATCCTAGCCCAATAAATGCAACTTTTTTAAATAAAGGTTGAGACATATCTAAGTTTCAACTCTTTTTAAAGTACCGCAATTGGGTATGAACCAAGAACACGGATTTCTTTGACTAATGGACGAATTTCTTCGACAGCCGCACGTACGTTCTCTTGTTCGATATGCCCTTCTAAATCGATAAAGAATACATAAGCCCATTTTTCAGGCAAAGCAGGTCTTGTTTCGATACTGGTCAAGCTAATGTTATGTTTAGCGAACGGCGCTAAAATTTCTAATAACGCACCTGCACGGTCATGTGCAGAGATCAATAAAGAAGTTTTATCATTACCACTTTGTGGTACTTTTTCACGCCCAATAACTAAGAAGCGTGTTGTATTTTCTGGATTATCTTCAATATTGCTATGTAAGATTTCTAAATCATATAAGCTCGCAGCTGTTTCAGATGCGATTGCCGCAGAATGCCATTCATTACGGATACGGCGAGCAGCTTCAGCATTCGAACTCAAAGCCACACGTTCAACACCTGGATAATGAGCATCGAGCCAGCCACGACATTGAGCTAAAGTTTGTTGATGCGCATAGATTTGTTTAATGCTGTCTTTACGCGTATTTGAAGAAATCAAAAATTGATGATGAATACGTAATTCAACTTCACCAATCACATTTAAATGTGACGCTTTAAAACAATCAAGCGTGTGGTTAACCACACCTTCGGATGAGTTCTCAACAGGAACTAAACCATAATGTGCACTGCCTGCTTCGACTTCACGGAACACTTCATCAATTGTAGGAAGTGGGCGCACAACCGCATCATGTCC
The DNA here is from genome assembly GCF_056779695.1 of Acinetobacter sp. 25-47-122. Taxonomy (NCBI): domain Bacteria; kingdom Pseudomonadati; phylum Pseudomonadota; class Gammaproteobacteria; order Moraxellales; family Moraxellaceae; genus Acinetobacter; species Acinetobacter sp. 25-47-122. The sequence continues at coordinate 76,799 of NZ_JBWYIJ010000001.1, forward strand.
AAAATGCTTCAGTACTGCCGAATGGGTGTAAGTTCCTACTGGACCAAGGAAAGCAATGCTTTGTGGTGCTTCTAAAGCAAGGCACGCAGACATAATTTCTCTAAACAACCGCGCCATCGTCACGTCAGATAAAGGACCTTCATTACGCTCCATCACATTACGCAAAACTTGTGCTTCACGCTCAGGACGATAAAACATTGGATTTTCTTCAGAAGCAAATTTTGCTTTTGCTACAGCTTCAGCAAGTCGTGCTCGACGGTTAATCAGTTGTTGGAGTTGTTGATCTACTGAGTCGATATCTTCGCGGATTTTAGCTAAGTCTAAAGAATTCGTCGTGTTTTGATCATCGTTGATCATTGTAATGTCGCCTTACAGAATCAGTTATGTAAACAGTATAACAATAGTTAGCTTTCAAATGTTAAGCAACCAAACTTTATGGCAATAAGACTTAAAAATATACAGTTGAAATAATCATCAATCCAATACGCGCTATAAATTAGAAAAAAGACAAGAACATTGAATAGGATAGCTTTAATCTTTTTTTTTAAATCAGTTCGTTCTATAAGTTTTAAAATTGAAAACACATTCGAATACATCTCGCTTGTATTCCTCAAGCGAGATGTAAATACGGATAAAAATTAACGTCCTAGCATGCCACGTGCTACGATTTCTTTCATGATTTCGTTGGTTCCGCCGTAGATTCGTTGAATACGTGCATCCACAAAGAAGCGTGAAATAGGATATTCCGTCATATAGCCATAGCCACCAAAGAGTTGCAGTAGATTATCCGCCACTTTCATTTGCATATCTGTACTGAAACTTTTTAATGCAGCTGCTGTTTCAACATCCAATTTCCCTTCTTTATACAATGCTAGGTTTTGATTATAAAAAGCGGCTGTAGCCAGTTCATCGATTTTCGCTTGTGCTAAAACAAAACGAGAATTTTGGAATTGTCCAATTTTTTGACCAAAAGCCTGACGTTCTTGGACATATTGAACTGTCACATCAATTGAACCTCGAATTGCTCCTAATGCTGTCGCAGCAATCGCTGTACGTTCACGTGGTAATTCTTGCATCAAATATGCAAATCCCTGACCCGCTTGACCTAAAAGCTGATCAGCTGGAACTTTGACATTGTCAAAAAAGAGTTCCGAAGTATCTTGCGAATGCAAACCGATTTTGTCGAGATTTGTGCCTTTTTTAAACCCTTCTAAATGACTATCAACCAATAGAAGTGAGACGCCTTTAGCACGTGCCTGAGGATCTGTTTTAACGGCAAGCACAACCAAGTCTGCATGCTGACCATTTGAAATAAAGGTTTTAGAGCCATTCAAAACATAATGATCACCATTCAAAATGGCATTCGTACGGATGGCTTGTAAATCAGAACCAGCACCTGGCTCTGTCATTCCAATTGCTCCCACCACTTCACCAGAAACCATTTTTGGCAACCAGTATTTTTTTTGTTCTTCGTTCGCGATGTGTAGAATATATGGTGCTGCAATTTCTGAGTGACATGAAATACCTGTCGATAATGCGCTATAACCTGCACGTGCCGACTCTTCAACCAACATTAAAGAATATTCTGTTGGAACACCATAACCACCATATTCTTCAGGAACATCTACGCACAAGAAGCCATTTTCACCAAGTGCATTCCACACTGAACGTGGCATTTTTCCTTCACGTTCCCACTGCTCATAATGAGGAGCAACGTGCTCACTCATAAAACGTTTGAAATTATCACGAAATAATTCTAAATCTGCATCATATGCCAACATTCTTGTGTTCCTTACACTTCATTTTTTTATAAGTTTTCATGCTATCCCGTTTTTTTCCAGTTGTCATGGACAAAAGCGCTTGAAAATTCATACAATTTGGTCAGTCTCAAAAGCTAAAAATAATGCTTGGTCATTAAGTTTTATATTTAGCTTTTAGTCCCAGCATCATTCCACGTTACACTGTCATTAAGAACATCCAACTGCATTGATCATGAATACAAAACGTAATTTATATAAAGACTTTGAACACCCATTTGCGCAATTTGTTCGTATTCTTGGCAAAGGAAAAAATGGTGCGCGATCACTGACCTATGAAGAAGCTTATCAAGCATTTGAGATGATTTTAAAAAATGAGGTATTAGACGTTCAGCTGGGTGCTTTTTTAATGCTTTTACGAGTGAAAGAAGAATCTGTAGATGAACTGGCTGGCTTTGTGCAAGCGACTCGTGATCAACTTAAATTTAGAGCTATTGATGTCGACCTAGACTGGCCATCTTACGCGGGGAAACGCAAACACTATCCGTGGTTTATCTTATCGGCGTTAACCTTAGCAAAACATGGTCATCGTATTGTAATGCATGGGGCTTCTGGACATACCATTAATCGATTATATACAGAACAAGTTTTACAGTATTTAGGTTATACCATTTGTCAAAATGAAAACGAAGTGGCATCAGAACTGAATCAGCATAACTTTGCCTATATACCACTCGAAGTCATTTCACCTACCTTGAGTGATTTAATTGCATTACGCAATATCATGGGCTTACGCTCACCCATTCATACGCTTTCACGACTCATCAATCCCTTCAATGCCAAAGCCACTTTGCAAGCGATATTTCACCCTGCGTATCGCAGTTCTCATCAACAGACTGCTGCCAAATTAGGTTACGTTAACAGTGCGGTGATTAAAGGTGAAGGCGGTGAATTTGAACGAAACCCAGATGCAAAAACCTTAATTTGCGGTATACGAGACGGTGAACTGTATGAGCTTGAACTTCCGAAACTCACAGCTGATCGTTCAGCAATTGAAGAAGAGTTGAACTTAGATACTTTCAAAGCCGTATGGTTAGGTGATGCCCACCATAGCTATGGAGAGGTGGCTATTATTGAAACTATGGCAATCGCAATCTACACTATGAATGTGGCTGAAACATTTACACAAGCACAGACCTTGGCTCAAGAATACTGGCAGTCACGTCATCGAGTTTAACTTCGGATTAAAAAAAGACACCATCAGGTGTCTTTTTTAAGCATAGAACATTATACAAAACGTATAGGTTGAAATTCTGGCTCTGGAACATGTGAATCACATTCATCACCTTCCTCTTTATGACCTTTATCAATATACCCTGATCTTTCTGTTTCTGGCAGATTTTTAGCTTCCCAAGCAATGACTGCTTGCATTGAAATCTGACGCTGCTCTTGAGTTAAAGCTACACCGTTTGGCCATTTACCGATTTCAACGGCAGTTCTTAAACGAGCAACGATGTCTGCATCCAAAACTGATAACATTTGTTCAATATTCATGTTTAGTCCTGCTGATGAAATGAATCGTAATCTTGATTCCATCCTAGTTTGGTACGACATGCCATATAAAAGTCGTATCCAGGTGGATGTAATAAAGTAAGTTTGAAAGGATGTTTGCGAATATGCAACCAATCACCTTCATTTAAAGAAACACTGTGTTGCCCATCAGCACTCACCATTGGCAACACTCGATTCTTACGAATTTGAATTTTAATTTCACTTTGACCACCCACCACAATCGGACGAGAAGAAAGCGTATGCGGGTGCATTGGCACTAGCGCGATCGCATCCATACTTGGGTGCAAAATTGGACCGCCACCAGAAAGTGCGTATGCTGTTGAACCCGTAGGTGTCGATACAATCAAACCATCACTGTGTTGGCGATAAACATATTGACCATCAATATGAAGATCAAACTCAATCATATGGACTGACTTACCTGAATGCAGCACCACATCATTCAATGCTATTGCATCATAAATCAGTTCATTTTTACTACGAACTTCGACTTCTAATAAAAAACGGCGATCTAGCTGAAACTCACCTTTCAAGACTTGATCTAATTTAAATAACACTTCTGTCGGTTTGATATCTGTTAGGAAACCTAAACGCCCACGGTTTACCCCGATGACGGGAGTATTGTATTTCACTAAAGATCTAGCCGCTTGAAGCAATGAACCATCACCACCTACGACAATCACCAAATCTGTAACTTCACCCAATAAAGCTCGACTGACCGTTTGCGAATTTTTATAAGGGACCAATTTAGCGGTTTCTGAATCAAAAACTGGATGCAAACCTAAACTAATCAAATGGTCATGAATTAGACTTAAAGTCTCAACCACAGATGATTTATCTGGTCGTCCAATTAATCCAATATTACGAAATGACTTTGCTGAAAGTTGCACGTATGCTACGGCTCCAGATGAATTGTTGAGTATCATATCATCATCATTCTGTGACTTACATATTTCAAGCCTGTTTCATGTTATGAATTTCACGAATAATTTCACATTTCCCCAACTTAAAATCTTAATTTTCTCCTTAATATTGAATTAGATAAATCATTACATTTATCTAAAAAAGGCATAAATTCACAGTTTAATTATTGCAAATTATAAAAAAGCTTCGCATGATGAGCGCAATAAAACAGGGTTTTGCTTTTTGATCTATGAAGTTTGAACGTGGTATTGGCTTAATTGCATTGATTTTCTCAGTGCTGGTGATTTCTGCATTTGTAGCTTTTAGTATTTATCTAATCCGTTTAGATAATATTATTCGCGATAAATTTGAAGGCAATCGTTGGGATATTCCAGCGAAAGTATATGCACGTCCCTTGGAAGTTTATGCTAATGCACCCGTGGAGCAACAAAACTTCATTCAAGAGCTAGGTCTGTTGGGTTATAAAAACGCTGAAGACTATACCAAGCCAGGTAATTTTTTGGTTCAAGGTAATACCATTTATGTCCACACGCGTGGTTTCGATTTTGGTGATAGTGTAGAACCAGAACAAATCCTCCAAGTCAGTTTTGGCGCTAGTCAAATTTCAGAGATTAAAGCAACAAAACCATCGAGTACGGGGATTGCCCGTCTAGAACCAATGTTAGTTGGGGGAATCTACCCTCAACACAACGAAGACCGTGTTCTCATTAAACTCAATCGTGTTCCTAAACCTTTAATTCAAGCGCTTATTGCCACTGAAGACCGTAACTTCTATCACCATCACGGCGTCTCGTTTCGTGGTACAGCACGCGCAGTTGTAAGCAACGTTACTGGTGGTAAGCGTCAAGGTGGTTCTACACTCACGCAGCAATTGGTTAAAAACTTTTATTTGACCCCTGAACGTACAATCAAACGTAAAGTAAATGAAGCCTTTATGGCGTTGTTGCTTGAGTTTCATTATGACAAAGATGAAATTCTGGAAACATATTTGAATGAAGTTAATTTAGGACAAAATGGTAATTACTCGATCAATGGCTATGGTTTAGCGTCTCAATTTTATTTTGGTTTACCACTGAGAGAATTGAGTGTAGCGCAACAGGCTTTCCTTGTTGGACTCGTTCAAGGTCCTAGCTTATACAATCCTTGGAGAAATCCTGAAAGTGCATTAAAACGCCGTAATGTTGTTCTAAACAATATGTTAGTCATGGGATATTTGACTGAAGATCAATATGAAACTGAGTCAGCTAAACCTTTAAACGTGATTAAAAAACCGACTTTAGGTCCAGCTCGCTTCCCTGATTTCCTAGACATCGTACGTCGTCAACTCAGAACAGAATACCAAGAAAGCGATTTAACGAAACAAGGTCTTCGAATTTTCACAACATTAGATCCAATCGCACAAATCAAAGTACAAAAATCATTTACAGATTCAGTATCAAGACTGTCTAAGGCCAATCCTGCACGCTTGAAAGAGCTTCAAGGCGCGGTATTAGTTTCTCACCCTGAAAATGGTGAATTGATTGCGGCCGTAGGTTCAGTATCTGACTTCACAGGTTTTAACCGCGCAGTTGATGCAAAACGTCAGGTAGGCTCATTATTAAAACCTGTTATTTTCCTAACTGCTTTGGAATCTGGTCGTTATAACTGGGCGACGGCAATCGAAGACTCGCCAATTAGTGTGCCAGTCGATCGCAATCAGACTTGGACCCCAAAAAATTATAGCGGAACTTCGTATGGTTACGTCCCAATGGTTCAAGCTTTAGCCAATTCATATAACCTATCTACAGTTCGCTTGGGACAAGAATTTGGACTTTCTTCATTTACCAATCATTTAATGAAGTTTGGCGTGACTTCACCTATTCCGAATTATCCATCGATTTTCTTAGGGGCTGTTGAAATGTCGCCTATGGAAATCATGAATATTTATGGCAACTTTGCAACTGGAGGGTTTAAATATCCTACAAAATCTATCCGAACAGTTGTTGATACCAATGGTCAGCTCATTAATCGCTATAGTTTAAATGTTCAACAAACGATCGACCCATCGGCTGCTTATATTTTAAATTACGGATTACAACGTGTGATGTCGGCAGGTACAGGACGTGCTGCTTATAACGGCCTCGCTCCGAATCTAAATCTAGCGGGTAAATCAGGTACGACCAATGATACAAGAGATTCTTGGTTCGCGGGGTATTCAGGTAATCATTTGGCTGTTGTCTGGCTTGGATTAGATGACAATAAAGTCACAGGCTTAACGGGCTCATCTGGCGCTTTACCCGTGTGGACCAACGTAATGAAGCAACTGAAGCAAAAACCAGTCAATTTACGTCAACCTGATGAGGTACAATGGCATTGGATTGATTCAAATAGCGGCGAGCTTTCAGCACAAGGTTGTCAAGGTGCGCTCTATGTACCGATACTTAAATATACTGTTCCACGTCGCGCAACAGCATGTGGCTTACCACACTACCAAGTAGAGCCGACTTACGTTCCTGAAACGAATGCAGAAGTAATTCCAGCAGAAGACAGCATCGACCAATATATTCGTGAGAGCGAAACAGAAATGGAACGGGATTTAAATACGAATGCCACTCGAGTACTTTCGAGTGGAAGTTATAATCCTTAAAATAAGTTTAGGAGGAGTTAAGGTTAATGACAAAACTGAATTTTAGCGTACTATTCGCCAGCATATTACTCTTAGGCGGTTGCCAAACTTTAACCTCCCCTCAAAACTCACAACCGTCTCAGAAACCTAAACAAGCTGAGACTAAAACAACACCATCCCAAAAAGATGCCGATGGTATTAAAATTACGCCTTACGATCGACCTGAAATTAAACGGGAACAATTACAAATTGTTATTCCTGAACAGAAAAGCTCAATTCAAAAATTCGATGATGGCCGCCAACTTCCCGCATTTAAAAACTTAATGCAACAAACCCATCATGCATTTCGTCAAGCAAAATGGAGTGAAGCTGAAAAAGCCGCACTCCAAGCACAAAGACTTGCCCCTCAATCTGCAGAGACCTATATGTATCTCGCGATGATTGCCAATCAAAAAAATGAGGCAAAAAATGCTGAATCGTTGGCAAAACGAGGTCTCAGTTATGCTCAAACAGAAACGATGAAACGACAACTTTGGCAAATTATTTTGAAATCAGGTCAACTCCAAAAAAATCATAAACTTATTCAAGAAGCACAAAACCAAATCAAGAATTTTGATTTAAGCATGAGTTTTGCTTTTTTAATGCCTTTAAAAATCACGAATACCAGCAATTCCATAAGCTCCATGTTGTATGGCCTGATCTAATAACTCAGGCTTCATACCGCCTAGCGCATAAACCGGTATATGAATATCTTTCGTTAACAATTCAAACTGCGACCAACCTAAGGGGTCTTGCTGAGGATGCGATGTTGTACTCAGTACTGGACTTAAAAATATTGCATCAAAACCTAACGCTACAGCTCGACTGACACTAGAATGGTCATGACAGGATGAGATGCGTTTAATGCCCTTCCATTCCTCCATAAATGAATCAGAATTTAATTGCATCAACTGATCATGTTTAAATTGTACGGCAAATACTTTTTTCTGATTTGATTCTGATAATCCCATCCACACATCACGATTGATAATGAGCTGATCCAGTTGATTATACTGGTTGAGTTGCAGCGCAAAATCTAAAGCATTTTCAGTTCTCAAATAGCTAACTTGATTAAGATCAATGGTTGTATCGATACGATCTATATTTTTTATTGCAATTTTATTCGGCCAGAGTAGTCGTTTAACAATGGCATCATTGGCTTTAGGAAAATTCAAAATGGTTAGTGCTGAACGATCATACCATGTCCAAGGACTTTGAATATGATCTAGTAGCAACTGATCAACATAAGCCTGATAAATGTGCAATTTTACGATTAGATCTTCATATTCATGCGTAATAATATCGAATAAATAGACATGATCTAGAAAAATTCCCACCTCTTCTTGAACTTCACGCTGGCAAGCTTGTTCAGGAGTTTCTCCTAACTCCACTTTCCCTCCAGGAAACTCAGCTTTACCCCCCTGATGTAAAGAGGCTTCTCTCCACCCTACAAGAACTTGATTTTTATGGAATAACAACGCTATAGAAACATTAATCGTTTTTTTTGACATGATTATCTTTCAAAAAATGAGTGCTTAATTGTAAGCATTTTATGTTTTTTTATAAATGAGAAAAATTATCGTTGACAGCCCTATTCGATAATGATTATCATTTAAATCGTTCACCACATACCACGGAGTCCAAGGAATGAACGCACCATTTAGCTTATTCACACGTAATAACGAAAACCACCAATCATTACCAATGCTTCACTCAAATAATCTATTTGCTCTAGGCAGAGAAATTCGCATCATGCATGCAGGTGAAGAATATCGCCTTCGTCTCACACGAAATAATCGACTCATTTTGACAAAATAAAAATTCTAAAATTTGATAATAATAATCGTGGAACTAAGCAGTATGAATCAGCGCATACTGCTTCTTTAATTTTATTTCTTCAACTTTATAGACAATTGGTTTTAATGAAATTTTATTTCAACTTTTAAACCACCTAACTCTGATTTCTTAAATACAATCTCGGCCTGATGCAATTCGACAATTTTACGGCAAATTGATAATCCTAATCCTGAGCCCGTTGTACGTGTGCCTAACTGACGATAAAATCTTTCTCCCAGCCGATCAATCACTGTTTGCTCAATGCCGTGACCTTCATTTTCAATCACAAATAGAATTTCATTATTATTTTGTTTGATTAAAATATCGACGATTCCATTCTGTGGCGTATAGCGGATTGCATTATCGACTAAATTTCGAATGCAGCTAAACATTAACTCAGGATTTGCCTTAATCGCATGATTTCCTAACTCAGTTTTAAACTGAATATTTTTTTCTTGGCTCAAAGGTTGTACTGAATGTAAAACCTCTTTCGTCAAACGGTCTAAATCTATGGACTGTATCGGTACATCTTGCGTTGAAGACGGATCAAGTCTGGCCAACAAAAGTAAATTTTCTAAAATATTTGAGCCCCTACTCACATCTTTTAGAATCTGCTCTAAGTCTTGTGACAAATCCTCATGATCAGACTGGTATTTTCGTTTTAAAAGTTGTAACCGCATTTGAATCGCTGAAAGTGGCGACCTTAATTCATGGGATGCATCAGCTGTAAAACGTTGTTCCGCAGTAATTGCCCGATCTAAACGCTCCATCATTTGATTTATTTGACTCACAATAGGTTGCAGTTCTTTTAGTTCTGGTTTTGAAGGTGTAATCGGTGATAAATCCTTAACAGTCTTTTGGGATATTAATTTTGAAAGTTGGTGAATAGATCTAAACTGACGTCGTATAATAAAGTGTAGAATAAACCATTGAATGCCCCATAAAATAATGAGAACACCACCGTAGCCCAGCAAACTTTTGAATAACTGATCAACACGCGCTGACATGGGTTGAAGCATAGTTAGAATTTGCTGATCACTTTGCTCACTGTAATAACGAAATAATCGCCCTTCTAGCCAAACAAAGCCAAAGTGATCATTCTGAAAAAACACCTTGGAACCAATTTGATTGAAAGCAAGGTCTTGCGATTCAATCAAAATAAGTTCATCGAGCTTTAACTCATATTTGATATCAAATTGTTCACTTAAATCATCTAACTCATTTCCCACATGACTTGAAATATCACTGACCAGAATTAAATCGGCGATTTCATCCATCATATTGTCATGGGTCTGCATGTTCTGGTAAAGCGAGATCACCAATAAAAGAATTAATGCGACAACGCCCGCCAACATCGAACTGAGCATTGAAGACTTAACAAGACGATTTTGTAAAGATATAGGTTGCTGATCCAACACTGTTCTACCTTAAGTCTGATCTAGATTCATTCGATAACCTAATCCACGAATCGTTTTAATCATGGTTGAGCCTATTTTTTTCCGAATCTGATAAATAAAAACTTCAACTGCATTACTTTCAATTTCATCACCCCAAGCATATAAGGACTCTTCAAGTTGTTCGCGTGTCACAACACGTTCAGGATGTTGCAACAACTTATATAAAATTTGGTACTCTTTCGCTGTGAGATTGACAATTTCTGAATTTAATTTAACAACTTTGGCTTGGGGGTCCAAACTCACGGATCCATACATTAGGATTTGAGACGTGCCTATGTGCTGAGTACGTAATTGTGCTCTCACTCTCGCCGAGAGCTCATCTAAACTGAATGGTTTAACTAGATAATCATTAGCCCCCAAATCAAGTCCTCCAACACGATCTTGGATACTGTCTTGGGCTGTAATAAAAATAACTGGTGTATTGTGTTGGTGTTTTCTTAAATGTGTCAGAATTTCATCACCAGTTGCTTTCGGTAATCCACGATCAAGTAATAAACAATCATATTGATGCTGCTCAATTGCTAATATCGCATGATCTCCACGCTCGACCCAATCAACACTATATCCATCCATTTCTAACCAAGCTTTGATACTTTCAGCTTGTGACACATCATCTTCTGCTAATAATATACGCATGTCTCTCTTCACTAAGCCACAATTCATTCACTATAAAGTTTTTCAAAAAAAAAATGCATAAAAAAACCACATTTCTGGAGAATGTGGTTTTTTTGGTTTGAGTACTTAAAAGCCATAAATCAAATACTCAATTCAGTAGATAGCTCATTAAAATTGAACTTGATCTACATCAATTTCTACACGCTTAGCAGGCTTATAATCAATATCCACTTCACCAATTAATACAACAGGTGTTTTTGCAGAGATTGGTTTACCTTGCCAAAGTTCATCATCAATATCCACAGTGATCACACCCGTGCTATCGCGGAATTGATATTTTTCATCACCAGTTGCCTTAACAATATAGCCTTTTAATTTCACTGGCGTATCATCTTTGGCAGTTAAAGCACTTTTAACAGTCGTAATTGCTTGTGGTGCAATTGCTGCATGATTAACAGCACTTTGGTTCACTGCCGTATTAGCCATTGCAAATGTAGTTGCACCGACTAAAGCTGTCGCGATTAAAGCTTGATTTAACATTTTCATTTTCTATACCTTTTCAAGTGATGTTCGTTTCGATGAAGCTATTAAAACAAACAAAGCTGAAGCGAATCTTAAGAAATATGAATATTTATTAATCGTTAACAATTAACTTAGTGGTACGACTCTTAGCACCTCTTCTAACGTCGTTACCCCTTCAAGGACTTTTCGAGCACCCGCAATACGCAACGGTTCTACACCTTCTTTTTTTGCGTGAGCACGTAATTCATCTAAATTAAGATTAGCACTGATTTTTTGTTTTGTTTCTAAGGACACAGGCATAAACTCATATATACCCACCCGCCCCTTATACCCTGTGTGACGACAATGTTCACAGCCTTTGGCATGATACACTTGAGCAGGCATCTTCACTAAATAGCCATAGGTCAGATGCTCCCATTCTTGAGCATTAATTTCCCGTTTTTCTTTACAATGAGAACATAATTTTCTGACTAACCTTTGCGCCAAGACCCCTAAGATTGTTGCTGCAGTTAAAAATGGCTGCACCCCTAGATCATGTAAACGAGTCAAGCTTGAAGGTGCATCGTTTGTATGAAGTGTTGAAAGTACGAGATGACCTGTTAATGCAGCTTGAATCGCCATATTCGCTGTATCTTGGTCTCGGATTTCTCCTACCATAATAATGTCTGGATCTTGGCGCATGAGAGCACGTACACCATCGGCAAAATGAAGATCAATTGCAGGGTTTACCTGCATCTGATTAAAGCTCGGCTCTATCATCTCGATAGGATCTTCAATCGTACAAACATTTAATTGCTCAGTCGCAAGTTGTTTCATTGATGAATACAAGGTTGTTGTTTTACCTGAACCAGTTGGACCTGTCACTAATATGATGCCGTGACTATTTTTGGTAATGGCATTCCATTGTTCTAGCAGTTTTCCTTCAAAACCCAGTTGTTGGAAACTCCTCACTAACACCTCAGGATCAAAAATTCGCATTACCATTTTTTCGCCTGCTGCAGTAGGCAGAGTTGATAAACGTAGTTCAGTTTCTTGACCCTTAGGAGTACGCGTTTTTAATCGCCCATCCTGAGGACGTCGTTTTTCTGCAACGTTCATACGACCCAGAATTTTAATACGAGAAATTACTGCCGTGAGTGTATTGCTGGGCATGTTATAAATCGTATGCAGCACACCATCGATACGGAATCTAACACGTCCTTTCTCCGCACGAGGCTCAAGATGAATATCACTCGCACCCTGTTCAAAGGCAAATTGAAGCAACCAGTCGACTAATTTTACGATGTGCTGATCGTTGGCATCAGGATTTTGACTATCACCCAATTGTAAAAGGGATTCAACACCTCGGCTCTGTCGGTCGTAAGCTCCTGAATATTGAGAGGAGTTTACTGCTCGGCTCACTTGATAATATTCAATCAAGTAACGTTGTAACTGCTCTGGATTCAATAAAACCTTAACAATTTTTTTAGGACTTAAGCTCTTTTCTAAATTCTTGACCCAATCATCGAGAAATGGTTGATCTGTACCAATTAAGATCTGATCAGGATGCACTTCCACAGCAAGAATTTTATTTTTGAATGCATATTCTTGTGACATGACCTGAGTCAGTGCCGCAACATCCGCTTTCAGCGGATCGATCACATAATATTGGAGTTGTGTTTTTAATGCTAACCACTCACATAAGCGTTGCAGTGTTAACTTATGTTGAGGTTGAACTTGATCTACCAATTCAAAATGTGCAATCCACTGCAATGGATGCCATTTAAATTGATCTTTTTGGCGGTGTCGGGTTTGTATGAGCAACTTATCTCGCTCTAAAATACGACCATCTTTTAGTAGTTGTTCTAAACACCATGTTGTATCAATTTCAAAATTAAAATTCATTCAAATTGCCCCATTGCTTGAGCCCAACTATAACAAATTCTTTATTCAACATAAGCCTTTAGCCTATTCAGAATTTACAATTAAATTCATTAGATCAAATTCAGCTTTAAATACATCAGTCCAACAATTTATTCGTTTGCACAAAGTTCCAGTGCAACGATCTCAACCTCAGTATCCACTTTAAATTTGACATTTAAGAGGCCGAAACTTAGCCCATAAATTCGCTCAGGATCATTTTGATAAGATGGTCTTGGATCAAATGACAAAACTTGTTCCAATTCCTTGATTAAACTTTCAGCGACACGTTGTTGAACCAACAGTTCATTTCGTTGAATTTCAGCAGTTTTTGACCAAACAACATTTTTTTGAATTGGCTTATCCTGTGCATAACCGCTCGTCGCCTCAACCACGGCATCAGAATATTGAATATATGGTTTGATATCGATAACGGGTGTTCCATCTAATAGATCGCTGCCTGACACATACAGCCTCAAAGAATCACCTTCTTTAAAAAGTTTTTTGAATTGTACGACTGACATACCGATAGGTGCTGGACGGTACATGCTTCTTGTCGCAAAGACCCCCACTTTTTTATTTCCACCTAAACGTGGTGGTCTGACTTGAGGCTTAAATTTTTGATTATTCTGATTTTTATTATCGTGAAACTGCCAAATCAGCCATAAGTGACTGAAATCATGTATACCTTCAAAAGCCAATTCATCATTATATGGCGCCAATAGTTCAATATAACTTTCAACATTTACTAAATTTGGCTGACGTGGAATACCAAACTTTTCTTTGTAGGGAGATCTCATTATACCAATCACAGGTAAAGTCAGCTCATTCATAATCACTTTTTTTGATAAGCTCAATTAAATATATTCAGTTTATCGAGAATGGTTTTAGTTTAGAATAGCAAGCTGTTCTAATTTGATAATTTATTGAGACCTTTAATGGCTGCTTTTAACGTCGAAAAGATTACTCACGTACACCACTGGAATGACACATTATTCAGTTTTAAAACGACTCGCGATACAGCATTGCGTTTTAAAAATGGTCAATTTGTGATGATTGGTTTAGAAGTCAATGGCAAGCCTTTAATGCGTGCATATTCGATTGCTAGCGCGAACTATGAAGAAGAACTTGAGTTTTTCTCTATTAAAGTTCCAGATGGTCCTTTGACATCAATCCTACAAAAAGTAAAAGTTGGTGATGAAATTTTAGTTTCTAAAAAACCGACTGGTACACTTGTTCTTGATGATTTAAATCCTGGTAAAAATTTGTATCTTTTATCATCAGGTACTGGTTTAGCTCCTTTCCTTTCGACTATCCGTGATCCTGAAACTTATGAGCGTTTTGAGAAAATCATCGTTGTACACGGTACACGCTATATCTCAGAATTGGCGTATCAAGACCTTATTCAAAATGAAATTCCAAACCATGAGTTCTTTGGGGAACTTGGTGCGAAAGAAAAGTTAATTTATTACCCAACAGTTACACGTGAAGACTTCCATACTCAAGGTCGTGTTACAACTGCGATTGAAACTGGTGCTCTTTTCGAGAAAATTGGCTTACCTCGTTTTAATCCTGAAACTGACCGTGCAATGTTATGTGGTTCTCCTGCATTCCTCGACGATGTAGCTGCACTTCTTGATCAACATGGCCTAAAAGAATCTCCACGTATGGGTGTTCTTGGTGATTATGTGATTGAACGTGCGTTTGTTGAAAAATAAAATTACGTACAATAAAAAACCGAGCTTTTTTGCTCGGTTTTTTTATGGAGTGTTTTATTTTCCCTATTATTTAAATCAATTTAGTCTTGATCTAGCATTTAAGCAATGCTTTTCAATACATAATAAGTTTAAGTTTAATTACAGCTACTTTTGTCAAACTTAATTGTAAAATTTTCGCTTTCAGTTAAATTATAATAAGTATATTCATACTCAATATTTTTTAATAAATTATTCACAAGATGAGTATGTCTACTATACCAAGTTAAAGTCTCCATTTTTATCAGCACACATCACAATAAGGATTGAGGATGTATTTGGTCAGTTAAAAAATTTCAAAAACATTTCTGTGCGATATCGTAATCGAGGCAAACGACTCGACTTCTGATTTAATTTAATTACTGGAATTTACAACAAAGAGTTGAGTAAAACATGACTTATGAAAGAACTCTATTTATTTGAGCGATATAAAACTTACCTAAAATCATCAGTTAAGAAATTGACAATTCTTACTGTCAAAAACAGACTTAAAAATTTCTTTTTCTTCTCCATTTAAAAGCTTTGTTTCAACATAAACATCTACATTTAAATTTGTTTTTATCATATTACAAAAGAGTTTTCTCCTCTCTTCTGATTTATATTTTTTCTTTACCTCCCTAATATTGATCGAATCATCACCCAAACTATCTAATTGATATGTATATATCAAAGTATTTTTTTCTCGATACATCTATCCAAATAGTAGAATCGAAATTATTTTCTGGTAAATATTTTTTCTTTTGTACAATAAAATCATCTATAAATTCGTATTCCTGGCTAGATTTAATGTTCATATCCGTCATTTTACAGCCAGCTAAAAGAACAACAATAATTAAATAAAGTTTCACAACAAACTCCATTTCATTAAAAAACCATCACATAAATCATAATAAAAAAATAACCAACAATTAAAATAAACCGCCCCAGCACAACTAAATCAGGACTATCTTTTTTTATAGAATCCAACATTAAAAATGAAACATTCCAAATAGAAGATAAAAGTAGTCCTAAAAAAATTAAACTCCCTAATAAATTATTAAAATTTATTGGTCTTAAAAAAAATATTACCAAAAATAAATATATAAAAACACACAATATAGTGGCATGCCATTTATAAAGGAATAATAAATTTATAGTAAATTTTCTCAAAATAAATTCCTATACTTTATCCTAACGCAAGCAACTAAAGTCATAAGGATCAGTAGGAATTATTGGCATATTTCTAAGATCCACCTTATATGTTGGACTTTGGATAGCTTTCTGCTTTTTCTTATTCTGCTCACTAATAACATGATCCGTTATGGTACTTGTAGTTTTATCAACATATAGACCATACAATGCTGATGTTCCTCCTTGCCCAATTTCTGGTATATTCTCTACAAATTTCCCACCATATTTACCTGCTGCTGGTAATGCAATACTAGCAGCTTTTTGAAGCATATTTTTATCATCATCTAATATTGCACTACCTGCCCCCAGAACTGTCCCAGCTCCAGCTAAAGCTGGTGAAAGAGGTGAACAAACAACTACACCTGCGCATGCAACGCTACCTACATCTGCTGCCAATCCCAGATTGCCCATGAAATTTGAAACTTGTTTCTTAGTTACTGGTTTTGGTTCATTTACCTTCTTCATTATTTGCCTATCTGCAACTAAACCATAGGCATCAACCCACTGATTTGGATCACTCACATAAGCAAAGTTATTTAAACCACCTAATAGACCGATCGGATCTTTACTTATATACCGTGCACTAAATGGTTCATAATATGTGTAACGGTTTTAATGTAATCCTGTCTCCTCATCATAATATTACCCTTGGAAACGGATATCACTTTGTTCTAACGAGTTCTCTTGGTGCTTCGCTTTGATCTGTTGTGTTTGTCCCCATGTATTCAGCGTTAACTCCCAAATACATTCGCCTTGTTCAGTACTTAAGGCTTGAGGTGTTCCAACATGGTCACAGTGGTAGAACGCAATCCGTTCTAACTCTGTTCAACTCTTCCTTGAGTCTGTTCTCCATACTGGATCTTTATGGATGGAATACGGTTCTGTTTTAAATCTTTCGTAATTCGGTGTTTCTATCAGTTGTATAAAGTGTTGATAACCTGCTTGGAATAGCGGTACAAAGCTATTCGGCTCATAGATATAGTGTTTGGTATAGCTTTGCTTGCCTTATTCTGTGTTGTTTTTATTTAATGAGTGCTCGGTTATATGCAGGCCAATTGGTTGTGCGGTAGATTTTGTGTGTAAGCTTCTTCATTTGAAAATTATATGGCTGAAGAAGCCCTTAAGAATAGCTTTGTGCAACAAGGCCATAAACACAATAAAAATTCCAGTCTACTATTTCACTTTTTAAAATACAATATCAATAGGCTTTAAATTTACTAATTTTGATTTAAAACATCTAGTCTTTCTAAGTTTTCTTTAGCTAATAAAAATCCATTACTCAACGAGAGTTTATACCAATATTTAGCTTTAACCATATTTTTTTCGACACCTTCGCCATGCTCATACATCCAAGCTAAATTATTTTGTGCTAATGAATCGTTCATATTAGCAGCCAGTTGAAAATAATGGAACGCCTTATTATTATCTTTCCGAATTATCTTCCCATCGTAATATTGCACTCCAAGCTCAGTAATTGATGGCAAGAAATCGTTTTCAACTGAAAACTCTAAGTTTTCTAACATTTTATTACTATTATTTTGATCTCTATAAATTAAAGCTAATTGATAAGCCCCTAAACTATCTCCCAAGTTTTTGGCAGACAAAAACCACTTCTTAGCTTTTTCAACCTCATTTTTTTCTAGATACAAAAAACCTAAGGAATAATGTGCCGGCGAAAAACAATATTTAGCTGACTCTATTAAAAAAATCTCAGCCTTTTCATAATCCACTAGAACATTATTCCCAACCAAATAAGAATAACCATAATAATAACTTTTATAAAAATTATCATTCATTTTGTTAATATTATACTTAACTTTCTTATTATTTCCCTGTAAATTATATAAACTATTCTCCATAACTTTATCCGCTATCGAATAATCAATATCAATACAGTTTGCATATACAAAAAAAGGGGAAAATAAAAATATAAACAAAAATTTAATCAAAGATCACCTCAACATAACAAATATAGAAATTAAAAACATGACCAAAAATACTATTTGCACTATATAAAAAATTTTTATTTTTTCACTATAATAACCACCCTCCCCTCCTTCAAATAAAATTTTTTTTATATATACAATATGATTTATACTTTTTAAGTTAAAATCAATATAACTTTCAACCTCTCCTTTTTCTAAAAGATATTTATACAAATAAAACCGAACTAAACAAAAACTTATTATAAAAAAAAGCAAACTCAAAATAAAAATTAAAACAATTAAACCATCAGTCATTATCTTAGCCCCCCGAAATCTAAGGGTTTTGTTGGAAGCATTCTTTGATTTTGCCTAATTTGATCATAATCAATTTTTGTTTCAGGAGCCAAGGCATCTTTTGATCTTTTCTCCCCACTTACTCCACTTACAGCTGCTCCCAATCCCACACCCACTGAAGCATTTCCATAAACCCCTCCCCCCCTTGAATAACCAACACAAGTTTGTACTGCTAATCCTAGTCCTGCGCTAGCACACAATTCATAATATTTACCATCTGTTTGCGTACCCGCATTAATAACCTCTCTTGTTGAAGTAACTTCCAAAGCAACTCCGTATGCATTTCCGCCTCTAACATTATACTTCCCATTCCCATCATAACCTGCAGATGCTGTTACACCAACTAAAGCTGCAGCAGTAGCGTTTACATTCATACCAGTAAGTACCCTATCAGTCATTTGATATAGTTCTGGTGCATCCTTAAGTCTAGTTGGTATTTTTGCTCCAGGAATGCGTTCAACAAATGCCTCTCTCATAGCGCTACCAAGAGTTTCTTCCAACCCCAACGGATCGATCCACTGATTTGGATCACTCACATAAGCTGAGTTATTTAAACCACCTAATAGACCGATCGGATCTTTACTTATATACCGTGCACTAAATGGTTCGTAATATCTGTAACGGTTGTAATGTAATCCCGTTTCCTCATCATGATATTGCCCTTGGAAACGGATATCACTTTGTTCTAATGGGTTCTCTTGGTTCTTTGCTTTGATCTGTTGTGTTTGTCCCCATGTATTCAGTGTTAACTCCCAAATACATTCGCCTTGTTCATTACTTAAGGCTTGAGGTGTTCCTACTTGGTCACAGTGGTAAAACGCAATCCGTTCTAACTCTGCTCTATTATTTCTTGTGTCTGTTCGCCATACTGGGTCTTTATAGATTGAATAGGGTTCTGTTTTAAATCTTTGGTAATTCGGTGTTTCTATCAATTTAATGAAACTTTGATACCCTGCTTGTAATAGCGGTACAAAGCTATTTGGCTCATAGATATAGTGTTTGGTATAGCTTTGCTTGCCTAGTTCTATGTTGTTTTTATCTGTTGGATTTGAACTGGTTTTTGATTCCCAGATCATTAAATCGCCATCCCAACCAAATAAGGTGAGGCTATTATTTGCTTTGTTGACTTTATACAGGCGTCGTCCAAAGACATCGTAGCCGTATTCAGTAATTTGCCCGTTGTGGTCGCTTTCGATTAAGCGATTTAAGTTGTCCCACTTCAGTTTCAACTGTTGGCCTGAATGTTGTCTTTCAATCACATTGCCTTGGGCATCGTATTTGTAGTGTTTGCCTTGGTAGTGTTTCACTAAGTTGTTTTTGATTTCTGCACTTTGCGTTGCAATCGGATCTATTAAGTTGCCCGCTGGGTCAAAGTGGTAGCGTTCGGTTTGCTTTGCGCTTTGCGCTTGTATTAAGCGTCCAATTGCATCGTATTGGTAGCTGAGTTTGCCTTTTTGGCTGTCTTGCACTTGGGTCAGTAAGTAGTTGGCATCGTATGTGTATTGGCGTTGTGCCTGATGTTGTGTTCGATCTGCTGTTTCTTGTTCTACATGTATACGCTGTGCAATCAGTAGTCCAACGTCGTTGTATTGGTTGCTTTGGATTAAACCATTAGTTAGATAGCGTTCTGTTTCTCGGTGTAGGTCATCTCGTTTAAAACCCACCATGTCTTGTTTGTTCAGGGCAATACCGTAGATGTGTCCTGAGCCATACGTTAAATGGCTAATTTCCTGACCATCCGGACGAACGGTTTTGATGAGATTGCCGAGTTCATCGTATTCGTAACGTAGCACTGCTGTGAGTGGTTTCAAGTTTGGCACTTGGTAGTGTTGGTGTTCTCTAACCAGTTGTCCTAACGCATTACGATAGAAGTCGTTTTGGCTATATTGGTTCTTTGCTTGAATTAACTGGCTATTGAGATTGTAGGCAAATTCTTCTGTTTGTTGTTGTTTGCTTTCTCGGTGGATGTAGGTTTTTGACGCAATTTGTCCGTCTTCATAGTAGCCTAATTGTGTAATGATATTCGGTTGTTGAATGTGGCTAAGTCGACCAAGCTCATCGTAACTATAGTGTTTTTCTTCACCATCAAAGGCCTGTTCTCGTGTGAGATAACCATAACTGTTGTATTCGAATACATATTCTGCATGGTTTTGGTTGATAAGTTTCTGTATACGCCCTTGTTTATCCCACTGATAGGCAATTTGGTGTTTGTTGGCATCAAGGCGTTTTTCTAATAGACCCACTGCATTGTAGTGGTATTGAGTCACCTGTCCTTTGGTATCAATGTGTTTGAGAAGGCGTCCTTCTTGGTCATGTTCAAAGTGTTCTTTTTGTCCATCTGGATAGATGATGGATTTAAGTTGTCCTTTGTCTATCCCTTGATCACTATAGATGTATTGTGCACCTGTTTGATCTGCGGCTTGTTGTTGCTTAAGTAGCCCGTCCTCATCATATTGCCAAGCACTTTCTTTACCCGAACAATCGGTATAGGAGATCATTTGTCCAAGGTCGTTGTATTTGATTTTTTTAACACCACCTTTGGCATCAGTAATTTCAATCAATTGACCTTCGGCATTGTAATTATATTGTGTTGTGTGACCCAATGGATTGATCTCTTTGGTGATCAAACCATCTGCATTGTATTCGCGTTTCCAAATATGACCTTCAGGATCTTTTATTTCAGTTAGATTTTTATGTTCATCATAAGCAAATCGAATCACTCCGCCATTTGGTTGAATGATTTTACTCAGTTGTCCTTCTGCATTGTATTGTTGTTGGGTTTCTCGACCACTGTAATCAATTTCTCGGGTGATTCGTTTTTTTTGATCACGTGAATACCATTTTTCACGACCATCTGCTAATCGAATACGATAAGTAAAACCATCCAAATCAAAGTAGTAATAGGTCGGCACGTTGTAAGCATCATACACAGCGACTTGGCGCAGACGACGATGCCATTTTAAAGTTGTTTTAAAGCTTCCATCATCCGCCCATTCTTCAATGGCTTTTGCATTTGGTTCATTCGAATCATAACGAATATTTTGACCACGACCTGATCGATCGGTATAACGTGTTAATTGATGATACGCATTGTATGAATACTGACGAGCGTGACCATTCTCATCATATGCTTCTACTAAATTTCCGTCATGATCGTACCCATAACGAGCAAGTGGTTGTTCTTGATCATCCACAAATATAGCAATAATTTTTGCTTGATCATTGTACGCAAATTTCAAAATTTGCTGAGTCTTCTTAAAATTAAAATGGACGGTTTGTAAATAAGCTTTGCTATTTAGCAAGATATAACGAAGATCAACTTGTTCTTGAGTTGATGAATTTTTCTCTTGTGTAAGCTGATAACTTTGACCTTGATCGAATGTACTAAATTGATAATCCCATTCTGTTCCAAAATTTAGGACTAAATCACCCTGTTCATTTAGATGTGTTGTAATACCTTGGAATGGAACTTCATAAGATTCGCTCATAATGATCGATGGTAATTGTTGTTTTCTGCCTTTCGCATCAATAAACAAATAACCCTTTTCATTTGGAACAATCAAATTAGAAAAAGGCATTAACCAACGAGCACCCAAAGCACCGTTATCGAATTCCGCCATTTGGGAGTTATAAAGTCGATTGAATACTAATCCCAGCTTAGGTAGGCTGAAATCTACATGGGAAACTCGTTCAGCACCTATAGAATAGCTAATACTATGAGCAGTATTGGTTTCAGCACTTATTGTTGGTTCAGCTGGATTCAAACATGGTGGATCCATTAATGCATCTGCTTGCAAACTGACAAATTCAAGGATATCACCATCAGTTTGACGCTCAAATTCACCAGTTTGATTAATCGGAACACTGGCATTTCCCTTATTTTGATTATCTTGAATAGCCTTAAGTGTTTGTTGAATGAGCCAACCAAGACTGTATTGCAAGCTTGGGTTTGTCTGATTCTGCAAATCGTTACTAATCGAAGTAATCGCCTCTACAAGTAAAGTTTCAAAATGACTCGGAGTTGATTCAATTTTAGGCGTTAAATCTGCTTGAGGCTCAACACTGAGTAAATCTATTAATGGTATTGCCCAATTTTGAAATTGTAAATTTGGATCTCTTTTTTCAGCTGATGCGCTCGATGTTGTTTCCGTTGCAACAGACGATAATGAAGATGATTGAAGAGATTTTAGAATCTGAACAGCCAAGGCATTTGCATTCGTTAATAAGTCCGCTAATTTAGCTTGTGTCTCTTTTAGATAGGTCTCTAAATTCCCTGCCATTCTTGCATTAAGATGTAATTCCATACGTCGAATGTCATTTGACTTAATTTTACCATTTTCAGGATATAGACATTCAGCCATTAATCCTAAAATGGGACGTAAACCCATCCTTGCATGTGCTTCATGTTTAGGCTCTGCAAACAATCCAATTAAATTCGCACCAAGCAAAGCATTTCGTTGTATTGAAAGCACTTCTGTTTGAGGAGACATTGCATACAACAATAAATCAAGCACACTTCCACTTAAAGCATATATATTAGCTACAGTAGTTATATGGGCATTTGCTTTGACTTTAAGTAATGATGTTTGACCACAGACCACAAGGAAATTTTCAATTTGATTAGCAATAACTTGTAAGTCCGCTACACTACTCACACTGTCTAAATTAAATACAGCAAGTTCAACACTCGATTGTGCATTATTAGAAACTTGTTCGTTTTCAGTTGCCATGACTAACCTATATATTTTTAATCTTTTAAGTTTTTCGCGTTATATTGTTCTAAATCAGGACGATCATTACTCGTTTTTAATCGAGTTGTTTCCGTATATTTAATGCCGCCAGATTGATAATATTTTTGTGAAATAAACTGATCATCTGCTGATGTTGAATTCTTTGTACTCACATCTACTTTATTCACTTGTGTAGGCTTATTAACCTCAACAGTCTTTTGATTTGTTAACAATGGAACTGGATTCGATTTCGTACTGATTCTTGTTGTTTCGGTATACGTTAATCCGCCAGATTGATAATATTTCTGTGCAATGTAGTCATCAGTTACAATGACCTTTTCAGATTGATTCGAAATATTTTCCTGATCTAATGCTGTATCAAAATTTGTATTTGGCATAAACCCAGTTGAATTCATAAAATTCGGAATCAACTTTGATGTGGCCTGCTGAGTTATAAAATCAACGCCTTGCGTGCGAATCATATCTAGTGATCGAGAAGGATTTATTGCCATTTGGCTTATAGTCTTCAATTGATCAGGACTTAAACCTAAATTTAATTTTTCTGAAATTCCACCTAAGGTAGAACTTGCCACTTGATTTTTGAGTTGCCCAACAGTTTGGTCTGCTAGACCTTTTAAAGCATTCTTGCCTATATCCTTTAAATTCATACTATCAAGTTGAGTCAAATTATTTTTAACTTGAGCCATTAAATTCTGTCCAAGCTGATTTAAGCTCGAGTTCACAAAATTAGATGCACCAGGAATTACAGCATCTGCCCAATCATAACTTCGCGAAAAATGACTTGATAATGCCCAAGGACTTCGCTCATCTTTATCAAAAATGACTTGTGCACCGCCAGGAGCAATTCCTGTTACTTGAGCAAATCCATTCGCATCTAATTTCCCTGTTATTGTCTTACCAAGAGAGTCGATAACTTTATATCCAGTTCCTTTAAAGAATTCACTTCCACCGTAACTTCTTAGAAGATTCAATGCACCTTTTAACGGTTGCATTGTTGGCAATTGAGCTGAAGCACTTACACTTGCTCCTGGCTTAAACAGATGCTGCCCAGCTTTGACTTCAAACTTACCAGCTGTGGTAGGTAAAACTCCCGAACTGCTAATTTCAATCTGTGAACCACCACCAATCAACACTATTTTTTTTGCAGCTTTAATTTCAACTCGATCTTCCGTCGAAATAATCTGCACACCCTTCCTCGCAATCAGATCAGCACCATCTCCTTGGGCTTGAATCTCGATCTTGCCTTTGCCTGCATACAGTCGTGCCCCTTCTTGCGCGGCAAATAAACTGATCTTTTTGCTGGCATGTCCGATAATGCTGTCTTGCGTGCTTGTGTTAATGCTTCCTTGTGCAATCTGGTTAATCTGCCCATCTGCACTGAGGTGGATGTCTTCGTTACTTTCTATGGCAATTGAACTTGGTGAAGCCAAGAGCATGATCGCTTGTTTAAAAGCCGCGGCTTTGCTTTGGTCTTCGCTCTCTAAGTTCTTGAGATAGCCTTGTAGGTTTTCGAGTAAGCTCAGTGGGTCAGTTTGTTGGTTTTTTGCCACTTCACTGAGGGCTTTGGCGTTGTTTAAGCTACTTTCGAGTTGTTGTTTGGCTTCGCTTGCATCGAGATGGTTTGCTTTGGCTTGTTCTTGTTTGTAGGTGGAGATGAGTATGCCTTCTCCCGCTCGTACTGCACCCCATTGGTCAGTTCTGAGTTCGAAACCTTCGCCACGTCCTTCACTTTCTGCGGTTGCTTTGGGATGACTGAGATTCCCTAGGTTAAGTTGGCTCGCCCCGTGGGTGTTTTGCAGTTGGGTGGAGATTTGTCCTGTGGTGTCATCAAAGCGGAGTTGTCCATAGCCTTCGCCTTGGACTTCTTTACTTTTAATCCCTGCGAGTTTTTTGGTGTCCGGCAGTTGGCCTTGACTGTCAAATCGGGTTGGGCTGCGTTGGGCTTCATGTAGGCGGCCCACCACAAAGGGACGGTCGATGTTGCCGTCAAAGAAGTCGATAACTACGATTTCATTGATTCGAGGAAGGAAGCGTGCACCATAGCCTTCGCCTGCCCATGGGGTCAGTACATCGACCCAAGCTGAATCGGTGTCGTTGTTGTTACTGCCGGCACCGCCATCAAATTGGTGGTCTTCTGCTCGGGTAAATAGGAAGCGTACTTTGATGCGTCCCCATTCATCGACATGGATTTCTTCTCCTGCAGGTCCCACCACTTTGGCGCGTTGCGGATGGGTGCTGGGTCGATGTTGTAAGGGGTTGTATTCGGGTACGGTTTTGATGTTGCGTCGTTGTAGGATGAGTTCGCTGGCTTGGCGTTCTTGGTCCGTGTGGGTTGCTTGGTTGGTGTTTGTCTTGTGTTTTGGCGTCCATTGGCTGCGTTGTAGCAGTTGTTGGACTTGTTGGTCTAAGTCTTTGGGTAGGTTGTTTTGGTTGTAGTAGCGTTTGCCTACAATGAGGAATTCTTGGTCAGCTCCGCTGTGTTGTGCAATTTCTGGGTGTCCATCGAGTCTGAACCAGTAGCCGACTTGACTGTCTCTGACGCTGGCTTTGGCGATGAATTGTTTGCTTTGTCCGGCGTAGTAGTCGCTGAGGTGTTGGTTGAGTTTTTCGACTTGGCTGTTGCCTGATGCGGTGGCTTGGTCTTCGCCTTTGAGGTCTTGGATCCATGCAGGGCTGATGTGCCATGCTTGTTCGAGGCCTAGGCTGGCATTGTCTTGGTGGTCACTGTGTTGGTGTTTGCTTTGTACTGAGCCTGCGCCTTCTTCTTGTTCGAGGGCTGTGGCTTGCCAGCGTTGTAGGTGGACTGCAGTGGGCTGTAGGCTGCGTTGTCCGATAAAGCTGGTAATGGTATCAAATTGTTCTGTCGCATCACTACGGTGGTAGCGGATGTTGCGTCGGTTAAGCGCTTGGTATTGGCTGTTGTCGTCAATCAGGCGGAGCTTTTGTGCTTCGATCGGGCTGTTGTTGCTCGGTACAATCGGTTGTGCTTCATCAATGAGCCAGTTAATGCCTTCACTGCGTAGTAAGCGAGTCAGAAAGTCGTAGTCGCTTTCGTTGCTTTGCATGATAAAGGGGCGGATGTCGTATTGTTGTTGCAATCCACTGTGGTCTAGGCTGAGGCTAGAGGCAAAGAGCGGGCTTTTGTTTTGCCATTCTTCAAAGAGGATTTCCACCACTTCGACCACGGATTTGTTCATAAATACGCGGCTGTTGCGGCGTTTGTGCCAAAGTGAAGTTGCATCGTTAAGCGTGAGTTTGTAGAGGGTCAGTGCCCCATCGCTTTGTCCTTGTGAGGCTTCGGTGATGATGCCGGTGGTTCTAAACAGGGTGCCTTGATCAGTGACTTGATCGACGGCAACTCGTGTACCGATGAATTGTTTGAGTGGAATTAAAGCATTGGTCGAGAGACAGATGAGTTCTGCTTGCACGCCTTCGTTAAGGACATGGCTGCCATCGATACGTTGTAGGAAGACTTGGCTATTCAGTTGTGAATGACTGAATTGGATGTGGAGGGCTCTGTTTTGGGCGGTAAGGCCGAGCTGTTCCAATGCCGAAAAGATGTTGGCAAGCATGGTTATTATCTGTCTTTTATAATTTAATAAGGCTAAAGAATTTCTTAATATTTAAACAAAAAACAGACACGATAAACAGGTCCTGTTACACAAAACACCCATTTATTGTGAAATAAAATTACAAATAAAATACAGATTTGATTTGAAAAATAATATAGATCAAGTGAGTGATTACAAAAAAAGAGGCTGAAGTGTTAGCATCTTCAACCTCTGTAAACTACAAAACTAAGAACTTCTTATTTAAAGAATATGATTGAACTACTGACCAGAACGAATGATGTAATCAAATGCTGACAGTGATGCTTTCGCGCCTTCACCAGTGGCAATGATGATTTGTTTATAAGGTACTGTTGTGCAGTCACCCGCAGCAAATACACCTTTTACATTGGTTTCGTTGCGATCGTTAATCACAATCTCACCACGGTTGGTTAATTCAACTGCTGTTTCTTTTAAGAAATCCGTGTTTGGTAACAAACCGATTTGTACGAAGATCCCCGCCAATTCAACAGTATGCTCTTCATCAGTTGCACGGTCTTTATATTTCAGTGCAGTCACTTGTAAACCATCACCCACCACTTCTGTAGACAACGCATTTTTGATGACAGTCGTGTTAGGTAAGCTGTTCAATTTATCTTGAAGGACTTGGTCAGCACGCAGTTTGGTATCAAACTCAACCAAAGTGACATGCTCAACAATACCTGCAAGGTCAATCGCAGCTTCAACACCAGAGTTACCACCACCGATCACAGCCACACGTTTCCCTTTGAACAATGGACCATCACAGTGTGGGCAGTACGCAACACCACGGGTTTTGTATTCTTGCTCACCCGGTACATTCATTTCTCTCCAACGTGCACCTGTAGACAAGATGACCGTTTTCGATTCAAGTTTTGCACCATTCTCTAAAGTTACTTCAACTAAACCGTTGGCAGTTTCATCCGCACCTTTGATGTCAGACACACGTTGTAAGTTCATGATGTCGACACCGTATTCACGAACATGTGCTTCCATTTCAGCCGCAAACTTAGGACCTTGCGTCTTTTGCACTGATGTAAAGTTTTCAATGTCCATCGTGTCCATGACCTGACCACCCATGCGCTCAGCAACGATCCCCGTACGGATACCTTTACGAGCGGCATAGATTGCAGATGTGTTACCTGCAGGACCACCACCGATCACAAGCACGTCAAATGCATCTTTGGCATTGAGCTTTTCAGCATCTTTCGCTGCAGAGTTAGTATCGAGCTTCGCAACAATCTCTTCCAATGTCATACGACCTTGACCGATATGTTCGTTGTCTTGGAACACCATTGGAACAGCCATGATTTTGCGTTCTTCAACTTCGTCTTGGAAGAATGCACCATCAATCATGGTTGCTGTTGTGCCAGGGTTGTAGATTGCGATCAAGTTAAGTGCTTGAACCACATCTGGACAGTTATGACAGCTTAAAGATACGAATACGTCAAAGTCAGATTTGATTTCTAATGCTTTGATGGATGCTAATACTTCATCAGATACTTTTGGTGCATAACCAGAAGTTTGTAGCAATGCCAAAATCAAAGAAGTAAACTCATGACCCATTGGTAAACCTGCGAAGAAGACACGCGGTTCTTCACCTGCTTTTGCAATACCAAAGCTTGGCGCACGTTTATTTTGACCATCAAAACGAGCTGTGACGAATGGAGAAAGTGCCACCACTTCTTCCACAAGTTCTTTGATTTTTGCAGATTTGTCTGAATCATTTAAAGTCGCAACCAATTCGATTGGACCTTCTAGGCGTTCTAAAAGCGTTTTTAATTGAGCTGAAGTATTTTGATCTAACATTGCTAACGTCTCCAAAGGAGTAATATTTGTTTGATAAAGCTATATTAGAAGAAATACAAAAATAGGTAAAACAGTTAGTTTACATAAAGACTATCGAAAAATTGAATTAAAAAATCATCCATTTAAAAATGAATGATTCTTTTATGATGATCGTAACAGTACAAACTTTAACTATATCTCCAAACGTTGAGTGATCGTTTGAATTCTGCTTTTAAAACTACGAGCTAATCCAAAGAAAATAAACATTGCCAATAACATGATAGCTGAGAGCAGCATGAACATCATCTTGACGACTTCTGAGATTTGTCGTGCCTGATTTGCCCGAGGATCTATCGCTTTTGCCCAAGGAGTAATAGATTGACCATAAACTTGTTGCTGCATTGACCATAACTGCTCTGCATTAAAACCATATTCGACAAACTGTTTTTCATTTCTTTCAGCTTGGGCAAGTCGAGCTAAATATGTAGTTGCTAGCTTGGTATCTTCAGGTTTGTGAATCAAAGCCACTTGCGCAAGGACGTAGGCTTGTATAATTGGATTGACCTGTTGTTCAGTCATGATGACAGCAATCTGACTTTCATGAATCGATTTATCATAATGACTTAATTGATATTGTTGTTCCAACGACTCATCATTCAAGTCATATTGAACATAGGTCAAACCTGACCAAATTAAAAAGACAGCAATTAACCAACCAACAAACTTAAGTACAAATGATTGAAAGCGCACATAGAAAAAACGTATTTTCTTTAAAAAATGAACGATAAAAAAAGCACCAATGACTGAGCTAAATACTTTTAGAATGAACCAGCCCAACCAAGATATTAAATTAAAAAAATAGTCAGGCTGATGTTGGTACACGTTTACGACTTCATCTAAAGTATGTGGCAAATGAAGCTGCTGAACAGTTTCACTCATACCCATAAAACCATAAATCATGTCCTGATGAACAAAAAGCGACACAACTGAAATAATGAGTACGCTGCTACTTAGAAATCCCCATAAATTAAGTATGCGATTTCGCTTGTACAATTCAGGCAATCTTTTTTGAATCTCAGTCTGCGCCACAAGATATTCATTGGTTTTATTCAAATTTAAACCTCAAGAAATTAGTGTTTTGGCTGATTTTGACTCGAATCCAAAACAAGTTGTTGAAGATTTCCTTGCAAAGCCTTAATACGAATTGATGCCTCTTCACGTTTTTGCATCCCTTCTTTCTGAATACTAATAACATCATTCACTGTTTTAATGAGGGTATTTTGAACATGTTCAAGTGTTTCAATGTCAATCACTGAGCGTTGATTTGCTCGAGCAGTATCGACTGAATTCTGGTGTAATAAATCTGCATTTCGTTTAAGCAATTCATTCGTCGCATCATCAATAGTATTGGCCAATTGGACGCTATTTTTTTGTTCCTGTAATGAAATCGCCAAACTAATTTGATTTTTCCAAGCAGGAAGCGTGATATTTTTTATCGCATAAAACTTATCCACCAACATTGAATTATTTGATTGAATAATTCGAATCATCGGTAATGTTTGCATCGCAGATTGTTGCAATACCTGTAAATCACTCACTCTTTTTTCCAAATTGTTTGCTAAGTGATTTAAGTCGTAGATTTTTTGATTGGTTTGCGCATCTTGTTCTAGCGTACTCAATTCAGCTATTTGCTCTTGAACTTCTTGTTGTTTAATTTTCCCTGCAGCAATATAAACCCCTAATTGTTTATATTCATCCTGCACACCATCAAACATACGATCCAATGTATTTACACGGTCTTTTAAACCTTGTTGAGAGGTTTCGATTTCTTTAACTAAAGCATCTATTTGTTCTTTAGTGGAATTGAACTTTTGATCAAAGCTCTGCTTCGCACCTTTAAATCGATTTAAGATACTGCCCAAGAAGCCTGAACTTTTAGCAGGGCTTAAAATACTGTTTGTATTGAGCTGTTGAGCCACTGTAACAACTTCATTTAACTTTTGACCTGTTGCATCCAAATCTTTATTTTTGACTAAATCCAGCAGTTCATCCGTATAAGTCGCCGTTCTAGTCGCAATGTTTTTCCCATATTCAGCAACCGTTGCATGATTCATATCAGCTAGTTCTTGGTGAACTGATTCGACTGCTACAAGGTCTGACGTCGTCAACCCAATTTCTTTTAAATCTAACTTGGAAAACTTTTCCTCAGTAGAAATTAAGCTTAACGATTCATTTTTCTTTTGAATTGGTAAATCAGACATAACACACCTTATTCTTTAATTAATGATTTTTTTAGAGATCGAATCAGTTGTTCGCGACTTTGATCTAACTTTTCAATATCGACTGCGCCATTTTTAATTTGAGTTTGCTCAAGATGATATTGCCAAGCTGGGATTAATACTTGCTGCGCTTCACGAAAACGATCTGTCAGAGTTAATGAAAGTTGTTGAGTCAATTGCATTTGCATGAGAGAAATATCATTGTTTGCTTGTACCGACTCTAATGTTTGTATTTTTTTAGCCAATCGCTCCTCAAAGTTATCGAGTGGATGGCGATGATGAGAAAAATCTGTGTATTCTGTTAAAAATTGTCTTGCTGCTTGAATGTAGCGCGCCATTTGCTCTCTTAAACCAACTGCTTGCTGAAATCGAGAACTAGACTTTTGGATTTCAATGTGAATACGTTGGGACAGCTGATCAGCATCTAGAATGAGTCTATCTAAATCACGAATATAAGAAATTTGACTCGCACCGAACTCTAAATCCAGACCTAACCACTTTTGGAGAGCATTAAATTTTTTTTGTTTTAATTTCTTTTTGGATTGATTCAATTTTTGAATAATATCTGAAATTGTTTCGCTTAATTTTTTATTTAAAGTCGGGTCTATTCCGACCAATAAAGCATTCTGTGCCTGCACAATATGTTCAGCATATAAATTAAGTTTAGACGAATCAGTCAATAAAGGAACAAGATCATGCCTCTTAATTGAGAGTAAATCCGAAGGATTAACTTCAATTTGATTTAAGGGTATAAGCTCATTAAAAGATGACATTAGCGTAATTTAAGCAAGTAATCAGCAATCCATAAATGTAGCAATAAACTGTTCAAAATATACTAATTTTTTGCAAAATATTACACAAAATCAAATACAAAAAAAGCCAGCAAATGCTGGCTTTTGATTAATGCGATTTAGATTTTCTCATTCTAAGCCAACTCAAACCAATGAGTCCTAAAAGCCCGAACCCACCTAGGCTACCCCCTCCACTCGTACGAGAACTTCCAGGCCCTGTTTCCGTATTTAGAACAGCTAATGTTCCCTCACCTGATGAAGCGCCGTCTGCGTCCAATACTGAGTACTTAAGATCATAGGAAAAGACATCCAAATTATTGTTCAACTGAACTCGAATGTTTCCACCATAACACTTTTTAAAACGGTCATTAGCACATGGCTCTACCCGATCCGCGATAATTGAAACGGGATTCGGTACTCTTGCAAAATAAATTGATACCTCATCCCCATTAGCATTATGGTAAAACTCCTTTTTATTTGGAGGATTGATTGCATTTCTGTTGCCATCACCAGCATCACTCGCTTCAGCCAGTAAATTTACACTGATTTGAGTCGATTTTTTTGGATTGATTGTATATTCCACACGTTCAGGAACAGTTGGCACGATATTGATAAAATTACCAATTAAATATGCACTTGATGTTTTTTTACTGTCGCTTTTTGAAGTAAGCGTATATGTACAGAATTCAGAGTCTCCACTCGGTGTTATGCGACCATCTGTTCTATACATGACTATCTGCTTAAGCTGCGGTTTCCACTCACATTTCAACCGATCATCAAACTTACCTAAGAATGTTTTATCGATATCTAATTTCCCAACTCCCACAACCTCAACTTTGACATCATAATTATCAACATTAAGATGCTCAATTTTTCGCACCTTACCATCAGGAGAAACAAATTCATCTGGTAAATTCAATTTAAATGGATCGAACAAAATTGGACGATATTGATTAAGATTATTTAACTCATTCAAAAATGCTTTTTGTTCAGTGAGCTCCTTATTATAATAATCAATCACTTCTTCTTTGGTTTCAGGATCGGCAATAGCATCTTCGAATGCTTTAATTCTATTCTCAGTTGATTTCTTTATTTGAACCAATGATTCATTTGCTTTACTTAAATTGGAAACAGTCAACTTTAAGGTTTCTATCGCACCAATATCGCAAGTATTGGGAGTCGCATCTAAACTGTTGAGCGAGTCCAATCCAATCCGATTAATACCTCGTTGATCAAGCAGCGAACAACCATCAGTACCAAAATCAACTAAATCTGTACCACTAGAATTAATCTTCGGAAAAAAGACAGGATGAAAGTTAGTATTCTCATCATTAACCGGTAACGATGTTGAAAACAGATCATTGATACTCAATTGACTAACATCAAGACTATTTTTTTGAGCATTTTCTGACGCTTTTGCTGGTAGATCACAGTCTATAGATGGATTACTCAGTGGAATAGCATTTGCCAATAATTCAATACCTGCTGACTCAACTTGGCTCACATCACCGTGACTATATATACAGGCTTTAGCCTGATTAAAACCTATCACATTATGATTTAAGGCTTTTGCACCTGTATTTCCATACCAAAGCACAGATCGCGCGGTATTCGCGATAATCGTATTACTATCGAGCTTCAAAATAGAATTGGGACTCAAATTTATTTGACCCCCATCTGTTAAACGATCACTAAATTGAAAAATTTGACCTTGTGTAGTATTTAATACATTGGAAGAGATTGTATTTGCTTGCAATTGAGCTGTAGGTTCACCACAAAATGAGAATAAACTGTTTGAAGCTGTATTTCCATTTTCGGTAATAGACATACGGGATAAATCAATCTTACGGCGTGTGAACACAAGATTATCCAAACAAGACATCGCTATAACAGCGCCTTGCTGAGCTGTATTACCACTCACCCAACCGACCGAATAACTTAAAGAGCTATCACTGTCATTCAAAAATATCGCTCCACCTCTTAATGCAGAAGAGCTAGTGATATTTACATTATATAAATCAGTCTCGCCGCCCAATAGCAAAGCGCCACCGTTGGTAGATGATTTACCATTTCTCAGCTCTATATTTCTTAAACTCAAACTTGGTCGATTTAGATTGGTCGTATTGAAAATGCGATGTGTATTTTGACCATTAATTATAGTTTGAATTTTAGTTTGCGCAGGATAACTATTTGAAATGACATTCGGTTTGGAATAATCGACAGGCTCTTTTCCCCTAATTATCACTGAAGAAGTTGGCTGAAGCTCTGCATTCAAGCTATAGGTACCAGCTTCAAGCTGAATAATGTCAGTTTGTACTCGATCCGTATTACCTTTAGCACAACCTCCATAAGCTCGATTAGTCGAAGCAGCCGTCAACGCTTCTCTGAGTGAACACTTTGCATCATTAGTACCGTCTTCATCATCAAAGGTAGTGACATGAATTATTGTATCTTCAGCAGCCATCAAGGACATTGCAGAAAGGACTGCTAAGGTCAAAAAAGCTTTTCTACTTTTCAACATACGATTCCCTTATTATTTTTTTCTACGTATCGCGATTAAAGTCATCAGACCTAATACGGAGATTAGACCTAGTCCCCCACCAGAAGTTTTTACTTTATCGCTTGTATAAGTATCTCTGGGGTCTTGTTTAATGACAGTTGGAATTTCAATATAAGGATTCATTGACTCATTCAATTGACGTGTAGAAACAACGACCAAAACTTTAAAATCATCAGTTCCGTGCCAATTCCCTTGAGGCGTATAAGTAAACTCCCCATTTTGGAGTAGTTCAGCTTTACCTTTACTTGGAGAATTATTTTGTTGGATGATCATACAGCCCGCTTGCCATTCTTCTTTTTTGGGATGAGGTCCGACTAAGGCATCACATTGACTAGCAGGTATTAGCTCACCATCGCCTAGAAAATCATTAATATTTAACTTAACAATTTCTCCGTAAAATATATCTTTGCCAAATCTACCTGAAGACGTACTTGACTGAATCAGTTCGATTGCGCCTCGATCACACAAAATACGATCCTTACGTGCGTTGCCACGCTGATCAACTGTTTCACATGATGTACCATTTGAATCTGGTCCACGATTAATGATCGGAGAATCTGTCAATTGTCGATAACTAGGCAACACTCTTGGGCGGAAATATCCTAAAGCATAGCCAGAATAGACTTTGAACGGACATAAAATGCCAGATGAATTAACATCACATTCACCTTCTACATCAGTCCCAGCTAATAATGTGCGCTCGCCCAGTTTTTCTGAAGCTGTGCCCTCACAACCAAAACCATATAAATTATTGTTTAAATTTGATTGATCTATTGCAGTCTCTACACGACAGTCTCGATTGCCATTTTTTGCAATTATATTGTTAGTAAGCAATGCCTTCTTAAACGGCGCATTAAAAATCAATCCAAAATCATTAAAGACCAGCGTATTGTTATTAAGTGCAATACCATCCTTAACATTGATAATATAGCCCTTATTATTAAAAATTGTTGAATTGGTCACTTTGGCATAATTGAGATTGGTCAGCTTAGTTTCATCTTCACTCAACACTTTATGGCTATAAATTGCGAAACCTTCTGAATCTGTTGTTTTATTACCTTTAATAACAGAAGCACTAATGTCAAAATCAGGAAATTCACTATACAAAACAGCACCTTGTTGTGCTTGATTGTTTTCCAGTAACGAATTAACTAGATTCACTCGCGCGGAACGAATTTTGCTAGTTTCGGATTCAATAAATGATTCAACATTATAAATCGCACCACCAAAATTTGCTTTGCCATTGATAAGATGGCTTTTATCAAATTTTAGCCGTTCATAATTGAGAATTAATCCACCTTTGTCTTTGCATACAGATGCCGTACAACCTTGCAAGGTAATTTCGTAAAATTCCACACCAATTGCAGCATCTCTAATTTCATCATCAGCTTTAGGACGAATTCGCTCAATATGGAAAATTCTATCAGTACCCTTCATTGTTATGACGGCATTTTTTGTACCAGGAATATCGTCGACAATGGTAGTTTCATACTGCGTTCTAAAAACCATCGGTTTAGAGATGCGAACTTGCTCGTTTAGGAGATATTCTTTCGTAGATAGGATAATATTATCTGTGGCATCTTTACCACCACAGCCATTGAGACCTGCTTCAGGTTTACCCTGATTAATATATTCAATTGCTTCACGCAACGAACATTGATCATCATTTTTGGTGATATCTTCAGTAGTCGTAACCACAATATCTGCACTGAATACATGCCCTGTTGCACACAACAATACAAGACCTAAGCCCCGTCTGAGCATTACCATCTCCTTAATTTTTCTTTATTTTTTTAAGTAGCGAACTTTAATTATGTAGCGCTATTTGTCCATTTTGAATAATCTGTCACAAATTTTTAGAATTCTCAATTATTTTTAAGTAAAAAATTGCCGAGTTCAGATAAAATCTACATTTTGAGTTTTGAATAACATTTAAAAAGCATTTAAGCACTATACTGATCGATGAGCGCGTAGATTTGCTTAAGGGTTGCGTTGGATAGCTTAACTTTTTCACCCTGTAGTAACTTTGATAATTGATCAACCGTTTGTAATAAGGTACTGGTCTGTATCGGGCCATTGGTCAGCAGATAATCAATAATTAAAGGATCAAAATGCACACCTTTACGATCTAACACAGAATGTAATAAGGCATAGCGGTCAGCGTAGGATTGACCTGTTGGCACTTTAACACTCACCGCTTGAGTTAATCTCGACTGAAGATCTGGTAATTCAAGTTTCAATTCAATTGGCGCAGATCTAGATGAAAAGACTAGTTGTCCTCCACCATCATTATTATTATTTATTAAATGAAATACCGCCTTTTGCCAATGCGGTACACCACTAATCGCTTCAATATCGTCTAGAGCGACCAAATCATAACGATCCAATGAAGTAATCGCCTCAATTGGAGCATCGAGCAATTCTAGCAATGAAACTTTAATTGCAGATTTCCCAACATCTAGATATGAGTCACATATCGCAGTTAATAAGTGACTCTTACCTGTGCCCGCACCGCCATAAAGGTAAAATCGATTCATTAATCCAGCATGAAGTTGGCGAACTGCATCAATGACGGGTCCCCAACCTGGGCCGGAAAAATCACTGATCCGTGCATCAAGTTGAGGTTCTATATCAAGTTGCAGTTGCCGCATAAATGCTTGGTCACCTTAAGGTTCTTTATTTTGTTTCTGCACATCGATTTTTTCAGATGTTGCAATATCTTGTTGATTATTGATTGATTGTGGTTTGAGATCAAGCTCAATATCAACCTGATCGGTTTGGATTGTAATTTCACCACCACCATGATCAGCTACGGCAACAGCTGGCGTACCATAAATTGTACTCCTTTCATAAGTGTCACGTGCATGTCGGAGCAGTACAACGATTACAGCTGCAACAGGTAATGCAATCAACATACCCAAGAAACCAGCCAATTGTGCACCAGCCAATACAGCGAATACGACCGCTACTGGAGAAAGACCAATTTTATCTCCCAATAAGAATGGCTGAAGCACATAACCTTCAACAGCTTGCCCTACCATGAACACCACTGCAACTAAAAGGAGTTGAGTCCAATCCATACCAAATTGAAAGAAAGTTGCGATCACGGCAGCAATAATTCCTACTGCAAATCCTAAATATGGGATGATACTTGCCAAGCCTGCAATCATGCCAATAATCAAACCAACTTCCAGACCAATCAATTGTAAACCAACGGCATAAACAATCCCCAAAAGGATCATCACGAGGAATTGTCCTTTTACAAATGCGCCTAGTACGCTATGGCATTCACCTACGATTTCAAGCGTTGAAGCTTCATAAGGGCGTGGAATGAGCCGACGTAAACTATTCAGCATTCGATCCCAATCTAAGAGGAAGTAAAATGCAATAATTGGAATCAGTACAATTGTCCCACCAATTTGAATAAAATTCAGACCAGATTGTGCCAATTTGAGTGCCATCGCTTGGATACTGTCAGCACTATAATTGGTTTGAACATACTCCATAACAGCTGCTGAAATCTGGTCTACATCTAATTCTAGTGGCACTATATTGAAAGTATCTGATAACCACGGTAAGAAGCTATAATTTACCCAATGAACTACTTTCGGGATACTGGATTTAGCATACATTAGCTGTTCCCAAATTAATGGAACCAAATACCACATTGCCCATGTGATCACGACGCCAATACCAATAAATACCAAACTGATAGACAACCAACGAGGTAAACCTATCTTATGCAATCGATCAACCAATGGACTGAAAAGATAAGCTATTAAAAATGCACCAATAAATGGGATTACGACCGGTTTTAATAAGTATAAAATCCAGAGAAATAAAGCTATCCCTGCAAGGATAAAAACACGGCGTAGGGTACGATCTACCATAGAAACTCGCCTTTTTTAAGATTATTCGTTATGTAAAGGAAAATATTTTAGTAAAGATAACATTTTAGTGCATAAATAACATAAGAGTTTCGTATATTCAGGTTATAATCCCCGCGCGAATGCGGAGACTTCAATATGAGCAACTCAACTTCTACCCCAAACACTGGTTTAAGCTACAAAGATGCAGGTGTCGACATTGAGGCGGGCGACGCGTTAGTCGATCGTATCAAATCTGTCGCTAAACGCACGACTCGTCCTGAAGTAATGGGCGGTCTTGGTGGCTTCGGTGCACTTTGTAAAATTCCTAAAGGTTATGAAGAACCTGTTCTCGTATCTGGCACAGACGGTGTTGGTACAAAATTACGTTTAGCATTGAATTTAAACCGTCATGACACAATTGGTCAGGATTTGGTTGCAATGTGTGTGAACGATTTACTTGTCTGTGGTGCTGAACCACTCTTCTTCCTTGATTACTACGCAACTGGTCACCTCAATGTTGATGTCGCAGCAAATGTAGTGACAGGTATCGGTCAAGGTTGTGAGCTTGCTGGATGTGCATTGGTCGGTGGTGAAACTGCTGAAATGCCAGGCATGTATGAAGGTGAAGATTACGATTTAGCTGGTTTCTGTGTAGGTGTTGTAGAACAAAGTAAAATTATTGATGGCTCTAAAGTTAAAGCTGGTGATGTATTAGTTGGTGTTGCTTCAAGCGGCGCACACTCTAATGGCTACTCTCTTCTTCGTAAAATTTTAGATGTAAAAAATGTTGATTTAACTCAAATTGTTGATGGTCGTCCACTTGCTGATGTCGCAATGGAGCCAACTCGTATCTACGTTAAACCAATTCTAGAGCTTCTCAAACAGGTTGATGTTCACGCGATGGCACACATCACAGGTGGCGGTTTACCAGGTAACTTACCTCGCGTATTACCAAATGGTGCTCAAGCTGTAGTAAACGAATCTTCTTGGGAATGGCCTGAACTGTTCAAACTTCTTCAACGTGAAGGTGGTGTAGAACAATTTGAAATGTACCGCACATTCAACTGTGGCGTAGGTATGGTTCTAGTTGTTGATGCTGCTGAAGCTGATAAAACAGTTGAATTCTTAAATCAACTCGGTGAAAAAGCATGGACAATGGGCCACATTGTTGACAATGCTGAATCTGTCGAAGGTGCAGACGAAAAAATTCGTGTGATCTTCGCTTAATCAGTTTATTGTTAAAACATGATTAAAATTGCTGTTTTAGTATCAGGTAACGGATCAAACCTACAAGCATTAATTGATGCAAACCTTTCAGGTCAAATTGTCGGTGTGATCTCGAATAAACCTGATGCTTACGCACTTGAGCGTGCTACTCATGCCAACATTGCAACTGCAGTGATTGAACACAAAAACTTCCCAGACCGTGAAACGTTTGATGATGTTATGCATCAGCAACTGCTCGACTGGGAAGCTGATCTTGTAGTTTTAGCGGGCTTTATGCGTATTTTAAGTGCTAAGTTCGTTAAAGCATGGGAGGGTAAAATGATCAATATCCACCCTTCTCTACTGCCAAATTACAAAGGAATGCATACACATCAACGTGTATTAAATACTGGTGATCTATGGCATGGTTGCACAGTACATTATGTCACTGCAGAACTAGATGCAGGTCAAGCACTTGCTCAAGGCGTACTCAAAGTTTCTCACCATGATAATGTTGCATCTTTAGCAGATCGTGTACATCAACTTGAACATTTAATTTATCCTCAAGTTGTAGAATGGATTTGTAATCAAACCATTCAAGTCACATCCGAAGGCGTGCACTATAAAAATCAAATTTTGAAAGATCCAATACAGTTCTGTCATATTTGATTTAAAAAACGCAGCTTAGGCTGCGTTTTTTAGTGGCGTCAAAATAGTTTTTAAATGCGCAGCTAATTGCTCAGGATGTTCAAGTGGGAACATGTGTCCACCTTCAAAAATACTAAAAGGCACACCAAACTTTTTCCTCACTTTATGAGGGAATTTACGTGCTAAGAATGGACCTTCAGAAGCAACAATTAATTGAGTTGGAACTTTGAGCTTAGGTTGAGGCAGCCACCATAATGAAGGATTGGTTCTAAAAATATCCACTTCAATAGATTTTGGAATCGCCAATTCAACGCCGCCACGCGTTGGATCTTCAACTAATGCAAATTGAATATAGTCATTAAAACATTGCTCATCAAATGCTGCATATAATGCTTTGGGTCGAAGTAATGTTGCAGCTTGCTCTCGGCTATCCCAATGATCACGTCGACGTTTAGACAATGCCGCTGGCGACATTTGATCCACTGCTTTTAACTTCAAAGACTTTGCAATATGCATAGCAAATGATTCCACCCCCATAATGAGAGGTGGATCGAGAAGAATAGTTTGACTAAAAAGTTCTGGGCATTTCAACGCAGCTTTGAACGTCAAAACTCCTCCTAAGGAGTGCCCGATACCAATCACTTTACGACCATGGGATTTCTGAACAATATTATCAATCACTTGCTGTGTCATACTTTCCCAGTGTTGATCTACAGGATAACGTTGATCAACACCAAGATTGGTCGTATAAATCACATCGAATTGATCAGACAAAGCATCAAAAAATTTTTGATAAACTTTCGATGGAACCCCGTTGGCATGAGCAAAATGGATCAATGGTTTCATTGGATTCGATTCACCTGCTCAGATTGAATCTGCTTGGAAATTGAAGAAGCAAAACCTTGACCAATTTCACTTCCAAGTCGTCCAAGCACAGAATCAAAGGGGCTACGTTGAATAGTATAATCTACCGTTTTTTCGACTTTTAATTCGCGTTTCAGTGTGTGAATACTGCCAATCCGATCTGCAATACCGAGCTTCACAGCCTGCTCACCAGTCCAAAACAAACCTGAAAATATAGCAGGGTCTTGCGATTTCAATTTATTGCCACGACCTTTTTTGACTGCATCAATAAAATGTTGATGAACATTATCCAATATACCTTGTACGTGTGCACGTTGTGCAGGATCAACTGGTTGTGTCATCGACAACAATGCTTTGTTCTCACCTGAAGTCATGGTGCGATCTTCAACGCCAAGTTTTTGCATCAAACCACTCACTCCATAGTTTGGCATAATGACGCCAATTGAGCCGACTAAACTTGATGGATTAACAATAATTTCATCAGCTGCAGACGCAATGTAATATGCACCTGAAGCACCTGTGTCACCAATTAATGCATAAAGTTTTTTATCTTTATAAACCGACTTTAAATATTGGATCTCTTGCCAAATTTCATCAGACTGAACTGGAGATCCACCCGGAGAGTTAATATTTAAAACAACAGCTTGCGATTGCTTGCTTTCAAATGCTTTTTTCAAACCTTTGATCGTATCTGCACTATTCACACTTTGCTGGTCTGCAGCAATCGTTCCTACAATATCGACTGTAGCAATATGCTGTGATGACACCGCACTATCAGTGGAAGTCGTTGAACAACTTTTCCCCATGACCAAAACTATAAATAACAGATATGCGAAAGTAAGAAATTTAAAAAAGATTCCCCAACGTCTTGCACGTCTCTGTTCTTCTACAGATGCGAGAACAGCTTTTTCTAAAATTTGCCATTCTTTTCCGTTCGGTTGGTTATTTGGTTTTTGATTTTCATTTTGTGGTTCAGGCGGCCAAGCGGACATACATACCATCCAAATTAAATTTAAGCTGACATTATATACAAGGAATGAGGTCAAACTATTTATAAGTCAAGATTTAACATATAATAAACCCAAATCACAATATTCTATGAACTTACCAAATTTTGAATCTAATGCCTGAAACCAAAACATCGACCACAACCCGCCTGTTAAATTTCTTCAGTCGCCGTCCGATTCGTTTTTCTCGTTTTTTTGCAAAAATGCTTGCAGGGCTGATTAATACGCTAAAAATTACAAAAACTACGAATACCATCCGCCTCAATATCGACATTTGCTTACCACATCTTTCTGATGAAGAAAAACATTTAGTGACTCGTGCAGCGGTAAGAAACGAACTTCAATCTTATATGGAATTTTTTAGTATTTGGGGAAGCTCAAACGAAACCAATATTTCACGAATACGCAATGTCACTGGTGCTGAATATTTTCATGAAGCAATGGCTGAAAAGAAAGGTATTATTTTACTCGCACCACATTTTGGTACCTGGGAAGTCATGAATGCGTGGTTCGCACAATATACTAAGATGACCATCATGTATAAACCCATCAAGAATGAAGAAGCAGATCAATTTGTGCGCCAGGCTCGTAGTCGAGAACAAGCAACTTTAGTCCCTACAGATGAGAGTGGTATAAGACAAATTTTTAAAGCCCTTAAATTAGGGGGGACAACTGTGATTCTTCCAGATCACAATCCTAAACACGGTGGTGAAATGATCGATTATTTCGGCATACCACTCGAGTCCAGTAATTTAAGTGCCAAACTCATCCAAAAAACTAAAGCCAAAGGCCTTTTGGTCTATGCAATTCGCAATGAAACTGAAGATTTTGATGTATTTATTGAACCAATGGATGCTTCGATTTATGAAGGCACTCCCGCTGATGGAACGTTAGTAATTCACCGTGCAATAGAAAGCCTGATTCATCGTTATCCTGAACATGCTCATTGGAGCTACAAACGTTTCCGTGCAAATCCTGATCTACATAACATTTATCGTATCCCTGCAGAACAAGCCAGAGCAAAAATAGAACAAGTCAGAAAAGCAAGTTAATCTATGGGGATATTCCGAGTTAACCACGCTTTTTGATCTCGATGATATCGAAATTGTACATCTCCGTTTTTATCGAAGGTCATTCGAATGCTGCCCTTCGATTGGGTATCGAGTAGCGGAATATTAAGCGCTTTTAAACGCTCTTTGACAACAGGATGTGGATGATTATAGCGGTTATCAAAACCAGCCGATGCAATGGCAATTTTAGGTTTGGTATTTTTTAAAAAGTCGTAAGATGAACTATGTCGACTGCCATGGTGTCCTAAGATTAAAATATCTACTCTAAGTTCAGGATACTGCTTTAAAATACGATACTCTGTCTCCCACCCTGCATCCCCCATAATCAGAATATGCTTAAAATCGTTAGCATAGGGTAATGTCAGATATATTACGCAAGAAAGCTCATTACGATTTTGACTGACAAAATTTAATTGTGATTCAACTGGTGAAAGAAATTGTATATTGATCTTACCCAATTGTACCTGTTGATGCTGTCGACAATAATCAAATTCAACATACTGAAACCTATCATCTTTTTCATTTGAGATAACTTGATCAATTTGTATATGTTTTCCAATAGTGCGGTATGCTCCAGCATGATCTTGATCAAGATGACTGATAAAAACTTGATCTAATTTTGATATGCCACGTTGAATTAAGAAAGGGACAACTACATTTTCTCCGATACTAAATGTATTCTCATCAAAGCTCCCGCCTGTATCAACTAAAGCAGTTTTCCCTGATGACTGTAAGAGTATGGACTGCCCCTGCCCTATGTCCAAAATTTCAATGATATCGTATCCATCATCACGTTTAGGCATCAGCAATGCCACACCTAATACGGGTATCCATAATCGAGGGATTACATTCTTTGGCATAAAGAACATGAATACTGCCAAAACGAGCAATAACATTTGTGCTTTCGTTAACGCTACCCATTTCAATGGATTGTCTAATATTGCTCCCAGCTTAGTCAGTAGCACCAAAAGAACCGATATCAATACATCAGCCAGATGAAATAAAAATTGACCAACAAAAGGAATATAGCTAAGACAATAGCCCAGTACTTCCAATGGCACGATCAAGGTCCCAATCATTGGAACAGCAACTAAATTAGCAAATGGCGCAAGTAAAGAAATCTGTTGAAATATCAGTAAAGTGAGTGGTATCAGTGCAATAAATATTTTCCATTGGGATTGCAAAAGTATTTTAAGATACATTTTTGCTTTATCTAGAAAATGATATTTGTTGATTAAAGCAGTGTTTTGCTGTTCATTAGCGATCGTTTGATATACACGAATCAAAATCAAACATGCGCCGTAAGAAAGCCAAAATGCAGCAG
The DNA here is from genome assembly GCF_056779695.1 of Acinetobacter sp. 25-47-122. Classification (NCBI taxonomy): domain Bacteria; kingdom Pseudomonadati; phylum Pseudomonadota; class Gammaproteobacteria; order Moraxellales; family Moraxellaceae; genus Acinetobacter; species Acinetobacter sp. 25-47-122. Next base: position 120,972 of record NZ_JBWYIJ010000001.1, read on the forward strand.
ATAAAATACTAAAAGGGTCTAAATAGAGCATTAAGCTCGCACTTATAAGTAATAGCACAAAAGGCTTAATCTTAAATTTGAATAAAATAGCGATACTAATTAGACAAACTGACAATGTAGTTCTTAGTGCAGGAATTTCGAGCCCTGAAAAAAAACTATAAATAATTACCCCACATACGAAAGGGATTAAAAGTAAATATGTTTTGGGAACTTTTAGAAAAATATGAGGACGAAAAATTGATACAAGATACCCCATGAACCACGATAATAAGCCAGCAAAAATTAGAACATGTGGACCTGAAATAGCCAATAAATGCGTAATGCCTAGTTTTTTAAATAATTCTTCTTGTTGCTCCGTCAGTAGACTCTTATCACCTGTGAGTAACGCGACTAGCAAACCCTTATTCCTGAATACTCCCTGTTCGATATCATCCCTAAAAGCTAAACGTGCTTTTTCAATGCTCAGGCTCAATCGTGCGATAAGGCTCCGATGCACATCGGTTGAAGATAAATAACCTTCAGAATATAACACCGCTTCACTTACAGGTACGATCCAATCTACACGCATTGTTCCAGCTATATTTTGCTGCAACAACCATTTCTCTTGATCAAAGACCCCATCTACTGCATAACTATGTGCGGGTCTTAATTTTCCCGTAACTTTATAATAGCGCCCAAGTTCTAATGTCGTATCAAGTTTTGACTCTCGCAAATATAATAATAGCGTTTGAGATTGTCCTTGCTTCTTGTCGATCACCTGCGCAGGCTGCTGTATTGATCGACCTTCCTGATCCATTTTCAGCTGATTAATTTTATTGATATAAACAACTATTTCTTTTTCTTCAATATATTGAACACGTTTATCTAAACAATCGTGTAAGGCTGTTTTTGCATGTTGATGCCCCAAAACAAATGTGATCAGACAAATTCCCGTTAGCACAAGCATTCTTGATGATGACTGGACAATACTTGAGGTGTGAGGATAAATGAATCGATCAGGTTGCCTCATTAATTGTACAAAGTAACCCATGATCAAAATGATACTTGCCATACCCAGCAAGAGAGTTGAATATTCAACTTCACCCTGAAAGCTGATCGTAGCAACACCAATGATCCAAAAGATGAGAATAAATATTAAAAACATCTAACTTTTATGTTTATTTTTCTTAAATAGATTAAAGCCCACCTAAGTGGGCTTTAACAAGACTGTTAATCGGATTTTTAGGCTATACCCACAATCCATCTTGCATATGCAAAATCTTATCAGCAGTTTGTGCGAGCTGCTCATCATGGGTCACGATGAGCATTGCCATATTAAATTCTTTACGCAGATCGGAAAGCAATTCAAAAATTGTGACGGCAGTCTTACGATCTAAATTTCCAGTAGGCTCATCTGCCATCATCAATTTAGGTTGAGCCACTAAAGCCCGTGCAAGCGCAACGCGTTGTCGCTCACCGCCAGATAACTCACCTGGTTTATGCGTTAAACGATGTGATAAACCCACTTTATTCAACAAATATTCTGCACGTTCTTTTACTTCTTTAAAATTTGCATCTTTACGTAACATCAGCGGCATTGATACATTTTCTAAAGCCGTAAACTCAGGAAGTAAATGGTGAAATTGATACACAAATCCGAGGTGTTCATTACGTAGGAAACCGCGTTCAGCTTCGCCTAAAGTGTCAAAACGCTGACCATTAAGCATCACTACACCTTCGGACGGACGATCAAGCCCCCCTAATACATGTAACAGCGTACTCTTACCCGAACCACTTGATCCAACAATTGAAACAAATTGTCCTTGCTCAACAACTAAATCCAATCCCTTAATCACTTCAACAGTTGATTTACCATCTGTAAAATGTTTATGAATATTTTTGGCTTCTAAGACAATATTACTCATAGCGTAAAGCCTCTGCTGGTTGAACTTTGGCAGCACGCAGCGCTGGATAAATTGTTGCAAGGAAACTTAGCGCTAGTGATAAGCTAACAATCACCACCACATCTTGCCAACGTAGATACGATGGTAAATAGTTAATGAAATATGCATCGAACAAATTTAGTCCAAAAGCAGTGTTCAACCAGCCAATAAATCCACTGATGCTCGTTGCAAAGATGATACCTAGTGCTGCTCCTGCCAGTGTTCCTACAACACCAATCACCGTACCCTGTACCATAAAAATCTTAGTGATCGTTGCTGGTGAAGCACCTAAGGTTCTTAAAATAGCAATGTCGGATTTTTTATCAGTAACCACCATCACCAATGAAGATACAATATTAAATGCTGCAACCAAGACAATCAGGAAAAGTAAAAGGCTGACCATTGCTTTTTCCATCTGAATGGCACTAAAGAGATTGCCGTGCGTATAAGTCCAATTTGATGGATAGAAATTGCCTGGTAAATCCATAACAACTTCTTCAGCGACTTGTGGTGCTTTGAAGATATCATCTAGCTTCATACGGATACCTTGTGCACCATCCGGCAGTCTCAACAGTGTCGAAGCATCGTTTAGCGCGATGTAACCCATCATCGAGTCCACTTCCGCACCAATACTAAAAATACCGACAATTTTAAAACGTTTAAATCGTGGAACAACGCCAGCGGGTGATGGTGTCGCTTCAGGTAATACCAATGTTACATTGTCATTGAGACTTAAACCTAAAGCATCCGTCATCTGCTTGCCCAAAACAATCCCGAACTCACCTTTCTTTAATGAGTTGAGGTCGCCTTGAACCATATGATTTTGAATAATAGATACATTTTTTTCATAGTCAGGCTCAATACCCGTGACCATTATCCCTGCAACCTGTCCTTGGGCTGTTAACATCCCCTGCAACTGTGTAAAAGGTGCAACACCCGTCACATGTTCATGTTGGTCTATTTTCTTTGCAAGCTCAGGCCAGTCTGTTAGAATTTGTGTAGAGGAAACAGTCGCTTGAGGTACCATTCCCAAGACACGGTTTTTTAATTCACGATCGAAACCGTTCATTACAGATAACACAGTAATGAGAACAGCGACGCCCAAAGTCAGACCGATCATGGAAACTAAAGCAATAAAAGAAATAAAGTGATTACTTCGCCGTGCGCGAGTGTATCTCAACCCTATATACAGCGAGATCGGTTTAAACATACCATCTAGTCCGAGGTGTTTTAATGGAAAATCTTCAGCATCAAAGTGGCAATATTGAAAGACGCGTCATGTCACGTATTGATGCTGCCTTAAGAATAAATTATCAGATCATCACTAAAGATGTCGCTTTGAATGATCCCTATGATTCAAATTTTGTACTACCGCGCTATTTTCTCTTACTTGCAGAATTAGATCAATTTGATCATGCGCTTATGTACGAATTAGAACAATTAAATCAAAAAGATCAACAAATTGCTCGGATATTATCCTTATTTAATCAAAAATTAAACCTGATTACGGGCTCACTTTACGACTCTATTGTACAAACCATGTTACCAGTACCTACTCAAGTCAATTTGTCTGAAACGGGTTTTAGTTTTTATGCTGAGCAACATATCCCTGAACAAACCTATATACACATCACATTGAGTCACCCTGAAAATGATTTTCATATCGCTGCAACTGCACAAGTTGTCTACAGCAATCAAGAAGAAAATGGGCTGTTTAGAACCGGTGCATATTTTCTAACGTTACATCCCCAAGACAAAGTAAAGTTAACAGAAGCCTTGAAGCATTTAAAAAACTCACAGAATCGCTGAGCATCCAACTTAAGGCTTTAATACTTTTTGTTTAAATTTCTGATTCGCTTCTATATCCCGATAAAAATACATAAACAATCCCAGAAGTAGGATCATTGCTCCCAGTATCATACCTAGCGTTAATTTCTCATGATTAAATGCAGCGCCTACACCAAGTGCTAGAACTGGAGTCATTACATTTGTCAGTGACAATGTCGTCGGTTGGATTTTTTTGACCAAATAGAAATAACAAAACATAGCCACTAATGAAGCCATAACAACAGAATATATGATCGCAAGTAATGACTTCATTGAAGGTAATTCAGTAGGTAAATATTTCCATATAAATGGCACAATTAAACATGCAACAAAGGTAGAAACAAGTATTGAACCTGTCGCCTGTGCCATCGGTGCTACATCAGCATTTATTTTTTTTACCCAAAAAATTGACATTGCGTATGAAAAAACGCTAAGCAACATTAAACCAATTCCAATGGGATGGATATGTTGTGATGATCCAGTAAAACTGATCACTACGAGCCCAGTAATCGCGACGATCATTCCTAACCATTGCAGCTTATGGAAATCTTGTTGAAAGATAAATTTTCCAATAAGCCCTGCCATAATTGGTGCTAATCCAAACATCAGTGCAATCATGCCAGAACTTAGATACTCAGTAGCTACATAAGTAAAAAATTGTGAACCAATCAAGCTAAATGAACCAGCAAAATAACTATGCAATGCAATTGAATTTAAAGGAAATTTTACCTTTAAAACAATGAGAAGCAATGCCGCGATAGGCAGTGCCAAGCCTAATCGAATCACCAATGCCCACATTAAATAAATATCTTCTACACTCCACACAATCGCAAGTGGAGTTGTTGCCCAGATGATGACCAATAAGGCATAAATGAGCATAAGTTTAGATTTTTCTGGCATGTGAACTCGATTGATAAGATAAATCAGGCAGTTTTTCTTTTTTGTTTTTGAATCGTTTGATCCAAAGCACTTGAAAATTCACGTTTATCTCTTTCTGAAATTGGCGGTGGTCCACCGGTTTGAACGCCAGCCCCTCTCAAAGTTTCCATGAAATCACGCAAATGTAATCGTGCCTTAATATTAGCTTCTGTCCAAATTTCACCACGTGGATGAATTGCAACGCCACCCTTTTCGATGACTTGAGCTGCTAGAGGAATATCCTGCGTCATGACAATATCATGTTCTTTCATACGTTCGATAATTTCTTTATCAGCTTGATCTGCTCCACTCATCACCTGTATTGAATTAATACGAACAGAAGGAGTTATTCCTACATTTTGATTGGCGACAAAAGTTACTTCAAGTTGATAACGATCAGAAGCTCTTAAAATGACTTCACGCAAAATTTTAGGTAATGCATCAGCATCGACCCAGAGTTTAAATGGCAACACGCCTCTTTCCTTCGTTGTCTTACCACGTCATCTTATCAAATTTTACAGATGGCTGTTTTGATATGATGAATATAAAGCTGATCGTTTTTTTATAGTGAGGACCTTCTCTCCATGTTATTTAAATACATGAAAAATCTTATTGTTGTCAGTTTAATCAAAATTAAAACTAATTGATTGTTTTTGCTTAATGTATGAACGATTAAAACTTTTTTTGATACGAAGCTTTTGACAATTGAAATGTCTATCCTTAATATACAAGCACCTCGCAACGTCCCTATCGTCTAGAGGCCTAGGACATCGCCCTTTCACGGCGGTAACCGGGGTTCGAATCCCCGTAGGGACGCCATTATCGTTTCATACGATCACTCAATATTCAAAATTACTATTATTTCATTGAAGAATTGTAGTTTTTCACTACAATAACTCGCTTCATTTGTTTCGAATTTTCAATCCTATGCACTCATCTCCGAATGATGCTTCGCATCAGGGCAATTCTGCGCCTTTACAACGCGCTATGAGTACTCGACATCTGGTTATGATTTCGCTTGGCGGCGCAATCGGTACTGGACTTTTCTTAGGTTCGGGTGAAGTCATTGCACAAACGGGGCCTGTAGGTGCCATTATTTCTTATATCCTTGGCGGGATTATCGCCTACATGGTTATGCTGTGTTTAGGTGAGCTTGCCGTTCATATGCCTGAGTCTGGTTCGTTTGGTGCTTATGCCAAAAGATATATTGGACCAGGAACTGGCTATACCATCACTTGGTTATATTGGTTAACTTGGTCGGTTACTTTAGGAACTGAGTTTACAGCCGCCGCCCTCCTCATGCAGGAATGGTTCCCAGATAGTTCCATGTGGATGTGGACTATAGTCTTTGGTGTATTCGTATTTGTTTTAAATATGATTTCCACAAAATGGTTCGCAGAATCTGAATTTTGGCTGGCATTAGTTAAAGTTATTACTGTTGTTGCATTTATTCTCTTAGGCCTACTCGCAATTTTTGGCGTAATTGGCTATCAAGGTTACGAAACTGCACCTTTATTTAGCAATTTAACTGCTCAAGGTTGGTTCCCTGAAGGTCTATTCCCAATTTTTGCTACGATGCTTATCGTAAACTTCGCATTCTCTGGAACAGAATTAATTGGGGTTGCTGCTGGTGAAACTAAAGACCCAGCTAAAAATGTTCCTAAAGCGATTAATACAGCGATTTTTCGTCTGTTGATTTTCTTCGTAGGTACGATCATTGTAGTGACGTCACTTCTTCCACATCAAGAAGCTGGCTTAGCTGCTGAAGGTGTGAGTAGCTCTCCATTTGTGACTGTTTTCCAGCATATTGGTATTCCCTATGCAGAAGATATCATCCGTTTTGTAATTATTACCGCTTTATTATCAGCTGCTAACTCTGGTTTGTTTGCTGCGTCACGCATGATGTGGTCTTTATCTTACAAAAAGCAGCTGCCTGCAGTATTTTCTAGAGTGAATGCACGTGGTATCCCCTATGTTGCAGTGATCGTGACAATGATCGGTGGGTTACCAGGCTTATTGTCAGAACAATTCGCACCTGAGACTATTTTTACCAATTTATTAGGTATTGCTGCTTTTACAATGGTCGTTGTGTGGATGAGTATTTGTTTAAGCCAATTTAATTTCAGACGCGATTGGTATAAGCAAGGGCGCAAAAAAGAAGAGCTGGGCTTTGCTGCTCCATTATTTCCAATTGTCCCAATCTTAGGTTTTGTGTTCTGTTTTATCACATGCTTAAGTATGGTATTTGATCCAAGTATGCGTATTAGCTTTTTCGGGTGTTTAGCGTTCATTGCTGTATGCTATGCCAGTTATTACCTGTTTTATCACGATAAATCTTGATTTTGAAATAGCGACTTCGGTCGCTATTTTTTTGCTTAGACAGTTCCTATTTTCCAAATGCTTTTCTAATATTTCTTGGAGATTTGATCTAAATTTAGCCTTTAAATTCAATATTGTTTTATTTTCATACGAACACACCATTTTTTTAATTTTTTTGCTGAAATGCGTTTGACACCCCCCTATTTTCACCCTATTATACGCCCACCTCTGAAACGTCCCTATCGTCTAGAGGCCTAGGACATCGCCCTTTCACGGCGGTAACCGGGGTTCGAATCCCCGTAGGGACGCCAATTTTCAGAAGTAGATTTTATTAAGTCCCTATCGTCTAGAGGCCTAGGACATCGCCCTTTCACGGCGGTAACCGGGGTTCGAATCCCCGTAGGGACGCCATTAATTTCAATTGAAATAACATGGTTTAAAATATATTTCTGCACTGTCCCTATCGTCTAGAGGCCTAGGACATCGCCCTTTCACGGCGGTAACCGGGGTTCGAATCCCCGTAGGGACGCCATATTCGAGATGATACATCTCATAAAAAAGCCCAAGCATTTAAGACTTGGGCTTTTTTTTATAACTTAGTCACCCTAAAAATAGAACACAAAATAAACAACATTATCATCTTTGCAGGTTATGGTGGTTTAAACCCTTAATAACGCTTGGAGAAGATGATGTTGGACAACACCGTACTTAATCCCCTAGCATCCCCATCACAATTAAATACAATTAGTCCTAAAACAAATAAAGACTGGGTTGAGTTTTTTTTAGACCCTAAAGTGAATCGTGAATGTAAAACAGAATATGCTGAAACCTATGTTCTTTCACTATTCGATCAACTCAATACGACTCATTTATCATGGATTGATCAGGTAGACCAAGTTAGGCAACATATACAACACGAACATGATCAAACTTGTTCTAAATTTCAAAGTTATCTAGATCAACGAAAATCAGGCCTTGGGCGTGACTACTTTCCAACCATCTCTCATGCTTTAGAGTTTTTATATAAAGTTGCTCCAGTTAAATATGCAGATGGCTCATGGCTATATTCATCTCTTACGCACCCCTCTTTGTTTGAGAACAAAGATCTAAGCTATATCTACTTAGAAGAACTTGGCTTGGGAGATGCTAAAGCAAATCATGTTTGCATGTATCAAAGCTTACTACGACATTTCGAGCTTGAACCGTACATTAATTATTTAGATGATATTTATTTTGAACAAGCCGCTGTTCAACTTGCTCTCGCATATATATCACATGATTTATTTCCACTGGTAATTGGATTTAACTTGGGTTATGAACAATTACCACTACACCTGTTAATCACCAATTATGAGTTAGCAGAACTTGGAATTGATCCTCATTATTTTAATGTTCATATTACAATTGATAATGCACACAATGGACATGCTGAAAAATCAATACAGGCATTTATTGATCATTATCATCAAGCTCAAGATAAATCAAAATATCTTGAATTGGTTAAAATGGGTTTCCAAATGAATGATCTTGGCTTGAGCTCAACAAATATCATCCAAGAAATTGATCTGACTCAAAGCCTTTATCAACTTCTGCAAAGAAAAGCAGTTGTCGGTCAACATATCCATAACCAAAAATGTCAATTCAATGGCAAGTCTATTAATGAGTGGCTCGCTCAACCTGAATTAATATCTGAATTTGTTCAAATCTTAATTGATAAACAATGGATTATTAAAAACAGGCCTGTCGAAGAAAGTCGTTTTTGGAAACTTATTCACGATAGTGATGGCAAAATGTTTGGTGTGTTTAATGCAACTGAGAAGATGCTGATCAAGGACTGGATTCAAGGGGAATCATTAACTGTTCGTTTAAAAAGAATGCCCGTAACAGGAGATCAAAACTGGCTGTCAAAATACAATAATCAACATGAACTCGAACAGATCAAACATCAATGTCATTCATTAGATGATATAAACGATAAACTCACATTATTAATTCCATATCTATCACCTTACTATCATCCACGAGCGATCGGATTATGGGCAACCCAAGAAGTTTCTAAGATACTTTTCCCTTTTCAAACGCTTGCGCTTTAGTTCTAAGTCGCCTCATAAAATAAGGAGCCATGAAGGCTCCTTATATATATTGATTTATACTATGCCAATTTTCTTGAATTAACTTTACCCTGAATGATAGCCTTCACATTTCCTTTTGCATAATTCAGAAAAACCTTTAAAGGTGATAGTTTTGGATTAGGTTGATTACCCTCACCAATCGCTTTGAATTGTGCCGCATACCAAATAATTTCCATAATTGCCATTTTATCAATAAATGGAATCCCTGTTTTAATTGGTTTTACTGCATATCTAACATCGTGTCCTGCAATCAAACGATCAGTTAAATCCGTTTCTACAGCGAGCGGGCGTGCAATTCCAATAAAGTCACATGCACCACTTTCTAAAGCATCATTCATCCCTTTTACGGTTCTGAATCCACCTGTAACCATCAGTCTGCATTTTACTTCTTGACGTATTTTCTCTGCGAAATCTAAAAAGTAAGCCTCACGTGCAATGGTACTTGCTTTACGCTGTTCAGCTTTAGCACCTGCCATTGCGGGCGCTTCATACGTACCACCTGAAATTTCAATTAAATCGATACCTGCATCATCAATAGCTTTAAATACTTGAATCACTTCTTCTTCAGTAATTCCACCACGTTGAAAATCTGCGGAATTCAATTTCACTGAAACGATAAAATTCTCGGATGTTGCAGCTCGAACAGCTTTATAAATTTCTAATAAGAAACGCATACGATTTTCAATGCTTCCACCCCATTGATCATTACGCTTATTGGTCAGTGGCGATAGAAATTCACTTATTAAATATCCATGAGCACCGTGTAATTGAACACCTTCAAAGCCCGCTTTTTCGCAAATCGCTGCAGAGGTTGCAAATCGTTGGATTAGATCTAGAATTTCCTCATGCTCGAGAGCCCGTGGAGTAGCAAAGGTAGTAGCCAACATAGCACTAAATGGAACAGCAGACGGTGCAACAGTTTCTTTATTTAAGCCTTTAGGACACTGTCTGCCCGGATGAGACAATTGAACAAGCTGTACCATACCATAACGTTTACCGAGGTCAGCCCATGCCTTTAATTTAGGTAAATCTCGCTCATTTTCGACCACGACGACACCAGGCTCATTTTTCGCACGCAGATCAACCATCACATTTCCTGTGATTGAACACCCTAAACCACCTTTTGCCCAAGCCTCATACAAGCCTGTATGCAAATGATTTGGTTCACCAGCAGCATTCGCCAGAGCTTCACTCATTGCGCCTTTAATAATGCGATTTTTGAAAGTTGTATTGCGAATTTGAATCGGCTCAGCAATTTTACTCATCTTGAAGTTCTCAATTTTGTGCTTATCTAAACCTAAAACTAATTAGGCGTGACTTCCCTGAATTTCAGTCTAAAATTGACAATCCTTCTTGTCAAATAACTTTTATAAACTACTTTGTATAAGATGTTGCGTATAAGCATGAATCGGTGCACTGAATAAACGCTCTGTCTCTTGAATCTCTACAACTTTTGCATCTTTCATCACCATAACTCGATGGCATAACGCTTTCACAATTTTCAGATCATGACTAATAAAGATGTAACTGATTCCTGTTCTTTGCTGTATATCTTGAAGTAAGTTCACCAATTTTATTTGTGTATTGCGATCTAATGCAGATGTTGGCTCATCTAGAATGAGTAATTGAGGTTTCAGAATCAGTGCTCTGGCCAGTGATACTCTTTGTCGCTGTCCACCCGACATTTGATGAGGATAACGATGAAGAAATTCTTTTGTGAGATTAACCTCTTCAAGAGCTTGAATTGCGAGATTTAATTTTTCACTCTTTCTCAATTTTTTTAATCTTAACCCTTCAGTTAATAATGACAAAACATCCATTCTTGGGTTGAGACTCGAAAAAGGATCTTGAAAAACGATTTGAAAATCTTTTCGATGTGCTCTTAATTGCTTGTCAGACAAATGATTCAGATTGATACAATTTAACTCAATGGTACCTGTTGACTCTATGAGTCGTGCAAGCGCGAGTGCAGCACTGGTTTTTCCAGATCCACTTTCACCTACAATACCAAGCGACTCTCCTTGTTTAAGCTGGAAACTTAAATCTTCCACCGCTATAAATTGAGTTTTAAATACATTCAGAAAATTCAGCTTAGGTGGATAGCGCACTCGAAGATGTTCAGTATTTAAAAGTTCTTTGGCCTGTTCACTGATAGGTGAAATCGAATCAAACTGCTGATTAAGGAGCAGTCGAGTATATTCATGGCGAGGCTGCAGGAATATTTGAGAGACATCACCCTGTTCAACTGTGACACCTTTAGACAAAACCAATACCTGATCAGCATATTGTTGCACCAACCTTAAATCATGACTAACCAAAACTAAGGCCATATTTTTTTGATGCGCTTGGTCTTTAATTAATTTTAAAATTTGCTTCTGTAGTGATACATCAAGGGCTGTTGTTGGTTCGTCTGCAATTAAAATTTCAGGTTCGGAAATCAGAGCTGTTGCAATCATTACCCTTTGACGCTGCCCACCAGACAACTGGTTTGGATATCGCTTGAGGATGTCTGATGAACTCCCCAACCCTACATCACAAAGCACTTCTTCTATTTTTTTTCGAATGGTTTTTTTCTTAAGCCCCATCAGCCATAAAGGTTCTGAAATAATTTTTTCAATTGTATGTAATGGATTTAGTGCCGTCATTGGCTCTTGAAATATCATCGCGATCTTATTGCCACGTATTAAGCGCAACTGATCTTCGTGTTTTAGACGCAGATCTTCATTTTGAAATATGATTTCACCACTTAAGTCTAGAGCGCGATCTTGAAGACCTAGAAGACTTAGACAAGCTAGAGACTTTCCTGAACCACTTTCACCAACAATCGCTACTGTCTCACCCGCATTTAGCTTAAAAGACAAATCAGTTAAGATTTTTTGTTCATTCAACTGAATATTGAGCTTGTTGACTTCAAGTATTGGTTTAGCCTCTTGGATCAAATGCATCTCGAGCTGCCTCCCCAATATAAATAAGAATAGATAACACAACTGCTAGACTAAAAAATCCAGATAAAACCAGCCACGGTGCTGATAGATTATTCTTACCCTGCAGTAAAATTTCACCAATTGAAGCTGTATCAGGTGGCAAACCATAGCCCAGAAAATCCAAGGCTGTAAGTGCGGTAATATTAGCGGTAAGAATGAAAGGAAGCTGTGAAAGTGACGAACTTATAGCATTGGGTAAAATATGTTTGATAATAATTTGACTATCTGTAGCACCGAGTGATCTCGCAGCTCGCACATAGTCCAAATTTCTGGCTTTCAGAAACTCTGCACGAACAAGACCAACTAACGCAGTCCAACCAAACATCAGCATAATTAAAAACAGCCAATATACGCTTGGTGTAAACATGCTCACTAAGATCATCACAATAAATAACATTGGTAGACCACCCCACACCTCTAACAGCCTTTGACCGATCAGATCCAACCAACCGCCAAAGTAGCCTTGGATAGCACCAATGGTAATTCCTATGAATGCAGATCCAATAGTAAGTGCAATGCCGAACAGCAAAGAGATACGAATACCATATATTAATCTTGCCAAGACATCACGACCTTGATCATCTGTGCCTAACCAATTCACAGAAGTCGGTGGAGATGGAACAGCTTCTGCCAATTCATAATTAGGTGTTTGATATGAAAATGGGATGATAGGCCAAATCTGCCATCCATGCTCATTAATCAATTCTTGAACAGCTGGATCTTTATAATCTGCCTCAGTCTCAAAGACACCACCAAATGTTGTTTCAGGATAAGGCTTAAAAATTGGGAAATAAATTTCTTCTTTATAATAAATAAGTATTGGTTTTTCGTTGGCAATAAACTCTGCCCCCAAGGATAAAATAAAGATCGCGATAAATAAAATGAAGCTGAAGAATCCGAGTCGATGTGACTTAAATTTTGAAATTCGTTGATCGAAAAGTGGATACATTTTTATGCTCCTGGACGATCGAAATTGATTCTGGGATCAATCAATTGATATAAAACATCGCTGAGTAATCTCAAAATTAAACCGACCAACGTAAAGATAAACAATGTTCCAAAAATCACAGGATAATCACGCTGCTGAATTGCCTCAAATCCGAGCAATCCCAAACCATCAAGATTAAATATAATTTCTACAAATAGATTGCCAACAAAAAAAATTCCGATCAGTGCTTCAGGTAATCCTGCTATAACGATCAACATGGCGTTACGGAAAACATGATTGTATAAAACGCGTGGCTCGGTCAGACCTTTAGCACGAGCTGCCGTCACATATTGTTTATTTAACTCTTCCATAAAAGAGTATTTTGTTAGATATGTGAGGGTCGCAAATCCACCTAATATAATAGTAAGGACAGGCAATGTAAGATGCCAAAAATAATCTTTTACTTTATCAATGAAGCTGAGTTCAGCGAAATTCTCAGAGACCAATCCTTGTAATGGAAACCATTGCAAATACGATCCCCCCGAAAAAATCATAATAAGCAGAATAGCAAATACAAAAGTTGGCACTGCATAACCTACGGCCAATACTAGGGAGGTCGTTTGATCAAACAGACTGCCATGTCTTTTCGCTTTGCTGATCCCTAGAGGAATGGCGATACTGTAGATCAGTAAGGTACTCCATAATCCAAGGGAGATCGTAACTGGGATTTTTTCCAAAATTAATGTTGTTACTGATTTATTTTTAAAAAAGCTCGTTCCAAAATCGAGTTGAAGATATCCTTTGAGCATTTTAAAAAAGCGCTCATGCACAGGGCGGTCAAATCCATATTGCGCTTTGATCTGCTCGACCATTTCAGGACTGAGTCCTCGTGTACCCTGATAATGACTCTGGACTTCATTGATGTGAGATGTCGAACCAGACACAACACCAATGCCTTGAAACTGTTCAGCTCTCTGTATTGCCTGTTCAACAGGTCCACCAGGAGCAATTTGAACGACGGCGAAATTGATGAGTAATATCAAAAATAAGGTGGGAATGATTAGCAAAAGTCGTTTAAGTATATAAAGACCCATAAATTTAACCTTTAACGTGAGCCTTTACTTCGACCAAGATAAGCAGCCACTTTGCGAGCTTGCTGTTGATCTACCCACCAATAATCTTCACCAACAGCAAGTTTTGGTTTAATCTGTGGCTGTTTATACATATTCCAATACGCATACCATTCACGATCATTTCCATAAGTAAGTATCTGATAATATCCTGCACGTAATAAACGATCCAAGATACGTGTATTTAATATTAATTTTTCTCGATCAGGTGCATGGATAATACGTTGTATAATTTCATCTATAACGCTATTTTTCACACCAGAAAAATTATAATTTCCCTCTTCATTTGCAGCATGACTGCTCCAAAATTGCGCTTGCTCATTCCCAGGATTTAGTGACTGAGGCATCACCATCGTGGTTAAATCAAAATCATATTGACGCATTCGCTGTAAATATTGAGGCATATCGACTTGGCGAATCGAAACCTGAATACCCAATTTTTTTAAATTTCGAATATAAGGCATGAGCGTCCGTTGTAAGCCTTCTTGATGAAGAAGCAACTCTAATTGAATTGGTTTTCCATCACGCGCATGCAAATTACCATTTTTAAATGAATACCCCTGGTCAATTAAAATTTTCCGAGCAGTGAGTAAGCCTTTACGATTGTAGCCTGTACCATCAGTAATAGGATATTTCCACGCTTTTAATACTCCTTCTCGTTGTAAAGGATGTAACCGAGATAAATAAGGTTTTAATATTGTTAATTCTTTAGGGCTTGGGACTGACTTTGCCTCTAGCTCACTAAACTGGAAATGACTTTGTAAACGTTGATATTGTTGATAAAACAATGCTTTATTTTGCCATTCAAAGTCATAAGCATAGGTCATTGCTTGTCTAAAATAGATATCGTTTAGCGGTTTTTTTCGTGTGTTAAAAACGATACTTTGTGTCGGAGCAGGATTTTGTAAAGCTACACTATATTTTTTAACCAACCCTGAGTTAAATGCTGGAAAGTTGTATTCCGTCTTCCATTTACGAGCAAATTTCTCTTGGTGAAATGTATATTGTCCAGCTTTAAATCCTTCAAATGCAATGTCCGAACTACGGTAATAAACATATTTAATTTGATCAAAATTATAACGACCACGATTTACAAGCAAATCCTTAGCCCAATAATGGGGATTACGCTGATAGGTAATACTACGACCAGCATCAATATTTTTAATTGTATATGGCCCTGATCCTAAAATGGGTTTGAGTGTTGCTCGACTAAAATCTTTAGATTCCCAATCCTTTTTAGAAAAAATAGGCATCTGTGAAAGTATTGCTGGCATTTCAGTATTACTTTCTGATTTAAATACCATTTTTACGGCATGTTTAGACAGAACCTGAATTTTATCTAAATCAGACAAATACATCTGTAAACCGGGATTGGTTTTGGTTAAATACATTTCAAACGTGAATTTGACATCCTCAGCCAGTACAGGCGATCCATCACTAAATCGAGCACGTGGATTTAAATGAAAAATCACAAATTTTGTTCGGCTTGGATCAAACTGAATTTTCTCAGCCAAAAGTGGATAAAACACATTTGGTTCATCTAATGACTTTGAAAATAGCGTATCGAACAAGTAATTTGTACCTTCAACCCAACTCCCTTGCCCATTCATACCGTTTAGATTATCAAATGTCCCATCAGCCGCTTTCACCAACTTTCCACCCTTTGGTGCGTCTGGGTTGGCATATGGCATCGCATCTAAATTCAGATATTTAGGTTTTGACTGTAAAGCAATATAAGTCGTCGTTTGAAGATTTGCCCATGCACTGATATGAATGGGCAAGAAGAGGAGAATAAACTTTGCTTTTGACACAGTTGATGAAATGCACATCTCGAAATGAAATTCCTGATTGCTTAAGCAGACTTAAGAATGTGGAACTTT
Organism: Acinetobacter sp. 25-47-122; assembly: GCF_056779695.1. Classification (NCBI taxonomy): domain Bacteria; kingdom Pseudomonadati; phylum Pseudomonadota; class Gammaproteobacteria; order Moraxellales; family Moraxellaceae; genus Acinetobacter; species Acinetobacter sp. 25-47-122. The sequence goes on from NZ_JBWYIJ010000001.1 coordinate 137,012, forward strand.
TATCGTAGCACCAATCTGTAAAGGTGTGTTTGGTTTCAAACCATTCATTTCTGCAAGCTGATCAATGTCTATACCAAATCGATTCGCAATTCTATACAGGGAATCACCACTACGGACTTTATAATCTGTAACAACTTTAGGAACTTGAATAATTTGACCTCTTTGCAATCCAGCACGTAGGTTCAACTTATTGAGATCTGCAAGTTCTTTTGCAGTCATATCAAATCGTGTAGCAATAACATGGAGAGACTCACCTGATTTGACAGCATAATCCTCTGTATCACGCGATTTTGATTGACGGACTGGTGTTTTTTCAGTACTCGCAGCCGCCTTTTCAACATCGCCACTTACTTTTAATTTTTGACCAATTTGAAGGACTGATCTCGCATTTAGATCATTCAGCGTAAGTAATGATTGAAGCGACATATCATATTGTCGCGCAATACTTGCTAAGGTCTCTCCACTCTTCACAGTGTGAGACTCCACTTTCTCAGCAACCGAATTATTTCGTGTCGAACTCTGCTTAGTGGAAGCTTTATTTTCATCTTCTTTCAAATTCAGCTTTTGCCCAACTTGTAATCCAGCATTCGTACGCAAGCCATTCATTTCTGCTAACTGTGCAACAGAAAGATTATATTTGCTTGCAATGGCATTCAGGCTATCGCCTGATTGAACAACATATTGCTCTGGTACTTTAGATCCCACCGGTACTTTAATGGTTTGACCAACCATCAATCCTTTTTCAATATCCAAATTATTCAGTGTCGCCAACTCAACAACGGTTAACTTATTCGCATTTGCAATGTTGTACAACGTATCTCCTCGTTGTACGCGGTAAGTTTCAGTCTGAATTTCAGGTACAGTTTTAGCATTACTCGCGCGAGTCGTTGATGAAGCTGTAGCAGATTGCACTTCTTCTAAAGGAACATTAATTTTTTGACCCGCGTATAGGCTACTATCAGCTTTCAATCCTGAGCTTAATGACGCTAACTCTTGAGTCGAAAGTCCGTATCGATCAGCGATTAACTTTAAGTATTCACCGCGTTTGACCGTATAAGATTTCGTTTGAACCTTAGTTAGCGCTTGTTCAGTTTTGCTTGATTTAGATGCTTGAGACTGGGTTAGATTTAACTTCTGCCCAACCAGTAAATTACTATTGATAGTCAGACCATTCAATTCAGCCAATTGTTGGACACTTAAATCAAACTGGTTTGCAACACTAGTAAGACTATCATTTGCTTTTACAATATAACTTGCTGGCTTTATATCCGTTTTCTGGGCAGATGCTACTGGTTTAGCATCGTACAGATATAGGGTCGCACCTACATATAAGGTTGCATTTGGATCTACTTGGTTCCATTTTGCAATATCTCTCCAACTTACGCCGTTTTTCATTGCAATAATTGCCAGCGTGTCACCAGGGAGTACCGTATACGTACTACGCTTACCCTTAGGTGGTTCTACAACCACTTCACTTTCAGTTTTCTTAAATGCCTTACCTTGATTAAGCTGGGCTTCCTCAGAAGTAGGCAATGTACTTTCTGCTACAGATTTAGGATAAGCAAAGCCAACTTTAACTTCTGAACCTTGTCCTGCTGCCACAGATTGACTTGTTTGAATCGCAGTTAATTTAATCTTGCCATCCAACGGATCGACAATCTCAGTACCTTGAGGTGCAATGGCACTAATCTCTCTAACGACTTCCGCTTTTTCTGCTTCAGTGGCCTGTGGTTCAATGACCGAGGCAATAATTTGATCAGAACTCGTAGTTGTTGTGGTTTTTTCAGGTGCAATTGAAGCTAAGATTTTGGCTTTTTCTTCAGCAGTGATTTCTGGTTCTACACGTACAGGTTTAACATTTTGCGCCGGTGTAACAGCAACAGGTATACGAGGTGCGCTTGGCACCACTGCCGAAGCAGCAAAAGCTGCCAATGCATCAGAACCAGAAGGAGTCCTACCCTTCGAAGTTGAAATTGTTGTAGATACTGAAGGTGTTTGAGTATTATTAACTGGCTTCGCTGTTTGAGTTGCCAATACGGAAGCATTTGAAGCTTTTGGTGTATTTACTGTCGTTGTAATTGTGGTTGCTGGCGTAGATGTAGAAACAGGGCTTGAAGCGCTCGCCCATAGACCTGTACTGCTTGGTTTAAGTGCTTTCAATTTACGATCAATATTTGGATTTAAATCTGCTGGAATTAAAATTCGCTGTGGACTTTGAGGATCAATGATATCACCACGATGCCCTGGATTCAGTTGATAAAGTTCTGCACGACTTAAGCCTGTCAGAGAAGCAATTTCGTTTAAACTCGCACCTGCTGGAACTGGAACTTCTCTAAAGTGAGGACGATTCGCAATTGGTGGTAATCTTACGCCATACTTTTCAGGGGATTTGATAATCTGTGCAACCGCAAGGAAACGTGGAACATAGTTCATTGTCTCTTGAGGCAAACGTAATGACCAATAATCTGTAGGCAAGCCAGCAGCCTTATTACGGTTAATCGCTTGTTGAATACGTCCAGGACCAGCGTTATAAGCCGCTAAAGCTAATTCCCATGAACCGAATTGGTTATATAAACTTCCTAAAAACTCGTAGGCTGCACGTGTAGATTCAACTACATCACGGCGTCCATCATACAAATTGGTCTGTCTTAATCCATAAATACGACCTGTACTTGGGATGAATTGCCACATCCCTGCAGCTGCCGCTGAACTCGTTGCAGCTGGATCATAGGAACTCTCAATGACGGGAAGTAAAGCAAGTTCTGTAGGTAATCCACGGCGCTCTGCTTCCTTTACAGTATGATAAAGATAACGAGAAGCTCGAGCGGATAAACGATCCAGATAAGGCTGACGCGTAATAAACCAACTTCTTTGAGCATCAATCCGTGGATCCCACTTTGTTTCATCCATTTTAAAACCAACGGTCATACGTTTCCAAACATCGCCGTGCTTTAAAATAAGTAAACGATCACCTTCAACTGCACGCATATCAGTTGCAGATAAAAGATCTTCAAGTGAATCTAAGCTACTGGCATCTAACATGCCGAGTTGATTCGACTTTTGCGTCTTTGCGGAAGTGGGACTCGCTGTACAGCCAGTCATTACGCCTAACCCGGTTACTGCGGAAGTAATTACTGAAATTTTAAATAAAAAAGTTGCAGATGGCTGCCACACTGCGGTGGTTGTTTTAGACATACAAATTCCGAAAGACGCATAGTAAATTTATTGTATATAAGCCATTTTAGAGGAGCTCGTTGTTCAGGCAAGTCTCTTCTTGATGAGTAATTGCTTATAAATGTTACAAGACATTAAAAAATATCCAGTTATCGCACTGATGTTTCGCATTTACGTATACAATAAAATTTCCGAACTTGATGTTCAACACTTTATTCGATTGATTGGTTCAAACTATGTCTGAAATAACACTTTATGTTGATGGCGCATGTCGTGGTAATCCTGGGCTAGGTGGCTGGGGTGCTTACATCATCACTAAGGATACAGAACATAAAATATGTGGTGGTGAACCTGACACGACCAATAATCGTATGGAGTTAACAGCCGCAATCGAAGGAATCAAATTTTGTCCTGTTGATGCGAAGCTGATCATTTGGACAGACTCAAACTATGTAAAACGCGGTATTACTGAATGGATCAGTGGTTGGAAAAAGAAAAATTGGAAAGACGTAAAAAATCCTGATTTATGGCAAACTTTGGATCAAGTTTGTCAAGGTCGCGATATTGAGTGGAACTGGATTAAAGGTCATGCAGGACATCCAGGCAATGAAATGGCAGATCAGTTAGCTAATCAAGGCGCTGACCAAACGGCTGAACAATTAAAAAATTCCCTGCAAGCGAATGATAAAAAAAAACAGTCTGAAGATTGGTTGCTCAATGATCCGTTTGGTTTAGATCTCAACGATCAAGATGAAGAAGTTGAAGAAGAAGTCGAAATTGATTTAGCAGAAAATGATGATCAAGCTAAATACAGCACGGACGAAGTCACCTCAAACTCCTCAGATATTATTAAGACAGTTGATGCACAGGACTTAAATTCTGAATCTGTAGATCAAAGCGTTCCTCAGTTAGCTGAAAAATCGCATCCACATATTGTGGTCACGCCTGCTCGTTTAAATTTACAAGGACCACGCCAACTGATTTTAGATACGGAAACTACAGGTTTTTATTATCAAGATACAGACCGTATTATCGAGGTGGGTGCGATTGAAATGATCAATCGTAAACTGACAGGAAGTTCAATTCACATTTATATCAATCCCAAAAAACCAGTCGGTGAATCTGAAGCAATTCACGGTATTTCTGATGATTTTTTGAAAGATAAACCTATATTTGAAGAAATCGCTGCTGAACTGTACAAGTACTTAAAAGGTGCAGAAATTATCGCACACAACGCAACTTTCGATATGAACTTCTTAGATATGGAGTTCAAACGTGCTGGCTTTGGTACGCTTTCAGAAGTCTGCGCAGTGACTGATACACTTGCGATGGCAAAAGCGAAACATCCAGGTCAAAAGAACTCATTGGATGCATTAGTGAAGCGCTACGAAGTTCCACAGCGTGATCGTACCTTCCACGGTGCTTTACTGGATGCAGAAATTCTGTCAGATGTTTATTTAGCCATGACAGGTGGTCAAGTTTCATTTGATATCGATGCACTCTCCGCGCATGATCATCATTCTGAAACTGGACAAAATCAGTACCAAAAAATTGAGGTAGATTTACCAATCATTTATGCTTCTGATGAGGAATTAGCAGCACACCAAAAATGGATCGAAGATTACCAAAAAAAAAATGGCGAGCCGTGCTTATTTGCTAAATAATCTTCCATCTGCTTGATTCATTTTGTAAAGTACGATCAGTTCGGCTATATTCATTTAGAGCAAAAATTCCCCTTATCTGGGCTCTGAGCAAAATTAACGGCCAACATAGGTTTCGATCGATGTCTTATCAAAGTTCAATTTATTTTGACCCTACAGCATTACTTATTGTTAAAAAAGAAATTGATCAAATCATCGATCAGGTCGAAAATACAGTATCAGAGCTTATTGAGGATCAAACACTTCCTTTTGGGATAGATGACGCATTCATTCGACTTGAACAATCCAATCAAGTTTTTGCCATGATCGAGCTTCCTCATCTCGCACAACTTGCACACTACTGTGCGCAAGTCATGTCAAAGATGATGCAAAATCCAACTGCAAAAAACCTGAAATACGCTGCTGCATTAAGTGATGGTACAACGATGCTAAAGCGATATATCGAATTTATTTGCTTACGTGAAGTCGATGTCCCCCAATTTCTCTTAGATACACTTAACCATCTTGAGCGAGTATTGAACATCCCTTGCACAGCTTTGGGTAATGGAATTCAGACCACTCAGAAACAATTAACTTTAACACCGCAAGCTTCATCGAATCAGATTAATTCATCTGATTATTGGAATACACTATATAAAGATTGTTTAATAAAATTAGTGACGCAAAATGAAACTGAAGACGATTTTGATCGTTTTAAACTCATTGTATATCATATAGCACTGCTCTCTCTTGAAACACCGAGTCAACAATATTGGCTTCTGATGCAAATCGCATTTAATCAACTTGACCAACTCATTCTCAGTGATGCACGCCTAAAATGGTTGGCTAAAGTTGGCAGTCAAATTCGGGAGTTTTTAAATGCACCCCAGCATTTTCAGGTCGATGAAACTGACTTTGCTAATGCTTTAGCGATTTGTATTAGCCAAGAAAACTACGATTCACAAATGCTTCGTGAGTATTTTCAAATCTCGGACAACATTTTGACTGATGTTCAACTACAAATTTTTAGTCGCCATCTGTTTGGACCTGATCAAAGAACAATGGATACCGTTGCTCACTTGATTACAGAAGAATTGAATCAATTAAGATTAGATATTGAAAGTCACTATCAAAGTTTTACCGACGATCAAATTTTAGATATTCGCTTAAAGCTGTATCGTATGGCAAATATCTTTTTAGTCATGAATCTTAATGAAGCTTATGCAGAGATGAAACTGCAAGCAGATCATTTTCATCGAACCTATATTCAACAAAATACCGATTTTGCTCAACGATTAATGAACAGCATGCTATCGGCTATGAACTCTATCGGGATTTTGAAGCGAAATTTTGCACCAACTCGCATTCAACTTGATGTGAATAATATGAATATATCACTGGATCGGCTAGATGATGCACATGAAACGCTGCAAAAAGAAGCTCGAATTCTCTTGCAAGAACTAGGCGATAAGCTTTTTCAAAACATCGATGCTAAAGACACAAATGATTTATTAAACATCACAACCAATTTAAGACAATTAAGCGGTGCTGCTCTATTTCTTGATGCTCAAGAATTAAGTAATGCGCTAAAAAATAGTGCTGAGGCGGTTGAACACTATTACGATATTCAGAAATCACTCACCCCCCAACAACTTCAGCACATTCTAGATGTGCTTGCCAGTCTAGAGCTTCATCTTGATGGCTTGAAGTATGATTATCCTATTCATAAATCAGTATCTGAGACTGCACTCATCAGCAGTCAAAAAATTAAAGCGGTTGCCTAATGTCTGAACTCTCTGTTGCTTATATTTTTAAACAACATCAACTTCTCGTCGATGAAAACTTCCAATTACCACGTGTTGAACGTTTAGAGAGTGATCTGATTTTCAAATCTGGTGATCAGGTAATTGCACGAGATCTACATATTGAAGAAGCGATTCCTGAAGGTTATCAACTTGTGCCAATCCGACAGTTGATCACTCAATGGTCTAAGCAACAATTTGAACAAGCGAGCCGAGCAGTTCAATTATTAGAATGGCGTCGTAATCATAAATTTTGCAGTCATTGCGGTACAGAAACGGATGTGCACCGTTCAGAATATGCCATGATCTGCCCAGCATGTAATTATCACCAATACCCTCGTGTTCAACCTTGTGTTATCACCGTAATCACACGAGGTGACAATGAAATTTTGCTGGCGAAAAATGCAAAAAATAAATCCAATATGTATGGATTAATTGCAGGTTTTGTCGAAGTTGGTGAAACTTTAGAAGAGGCTGTGCAACGCGAAACCATGGAAGAAATTGGTCTAAATGTTAAAAATATTCAATATCTTGCCAGCCAACCTTGGCCATTCCCAAGTAATTTAATGATTGCTTTTCGGGCCGAGTATGATTCAGGTGACATTGTGCTTCAAGAAGATGAAATTAGTGATGCCCAATTCTTTAAATTTGATGATTTACCAGAAATTCCATTTGCAGGAAGTATTGCGCATGCCATGATTCAACATGTCATTCACAATACTCCTTTCAAATCAGAATAAATCAAATCCGAATCGTTATAGATTTATTTGAAGGACTCTTCTAAAACTTTCAGGATGAGAGATCGAGTTTTGAAGAGTCGACCAAATAATGTTGCAGTTGTTGCCATGATTGATACATGTCCAGTACGAGGCACCCGAATGAGCTGGCTATGATTCTCTACAGCTAACAGTGCTTGATGCATCTCTTCAGAATTATGATCTTTTACCAACGTATCTTGATCTGCTAGAAAAATATAGTGCTGAATATTATTTTTCTCTACAAAATAGTATGGCATCACCGCTTTGAAATTTACTGCTTTATCGAATGCATGTTCAGATAAATGATCACCTAGATAGTTAAAGTGATAGGGTCCAGCCAAACCAATCAACGCTTTAATTCGATCTCGTCCTTCAAAGTCAATGAATGAAGGATGATAAATCAGTGACATCACATTAAAAGCACCAGCAGAATGTCCGATAAGCGCTATTTGATCTGCACAAATACCATATTTATCAGCACTTTTGATTAAATATTGAATTGAATCTGCAAGGTCAGTTACGTAACGAGGAAAAATATGTTCTGGCGCCAGATGATAGTTTATTACGGCGAGGTTATATCCAGCACGTGTCAAACTTTCTCCAAGAAACTTGTAATCGTCCTTACTTCCTCTACTCCATGCACCACCATGCACGAATATAACTAAAGGTTTATTCGCTGGCGCTTGGCAAACATAAAGATCCAGTCGTTGCCGAGCTTTAAGACCATAAGCAATATTTCTTTTTACAGAATAGCCTTTATTTGAGGTCAATTGATTTAATGCCAAACCACCCAAATTATATGGGCGAAAAGCATTCAGTTTTTGATTCAATTTGGTCAGTTTTAACTGAACTGATTTCGGAAAAAATTGCGCAATCTTATTCGACATTATTGGTAACTGACACCAGCGTCAGGATCAATTGCAACGGGTGTTTCAACATAAGGTTGAGTACTCACCGCTGAAGGGTTCATAAGTGATGATGATTGAACACCTGCGCCTACTTGAGCAGATTCCACGTTATCAATCAAAGTAACAATTTTCGTGACATTCCCTACTCGTTGTAAAACTTCAATGAGATCTTGCTCTTCAGCTGTATTTAAGCGTCCCATCACATATAACACGCCATCTTCAGTATGAACCAAGACTTTACTGTCTGAAACAACTGGCGCACGCATAATTAAGCCACGTGTGTTCGCTGTCGCAGTCGCATCTTGCATGATGGTAGAGTAACCAATTTGAGGACCAACTGTGATGTAGTTATGAATAGATTTCACATCACTCATCGCTCGAACGTTATCTTCTGCTAACTGTTTCAAATGCGCATCAGGCACTTGACCTGTTAACAAGACATTACTGTGAAAGCTATTCACATTGACTCGAGATTGTTTAAAACGAGCATCCAATTTGTATAAATTGATCTTTGCTGTACGTTCAATTGAAGAGTCAATAAATACCTGACCTAAAGAACGAGCTCCACTCACCACCCCAACTGGTTCTGCGCCAGTTCCACCTGAAATAAAACTTGCACAGCCTGAAAGACTAGCAACACACGCCATCGAAATTACAATACGCTTCAACACTCAATCCGTCTCCTCGTGAAACTTGAATTTTTTCTATTGTTGGAAATGGCTTAGCTCATTCGGTTCATAGATTAATCAAGTCTGCATTTATTGTAAATGCATTTTCAATCCACTCGAGATCATAATCTATATCAGAAATTTCATGCTGTAACGGTTTTGCAATTTTTTTATGAAAATCAAAACAAAACACATCAAAACGATAATAAAACTCTGTATAGCTTGGAAATTTTTGTAGAAATGACATTGCTGTTTTCGCAATTTTAATTTGCTTGCTCGATGATATTGATTCTAGGGCTGAAGCATAGGTTGTTTTTGATCTGGCTTTGACCTCAACAAATACAAGCTCAAGATCACGTTGAGCAATCAGGTCTATCTCACCATAACGAGAATGAAAATTTCGAGCCAGCACAATATAACCCTGTGAGATCAAGACTTTTTCAGTTTGGTCTTCAGCCCATATACCTAATTGTTGAGAACTCATCCATTTAAGTCCTCTTAAATATTTTTTAATCTAAACCATGTTTTCTCGAAGCACGCAGGTTTTCTTTCGATCCGATGCTCTTTAAAACTCAAGTGCCCAGTCTGACCTTGAATTGATATTTGATCAGGATTCTTCGTTTTCAACATCAAATCCGCCAAACGCCAAACATCTTGACCGAAGGCATTGAGACGTTGGAATGCAGCAGTATTTTCTGTTGTTTGATTAGGTTTTTTTAAAAATTGAACCATGACTGGAACATCACAGAATTTAGTTCCGTTCGGAATATCCATATTATGATCAATAGCAAAAGCCTGAACATACAAACGTTTTGAAGGCTTATTCTTCAATGAGTTGATCCACGCCATACTGCCTAAAAGCAACACCCCTTCATTTGACTTTATATCAGGCAATTGTTGGACTAGAGAAAACTTACCATGAAAATTTTTAAACACGGCATTTACAAAGCTTAAACTCTCGGACTCAGTACCAGACTCACGCAAGATATAGAGATGTTGAACTCGGTCCTTTTCAATCTGTTTAATTAAACCTTGAGCATCATCAGTTTTCGATAAACTAAACTGCCACACTTTTGCATGCTTAGAAGGAACTTCATTCAGTGCTAAAACAGGAATTTTAAGCGGTTCTTTCATTATTGCTTCGACATCCTGTCTGACTAATGGACCAATAATAAGTTTGGTGTTTTGACTGACTTGCGTCTTTAGTATCTCTTTTAATCGTTTTTGATCCGAATTGACATATTTGATTGGCATTTCACTTTTAGACTTTTGATAAGCCTCATCAATACCATTTTTAATGCTATTACTTGCTCGCGCCATAGGGCCTGAATCAGGTAAAATAACCAATACTTCCGCTTGGGCTTGGAAAATCATTCCACATAAGCCAATACCAATGAATTCTTTTTTTATTCTTAATAGATCCGACATGGAGAAACCTTATGAGTGCTCAGTTATTTGTTGTAGCGACGCCAATTGGGCACTTAGATGACATGACTTATCGAGCAATTGATGTTTTAAAGTCTGTCTCTCTTATCGCGGCAGAAGACACACGTCAGTCCGCTCTTTTAATGAAACACTATAATATCTCAACTCCGCTTACAGCGTGCCATGATCACAATGAAAGTAACAAAATTGATATAATTATCGATAAGTTAAAAAATGGTGAAAATGTTGCACTTGTCAGTGATGCAGGTACACCGTTGATTAGTGATCCTGGTTTTAAATTGGTTCGTGCAGCTCAGGACCATGGTATTCGTGTCGTTCCTGTTCCAGGTGCATGTGCAGCTATTGCAGCATTAAGCGCTGTAGGTCTACCCAGTGATCACTTTAGTTTTGAAGGATTTCTATCTTCGAAACAATCACAACGTCTTATTCAATTAAATAAACTGAAAGACAACACGCATACCATGATCATCTATGAGGCACCACATCGAATCCTAGACTCTGTAACGGATATGGTCTCTGTGTTCGGGGCTGACCGTGAAGTCGGGTTTGCACGTGAAATTACCAAAACCTTCGAAACAATCAAAAAAATGACCCTTGGAGATTTACACTCATTTATTGCAAATGATCATCACCAGCAAAAAGGGGAAATTGTACTCGTCATTGCTGGAGCAGCCACTGAAAAAGACATGCAGCAAGAAGAATTAGATAAATTACTCAATCGTTTATTGCAAGATTTATCTGTAAAAGCAGCATCTCAACTTGCAGCTGATCTCACTGGAATCAAAAAGAAAGTCGCATATCAACGCGCGCTAGAGCTCAGTGGCGCGAATGATTAAGTAAAATAAAAAAAGCACCATATTGATGGTGCTTTTTTTATTAATCTTTTATTGATTCATCAGGTGGAACTTCAGTAATACGACCACCACGTGCTAGAAAAGCAGCAACTTCATCTTCCAGTGCCTGACGTTGTTTGAGTTTAGCTGTCACTGTTAATGTTTCAGCTTCCGCGACATCGGCATCAGATACAGTAACGTCACTTACGGCCGCACCTTTTTCTGCTGCTTGTGATTCATTTTCGTCTACAACACTGTCTTCGTTGTCATCAAAATCATTTGCGTCTGTCATTTCAAACTCCCCATCAATGTTTTCACGCACCTGATTGGAACGTGCTTTGATTTTTAGAGAAATGTATCAAGCTCTTTATCGTTCGCATAGTATCTAAAGCACCTCATTTGTATATTTTTTAATCATATTGGTAAAAAAATATATACTGATGATTCTTTTTAGATCAGATTTCAATTCACTTGATATCTTGTATTACTGAGCTGACTCAAACCATTCGCTTGCGACATAAACGCCGATTTTAACGCACTTATATTTTCAACTTGTTTCAAACCAAAGTTTCTCGCCCAAACAATAGGAAAAACAGGAGCAGATTCCATCCACCCAATCATAGACATACTATGCATCATGGCATCGTTTTGAAATTTACGGCGATGCTCATATTTCAATAAAGTTTGCTCATGAGCCCAAACGCCACGGGCGTAATCAGAAAGTAGCACATCGCATAGAATTGCTGCATCAAGGCAACCAATATTCACCCCCTGACCAGCAAGTGGATGAATAACATGGGCTGCATCACCAATTAGGGCTAAGCCATCTTTAATATAACGTTGAGCAGCTCGTGCTTTCAGTGGGAATTTTGCTCGAGGCGTTGCGGCTAATATTTTACCCAACATATGATGACTCTCTCGTGTCAGTAATTGTACAAAATCTTCATCTGAGAGTGACGCAAATTCGTCTGCATAATCATCTGGTAAAGTCCACACAATGGATTGCCAATGACCATATTCTTGATCTTCTAAACTTGCCATTGGGAGAAAAGCCAGTGGTCCTGTTTCTAAGAAGATTTGTCTCGCAACATGTTCATGAGCTTGTTCCGTCTTGATCGCACAACTAATACCAGCCTGATGATAATCCAAAACATCCAAATCAATCATGGCTTGTTCACGTACGAATGAATTTGCACCATCCGCACCAATTAAAAGTTTCGTTTTCAATTGAGTTTGATCAGCGAGATGAAGAATCCAACAACCATTTCCTTGCTCAATACGTTTCACTTGGATTTGAGTACGGTAATCATCAATCTGGTCGATCATCATGCTCTGAATGGCAAGGTTCAAGATACTTGGTTCGACCATTGAACCTAATATTTGTGCTTGATCAGGTTTAGAATGCGCTGATGTTCCAAAATTGATTTCACCAAAGCCATTTTTGTTCCACACCTGCATTCCCGTGTAGGGTTGTTGACGAGCCAACTTATCCCATACATCAACATGCTTAAGCAAATGAATAGTGGCTTGACTCAATGCAAGTACACGAGGATTCAATGATTCTAAGGTCTTCTCGTGATCCAATATCGGTGCTGCATCAAGTACAGTCGCTTGAACTCCACCTTTAGCCAGCAATAAAGCAGTTAATCCTCCGACTAAACCACCGCCCACAATCACGACATCTAAAATAGCATCATTCATGCTTTTAACCCCATTGCATAATTGGCAACGAGTGGCTTAATACCTGGAATATTTTCAAAGCACATTAGACCTGTATTTCGCACAAATTTTAGTATTGGATTTTGATTACTAAAGCCTCGCACCACAGAATCACAAAACTTAATCACACGTTGCTGATCTTTGAGTCGAGATTTTTCATACTCTTTCAGTACAGCAACTTCACCTAAATCGGCATTTTTGATGACCTGTTGTTTTAAATATCGGGTCAATACATATGCATCACGCATACACAAATTAAAACCCTGACCTGCGACTGGATGAATGGTATGAGCAGCATTACCCATAAGTACAACACGTCCTATTGCTTGTTTTTCAGACAAAACTTGAGATAAAGGAAAACTAAATCTACGACCAGTTTTCTCAAATTTACCAGCTCGATCGCCATAGGTTTTTTGAAGAGCATCTATAAAATGCTGATCATTTTCATCACCTAACCACTCTCCCTCAGTACCTTTAGGCACTGGCCAAACAACAGAACGACGGTATTCACCAGGTAAAGGTAATAATGCTAAAGGGCCAAGTGGGCTGAAACGTTCAAAACCGACTTGGGAGTGAGGTTTGGATGTCTGCACTGTAGTGACAATCGCCACTTGATCATAATCATGCACTGATGCACCAACACCAAGTGCTTTACGACAGAAAGAATCACGTCCATCTGCTGCTATGACTAACTTGGATTGAAACTGCAAATGTTCATTCGCTTTTAAAGCTTCGAGATAAGCTAAATGTTCATCCTGTTTAAGCGACGTCACTTGAACACCATCAATTAACTCAATGAGTGGATTTTTTTTGACTTCTGATAACAATACTCGTCCAAGCCATGCATTCTCAATTACTTGGCCAAAGCTTTCTACTTTCTCTTGAGCCGCGATTAAACGTGCTTTACCAAAGCTTCCTTCTTCTGTGATATTTACTTCTAAAATAGGCGTTGCATATTGTTGCAGTGAATCCCAAATTCCCAATTCTTGATAAATTTGCACGCTTCGACGTGACAGCGCACTATTACGGGCATCAAAACTTGAATGATATGGTGCAAGGTTAGCATCATCATAGTTAGGATAGCTGATCGCCTCTAACAATTTCACTGCAATGTTAGTTTTAGCCAGCATAAGAGCAAGGCTTAATCCGACCATTCCACCACCGACAATGATGACTTCTTGTTGCATGTTTTGATCCTTATAAAAGCAAGCAATAGCTGCATACACATAAATTCTTAATCAAATTCATCTTACAATAAAGTTTTTACTTTTTATAATGAATTAGCGTTATTGAAGATGAAGCCATAATTCATTTTTCAATATTGAATATGACATTTAAAAAAAAAGCCGATGTTTCCATCGACTTTTGAGATTTGTGAAAATGGTTAACTCGCCATCAAGGCTTCGATATCTTCAATGGTTTTCACTACTTTAGCAGTCAGGTTTCTCGGTCCATCTTGGGTGACAACAATATCATCTTCAATACGAATACCAATCCCTCTCCATTTTGGATCGACAGTTTCATCATCAGGGGCAATATATAAACCTGGTTCAATGGTCACCACCATACCTTCTTGATATGTTCGCCATTCTCCATCGACTTTATATCCCCCTACGTCATGAACATCCATGCCTAACCAGTGACCAGTTCCATGCATATAAAATTGACGATAGGCTTCTGTCTCAATGATTTCATCGAGATCACCCTGCATGATTCCAAGATTAAGCAAGCCTTGCACTAAAATACGAACAGCAACGTAGTGTGGCTCTTTGTAAGAGTTACCAATTCTAACCGCATCTATTGCAGCGATTTGAGCATCAAGCACTATATTATAAAGCGCCTTTTGTTCAGGATTAAATTTACCATTTACTGGAAATGTTCGAGTGATATCTGATGCGTAAAACTCATACTCACAAGCTGCATCTATTAAAACTAAATCGCCGTCATTAAGTTGTTTGTTATTTTCAACATAGTGCAATATACAAGCATTTTCACCACCTCCCACAATACTGTTATACGATGGTACACAACCATTTTTACCAAAAATATAATTCAGCTCCGCTTCTAAAGCATATTCCATCATTCCTGGTTGTACAGATTTCATCGCTTGCGTATGTGCTTGAGCAGAAATATCAGATGCGATTTGCATTAACTCTATTTCTTTTGGCTCTTTGTGTAGACGCATCTCATCTAAAATTGTATCTAACTGAATCAATTGTGTAGGTGCAGCGGTACCACGTCGGCTTTCACCACTTGCTTCTGCAATCCATTTTGTAATTTTTGCATCAAAACTGGCTTGTTGACCAATTCTATAAAATAATCTTTCTTTTCCTTGAAGCTTTGCGATGATTTCTTCGTCTAGTAGATCAATCGCATAAGCTTCATCCGCATCATAATCATCGACTGCACCATCAATCCCTGCACGGTAACCTGTCCAGATTTCCATCTCCCGATTGCGTTCACGACAAAATAAACTGTAGGTATAACCTTCTTCTTCAGTATCAAATGTTTCAATTACAGCAACTGCTTCAGGCTCTGCAAATCCCGTTAGATAAAAAAAGCTACTATCAGCGCGATATTTATAATCAGCATCACGATTTCTAAACATTTCTTCACGTGTTGCAATAATTGCAATGCTTCTTAGGCCTATTTCAGCGGCTAATTGATCACGTCGTTTTTGAAAATCTGATTGAGTAAGTTTCATATCTTTTCTGCAGCTTAGGCTTTTAATTTAAGAAAATACAGTACTACTTATATGTTAAGTAGTACTCTTGATTAAATGTAATCAACTTGGTCGATGAGGTGTAAACATCTCAACGACACTTTGCTCATTTTTTTTCGAAATTGTTGGTTTTACATGTTTCAGTAATGAGCTTTCTTCAACAGCAATCTTGGTTCGTCCAACAGATAAACTCACTGGAATTAATCGAACAAATTCATAAAGTTCTTGATAGCTAATTTCACCTTCTTCATCATTATCAGAATCTTCAAACTCGACTGCTGCAATATCTTGCAAGTGTTCAATCAACTCAGCTTCATCAGCACGAATATGCCCAGACGCTAATCCAAACCCTAATACCACTCCTGCACACCAATCTGCTAAAGCTTGAACACGCTCAGACAATAAATGTTCATCATCAGGCAAAATGGGTAAATAATCTAATTCATCTTCTGACAAAGCATGCGAAACATCTTCAGATTCCTCAGCAAGTAAATTAAGTGCAGCAGGTTCTAATTGAGGCACATTCAATGTAGACAAAATTTGTAACCACTCCTCATGAGATGGCGGTTGAGTTACACAAACAATACCTGTAAGTAAACCATGTAACTCACTTGGACTAGTAATTTCCTCAATTGAACCGAAATGTTGGTTCCAATCTGTCCAACCTGAAATATCGTCTTGCATTCGCTTTTCCAATCTCTATACTTCTGTATATATTACCTTTGATTGCGAAACTACGCGACCTCGTTATGTTAGAACAATTACAGCGTTTACAAACGCATTTAGGCACGCTTAAACATCGTTTGTCCGAAACCGAACAAATGAATAGTTCTCTTGAAGCTAAACAGAAAGAACTTCAGGAAACTCATCAAATTCAAACCGCTCAAAAAAATACCATCATCACTCAAAAGCAAGAACAGATTGAAAGTCTAAATGACAAATACAATCAATTAGATGGTATTTATAAAACTTTAAATCAAGATGCTACTGCTTTAGCAGAACGTTATAGTCGTTTAGAAAAAAGTTGTACTGATTTAAAAAATAGATTTCAGGAAATCTTGGCTGAAAGAAATGAGCTGAGAGTCATTAAAGAAAAAATGTTGGCTGAGCAACGTCAAGCTCAAAAAGAAATTGATGAATTGAAGGCTGAAAATCAACGTTTAATCAAAAAAAATGAACTCGCTAAAACTAAGGTTGAGCAAATCATTCAACGCTTAGCCATTTTAGGTACTGATCAAGATCATCATGCCCAAGAAATCCAACAATTAGAAAATCCGGCTGAACAAAATGAGGAAGCATAATTATGTCTGAAGTCGTTACAGTCGAGTTAAGACTAATTGAACAAACATTTAGACTTTCAACCACTCAAGATCGGAAAGATGATTTACAACGTGCTGGTGATTTGCTGAATGAGAAATTTCAAGAATTTCGTAGAAAAGCACCTAACGTAGAACACAATAAGCTCGTTATCATGGTGGCTTTAGAGCTTATGCAAGAAGTTTTAACAATGAACAAATCCTTACAAGAATATTCTCATTGTGAACGCTTACTTGCAACAATCTTGGAAGACGTTGAAAAAACTGTATAAATTTGATCTAAGTTTGCACAGTCAGTTTTACTGAGTGAATTATCACGCAAATAATGGGTACACCAAGGTTTGCCAATCTCACTCATTTCGTTATACTTAATTTAACTCTGGGATGTTCGCCAGCGGGTCTATTCCCCTGCCGATACTTAAACTTATGGATTGTGTTCTGTATATTTAGAGCGTATGCCCACCTCGAGTGGGAAACCCAGCAAGTATACGTCGCGTCCACCTTGAACTCGTCGGGTTCAGGGTAACGACACATGCAGCGGCATCTCCGGAGTCTTTATTTTATTTTCTCTTTTTTCTTATTTTTGAATAAACATCCTTGCGCTTTATCCCAAATTAATAATCAATATTAATATTTTTTGATTTTTATCACATTATTTTCACTATAAACAACTTATTAGACACTAATCTAAAACAAATATACTTAACTCTCAATATTATTTAATTGTTTAAAACTATTACTTTATATATATTTAACAATATAAAAAAATTGACATATTATTTGTAAATTTGGTTAATAAGGACCTAGTAACTTTTCTAAAATTTAAATTATTATTCCCCATAATAGAAATTACACAAATAGTATTTCATTTTAATGTCTTCTTATTGTTTAAAGACTTTATATTATTAGTCAAACATTATAAACAATGAGAATAGATTTATATTTAAAGGAAGAGAATATGTCTAAATTAGCAAAATTGGCTGGGGTTGCGAGTATTGCTGCATTACTAAGTGCATGTGGTGGTGGAAGTGACTCGAAGCTTGACACGCCAAATGATAATTATATTAAACCAGGCGATGTGAGCTCTACATTTATACCTTTTAAAGATAAGGATTTTTTAACAAAACTTAAAGAAACGCTTGGTTTTTCAGAATCTTTGAATGTCATGGATGATCGATTTAATCAAGCATTAGGACACATGATTGGCGAAACATTGGGTGATGGACCCATTACTCGTACAGGTAGAGTAATTGAATTAACAGATCAAGGAACAAGTGCATTTACAATTTTTAGAAATTTAATTTGTACTGACCTAACTAAAAGTGGAACTACTCAAACAATCAAGCTAAAAAGTGGTAATGATTCTTGTGCTACTAGTTTCGGCAAGGAAGTCGTAACATTTAAAGGAGGATCTATTTCGCTTACTGAAACATTAAGCTCAACCACAGTTGAGTTTAATAATGCGCTTTATACACCGTGGACTGATACATCTAAACTATATTTAGTCACTGGTAAAATTGTAAAAGATACAGTTGGTTCTAATGGCGCAATTTATTCTGTAAAAGATCCTTTAAAATTCCAGATTGTAGATAAAAACAACCCTAGCACTACATTGGAATATATGGGGCTACAGGATTATGAATACCGTTTCTTTGATGATCAATTACAAAGTGTGTCAAGTAAAGGTACAATCGTTGGCCAACCTAAAGATGCTAATTTTTCATATGCATTCAACTTCAGTGTAACTCAACCATTCGAAAAAGAGTCGTGGAGAATTTACCCGAAAGCAGGCGGTAAGTTAGAAATTATTGATGAGTACAATCAAAAGATTGTCGTTGAACAAACTAAAGATTATTCATCATCCGCATCAGTTCGCTTTAACTCAGGCGTGCCAACTAATGTGTCTTGGAGCGATATCGTTAAAAAGAAATAGGCATAAAGCCCCCATCTGGGGGCTTTTTTAACCATTTAATTTCATGTGTTGCGCGTTCTCTGACATTCTAAGCTGCTCATAATGCACTGGATCATATGCGCATGCACTCATCAACAAAGTAGAAGTAACTACTGCGATAAAAATTTTCATCTCACATTTACTCTTTAACCTAGATGTGAGTAATTTAAAGCATGGCTAAAAACAAATAAAACCGATTAAAATTATAAAAACAATCTATTTTTTAGATTATTAGTTACTCATCTTGAAGCGCACACTCATAATTCTTAGGATCATCACTACATCGTATCTTTTTAAGGATAGACATCATTTCAGGATGATAATGCCCTTCTTTTGTCATCTGAATTCTAGCTTCGCGCATAATTTTCAAATATCCAGGTTTCTCAGCATCTCTTATATTCATCCAAAATTTAGGATCAATTTTAGATTCAGTTTGATTAATAAATTTATAAGCCGGTGTTAATTGCTTGGAAATAATCTCCCTTGCTATAGGCCCCATTCCAGCAGGAAATTTATTTCGATGCATAATCAATGTACCCGTTACTTGAACGAGTGGAAAACGAATAATTGCGCCTCGTACCTCGCCCTTGCTTGTCATTCCACGATAGAGTTCTAAAGGTTCAAATAAGATTGCAGGCGCTGCGATAATATCAACTTCCTTATTGTTGAATTTCCCGCCTACCGAAGTTAAATCCACTGTAACTGGTTGAGCACCAACATTTTGGACTAATTTTTTTTGGGTTGCGTCAAAACTCATTACAGCGACTTTTTTCCCAGCTGCTTTAGATAAAGTATCAATTTTACGATCATTTACCATTATATAAGCAGCACCTAAAGGCACAATACCAACAACCTCATAATCCTTATTGACCATTTTCGAGTCAAATTCAGGTCTTGCTAACAGCTGAATCACTTTAGTTAGTTGTTTATAGTTTTGAACTGCACCTATTGCATCAATACTTCCAACAAAAGAGTTGAATTGCTTGGCACGTAAATTACTTATTCCAGCACCATCACAACGTTTACTTCTAAAGTCTTCAGTTAAAACCCGTTCATCTGTATAGACTTTTAAATTAACTTCAGTGGATGTTTTTTGCTTTAATTTTGGATAATTCAAATCTATCTGCATTTGTAGCTTAGCCGTACGATTGACAGTCATTTGCACGCCGAAATCTTGAGCAACTTTAGCAATTCGTGGTAATTCACTCATATAGCTCGTCGCTTGCTCAAATGCTTCACCATGAGCACCGCTCGGTGAATACACACATAAGGTGACTTGTTTCGGAATCTGTTGCCAAACTTTTGGATCATTCAGTAGTTTTTTTATTTTATTCACAGAATGGCTGGACAGTGATAAATCCAACTTAGAGCTAGTTTGAGCATTTACATGATTTGTGATTAGACCAGAAAGACTAATTACTGTCGTGAGCATAACCATACGATAAGCATGCTTGCTCTTTTTAAATAGAATACCGTATTTTTTATTTTTCATTATCTTCCCTTTTCTATTTTTTATGATCAGACCTTAATTGATCCGATAGAGTTCAGCTTATCGGCTTCAATTTAAAATTAAATTGACCCTAATCTTTTATTTGTTACACCTAGAGTAAATGAAAAATATACTATCGAAAATATTTAAATCAGGTTGATTAAACCTGAGTAAAAATCGATAAACTACTTACCTTACACATGCACTTAGATTGGTATAGTTTGAAATGCAGTTGCAAACACAACTTTTAAGAAAAACTCTACGCTCTCGTAGAAGACAACTCTCAAATTTTACGCAACGACGTTCTGCTTTTCAGGTTTTGTCAAAAATCCAATCTCACTCTAAATTTAAATCTGCACAAAAAATTGGGATTTATTTAGATGCATTCGGTGAAATACAAACACATATCCTAATCATGCATTGCTTTTCGAAGCATAAAGTCGTTTATCTCCCAAAAGTATCCAGACTTGATTCAACTTTAAAATGGGTTCCAATTTCAAAGCATCAATATCTAAATAAACGTTTTACTAAACATAAATTAGGCATGTATGAGCCTATGCATAGATTGGGGCAAAATGTAAAACAAATTGATTTACTATTGATGCCCCTAGTAGCCTGTGATTATCATGGAACACGTATGGGTATGGGAGGTGGCTTTTATGATAGAACGTTAAAGCATGCGAGCAATCAACCCTATCGCATCGGTTTAGCGCATGACTTTCAATTAATCTTAGATCCTTTAAAGCGCCAACCTTGGGATCAGCCATTAGATGAGTTAATCACCCCTAGAAAACGATTAAAATTCAAACGAAGAATATTAATTCACCCTAAATCCAACTGAATTTATCAAGATTAGTAGAAATAAATCGAATTTTATCGATTTTCACCCTTGTATTTTTTAAATTACACATCACTATAAAAATATGGCAACACCGTTGTCACTCATTAGGAGTGCTCATGACTGATATTATTATGAATGAAGAAAACTTAGAACTTCAGACCCCTAGCGTGTTACCGCTATTAGCTTTGCGTGATGTTGTGGTTTATCCCCACATGCAAATTGCGCTTTTTGTCGGCCGTGAAAAATCGATTAAAGCAGTTGATGTAGCTCGTAACAGTGACAATTTAGTTTTTGTAGTAGCTCAACAAGATTCTCTTACAGAAGAAATTGATCACGACAATTTATATCAATACGGTACTGTCGCGAAGATTGTGCAAGTCGTAAATCATGAGAACGATGAAAACTGCATTAAGGTTTTAATCGAGGGTATTTATCGCTCTAAATTGATTAATATTTACGATCAAAACGATTATTTAGAAGCTGAGCACAGCCTTAGCCCAATGACGATCCGTATGGAATCGGCAACTCAACAAACTCGCCTCGAAGAATTACGTGGTCTTTTCAGCCAATACGCTGAAGCAAAACTACGTAATGCGCGTGAGTTAATTAATGCTGCAAATAAAATCGATGATTTATTGCAACTCATGTTCTTCGTCGCAACACGCGTGCCGTTAAACATTGAAGTGAAACAAAAATTCCTCGAACACGATGAATTTGAAGCTCATTTACAAGAGTTAATGACTTATTTGCTTCAACAGTCTGAAGAACAACAGATTGAGCAAAATTTACATGACAATGTAAAACGTCAAATGGAAAAGAATCAGCGCGAATATTTTCTAAATGAAAAAATGAAAGTTATTCAGCGTGAACTTTCTGACATGAATGGCGGTGCTGAAGATGACATTGCTGAGATAGAAAAACGCTTAGCTGAAGCGGATCTTCCTGAGCATGTTCGTAAAAAAGCAGAAGGTGAATTCCGTAAGCTCAAAGCAATGCAGCCTGCATCGAGTGAAGCAGCCGTAGTTCGTAATTACATCGAAACTATTTTAGATACACCATGGAATAAGGCAAGCAAAGTAAGTATTAATCTTGCTAAAGCTCAAGATATTCTTGATGCTGATCATTATGGTTTGGATGAAGTTAAAGAACGTATCGTTGAATATCTTGCTGTTCAGTCACGTGTAAAAAAACTACGTGGACCAGTATTGTGTCTCGTAGGTCCTCCTGGTGTAGGTAAAACCTCATTAGGTGAGTCTGTAGCTAAAGCAACAGGTCGCGAATTCGTTCGAATGGCACTTGGTGGTGTTCGTGATGAGGCTGAGATTCGTGGACATCGCAGAACTTATATTGGTGCGATGCCAGGTAAGATTGTGCAATCACTTTCTAAAGTTGGTGTAAAGAACCCTTTATTCCTACTCGATGAAATTGACAAAATGGCTCAAGATCATCGTGGTGATCCTGCATCTGCCTTGTTAGAAGTACTTGATCCTTCACAGAATCACAAATTCAACGATCACTATCTTGATCTTGATCTTGATTTATCTGAAGTCATGTTTATTTGTACTGCAAACAGTATGAATATCCCTGAAGCTTTGTTAGATCGTATGGAGGTCATTCGGCTCCCTGGTTATACAGAGGAAGAGAAAATCAATATTGCTGAGCGTTACTTAGTACCTAAAGCAATCAAGAATAATGGCTTACGCGCTAAGGAATTAAGTGTACATGAAGAAGCAATCCGAGATATCGTACAACGCTATACACGTGAAGCTGGTGTTCGAAGTTTAGAGCGTGAAGTCTCTAAAATTGCACGTAAAGTGGTTAAAGAAGCGGTTAGTAAAAAAGCGAAAAATCTTCAAATTGAAGTTAATTCGGCAAATCTACCTGACTACTTAGGGCCACATAAATTCGATTTTGGTATGGCGGAAGAAGAAGCTCAAGTCGGTCGTGTTAATGGTCTAGCTTGGACTTCAGTTGGTGGTGAACTACTGACAATTGAAGTTGCAGCAATGAAAGGTAAAGGCAAATTTGTAACCACTGGTTCTTTAGGTGATGTTATGAAGGAGTCTATTACTGCAGCGATGACCGTAGTGCGTACACGAGCTGATGCTTTGGGTATCGATTCTACTCGCTTTGAAGAAACCGATATTCACGTGCACTTACCTGAAGGCGCTACGCCTAAAGATGGTCCTTCAGCTGGTCTTGCTTTGACGACAGCATTAGTTTCAGCGTTTACTGGCATTGCGATTCGACCTGATATTGCAATGACTGGTGAAACTAGCTTGAGTGGCCGTGCAATGCGTATTGGTGGTTTAAAGGAAAAATTACTGGCTGCACATCGTGGCGGTGTAAAAATGGTCTTTATTCCACAGGAAAATGCACGCGATTTAGTCGAAATTCCTGATAATGTGAAAGAAGGTTTAGATATCAAAGTTGTAAAATCAATTGATGAAATTTTACCACTAGCATTAACCTCTATGCCCAAACCATTAGTCAAAACACCCATTGTTAAAGCAGTTGACGAATCAAAATCTGCACGACACTAATCGGTCTTTTAAGTGAAGAAAGAGAGCTTAGGCTCTCTTTTTTATAAGATGTCAATGGATGCAAAATTAACAACCCATTATGTTTTAACTTTTGAATTTATAAATTCATCACTTTGAAATGTATAATATCGTGAAACTTCTAGTGACACATTTTCATGAAAATTCGTATCTTGACCATTGGTCAAAAAATGCCAGCATGGGTTCTTACTGGTTTTGAAGATTATTTCAAAAGAATTCAACCTTTTGTACAAACTCAAATTGTTGAGCTTCCTATGGCGAAACGCGGAAAGAATGACTCTGAAGCTGATATTTTAAAATACCGTAATATCGAAGGCGATAGCATTTTAAATGCACTGAAAGGAAATGAACTTTTAATTGCACTTGAAGTGGGAGGAAAAGAGTTTAGTACAGAAAAATTAGCTGAAACCATGAAAGGTTGGATGCTTGAAGGGAATGATGTTGTGCTCGCGATTGGTGGACCTGATGGACATTCTGATGCAGTTCGTAAAGCTGCTGCTTGGCACTGGTCTTTATCTAAATTAACGCTACCCCACCCTATGGTTCGCATTCTGTTGATTGAACAACTTTACCGTGCCATGAGCATTAATCATAACCATCCGTACCATCGTGCTGGATAATCGTTCCGAATTTGCAACATGATGTTCAAATTTAAATGGTTATTCTGACTTCTAAAATTTGCGATGATCACCTCATACATCTAAGAATGGAACCACCCTCATGACTATTCAAACGCTACCTGGCTTATTCATCTCACATGGCTCTCCAATGCTGGCTTTGAATCCTGAACAGGTTGGTCCAGCTTTACATCGCTTGAGTCTCAATTTGCCCAAACCTAGAGCGATAATCGTCATGTCTGCGCATTGGGAAAGCAAAGCACTCGAAGTAAGTACGGGGACTAGACCTGAAACATGGCACGATTTTCGAGGTTTCCCAGATGCACTTTATGAAATTCGCTATCCTGCCCCTGGTGCTCCAGATGTTGCTGAACAAGTTTTAAATTTATTCGCTGAGGCACAAATTACTGCACATGCCAATAGTACAAGACCTCGTGATCATGGCGTATGGATGCCTTTATTACATATGTATCCAGAAGCTGATATCCCCGTAGTCGAAATCTCTTTACCCATGACGATGTCTGCTGAAGCGATATTTAAAATTGGTCAAGCTCTCGCTCCATTAAGAGATCAGCAAATATTATTAATTGGCTCGGGAAGCATTACTCATAATTTAAGAGAGCTTGCTTGGCATGGTGAAACGAGTGAAGTTCCAGAATGGGCATCAACTTTTAGAAACTACGTGGTGCAGCAGCTCACTCATTCGGATTATCCTGCTATTTTAGCGTGGAATACGATTCCTTATGTTCATCGTAACCACCCTACGATAGAACACTTTGCACCTTTATTTTTCTCTATGGGCACTGGTGATCGTTTTAGCATTGTACATAGTAGTTTTACCATGGGTGCTTTAGGAATGGATATTTATCGCTTTGATTGAGAGAAAATAAAATATCATTTTTTAAATGACCATCACGAATTAATCATCGATCAATGGATACATTTTGATACTGAAAAGTGCAGAATGTATCCATATTTTTTTAGATGCCCTGCGTTATCCTTCTTCTGATCAATACAATTTAGAAAACTTGTTATGAAATTAAAATTAATTGCCTTGGCTATTTTGCCTATCACACTTGCTGCGTGTCAGACTTCCGATCTACAAAAAGCTGGGGATTTAGCTGTGTCTGTGCTTCAACAACAAAATGCTGATCAAACTCTCTCTGCATACCAATGGCAAGCCAATCCACAAAATGCGCCTCAACCAATCACTTTAAACTTCACCGCTGATAAAAAACTTTCAATTCATACGAGCTGCAATACTTTATTTGGCGGGTTTGAGCTAAAAAACAATACTATCGTAGCTGCTCAACTTGCATCTACCATGAAGGGATGTAATGGTTTGGCTGCCGAACAAGAACGCTTTGCTGGAAATCTATTTTCCCAAGCTGCTGTTCCTTTCGTGCTTAATTTAAATGATCGTGATAATCCAACGTTGACTTTGGTACAGCCGAATGGTGAAAAGATTATCTTCACGGGTAAAATGACACCTGAAACCAAATACAAAACTCAAGGTGAAACCATATTTCTTGAAATTTCGCCAGAAACTAAACAATGTACTGGTGTAGCTCCCCAAACTTGTCTACAAGTCAGAGAAATAAAATACAACGATAGTGGTATTAAAACGCAAGTCGATAAAGACTGGACTTTATTCTACGATCAAATTGAAGGTTTTTCACATAGTCCGAATGAACGTCAAATCATTCGTGTAAAACGTTATGAAATTAAAAATCCTGCTGCAGATCAATCAAAGTATGCTTATATTTTTGATATGGCTGTAGAGCGTGAAGCTGTAAAAGGTTCTTTATAAAGAATAAAAAACCGAGGCTAAGCCTCGGTTTTTTTATTTTTGAATATATTCTTAGAATACACCCTGAGCTAACATCGCATCAGCAACTTTTACGAAACCAGCAATGTTCGCACCATCTACATAATTCACAGTACCATCTTCTTGAGTACCGAATTTTACGCAGTTACGGTGAATTTCTTTCATGATTGCATGTAAACGCTCATCTACTTCTTCGAAAGACCAACCTAAACGAAGCGCATTTTGAGACATTTCAAGACCAGAAGTTGCAACACCACCTGCATTGGATGCCTTACCTGGAGCATATAGAATTTTTGCTTCAACGAATTTTTCAACTGCTGCAAGTGTAGAAGGCATATTTGCACCTTCAGCTACGCAAATCACACCATTTGCAAGCAATTTATCCGCATCATCAGCATCTAATTCATTTTGTGTTGCACATGGAAGTGCGATATCACACTTAATACCCCAAGGACGTTGCCCTTCAAGATATTCAAAACCATGCTTCGCTGCAAACTCAGAGATACGACCACGTTGAACGTTTTTAAGCTCCATTACTTCAGCTAAAAGCTCAGGAGTTAAACCGTCTTTAATGTATACAGTACCAGCTGAATCTGAAAGTGAAACAACTTTTGCGCCCAAATACATTGCTTTGTCAGCAGCAAACTGTGCAACGTTACCCGAACCAGAGATTGTAACTACCTTGTCTTTGAAACTGTCGTTACGAGTCTTAAGCATTTCCTCAGCGAAATACACTGTGCCGTAACCAGTTGCTTCAGGGCGCGCTAGTGAACCACCAAAAGTTAAACCCTTACCTGTAAACACGCATGAAGTGTCATTGCTGAGCTTCTTCATCATACCAGCCATGTAACCAACTTCGCGGCCACCAACACCAATATCACCCGCAGGAATATCTGTGTCAGAACCTAAGTGACGGTATAACTCGATCATGAGTGCTTGGCAGAAACGCATGATTTCGCCTTCTGATTTACCTTTAGGGTCAAAATCAGAACCACCTTTACCACCACCCATTGGTAGTGTAGTTAACGCATTTTTGAAAGTCTGTTCAAAACCTAAGAATTTTAGGATTGAAAGGTTCACTGAAGGGTGGAAACGCATACCACCTTTGAATGGACCAATTGCTGAGTTGTACTGAACACGGAACGCACGGTTAACGTGTGTTTGACCTTGATCATCAACCCAAGAAACGCGGAATTGAATCGCACGTTCAGGTTCAACTAAACGTTCTAATAAACCATGAGCTGCATACTTAGGGTTCTTTTCAATAAAAGGCCATAAGCTTGTCATCACCTCTTCAACAGCTTGAAGAAATTCTGGTTGATGTGCATCACGTGTTTTAACGTAGTCTAGGAAGTCGTTAAGGCTGTTGTATTTCAACGCTTAATCCTCAGCAGAAAATGGATCAAAATTGGTCAAAATTTCAATATATTGATAAGTTTTGGCGCAAAGTATTAAATATCTTTTACAGGCACTGTACAATAGTTTTCATAATTTTTTTTAATATTTTTTTAATTTCAATTACTTAATTATAGTATTTAATAATTTTAAATTATCAAATTCATTACTTTTAATTATGGATTAATGCTTATTCGGCGCTTTTATTGCGCGATAAATGACCCATAACAGCGCACCCCAAACTAACACTAATCATGTTAAAATCATTCATATTTCGCACCTATGATCTCCTTTTCGCTTGATTAAGTTTTAACGTACATGCACGCACAAATCTCATTGATACAACAAGTTGATGCTTTCCTACCTCAAACCCAATGTGGTCTATGTGGCCACCGTGATGGTTGTTTACCTTATGCTAAAGCTATTGTAGAAGGAGAAGACGCGAATAAATGTGTCCCTGGCGGTCAACCTGTTGCTGACGCAATTGCTCACTTACTGAATCGCCCTAAGCTTAAAGCTGAAGAAAGCGTTTGGCCAATTCAATCTGATGGTCGCCCACAGCGTATGAAAGCGATCATACGTGAAGACGAGTGTATTGGTTGCACTAAATGCATCAGTGCTTGCCCTGTAGATGCCATCATTGGATCAGGAAAGTTAATGCATACTGTGTTAACTGATCTTTGTACTGGATGCGAATTATGTATACCACCTTGTCCAGTTGACTGTATCGATCTTGTTGAAGATTTACAGCCCATACCAAATCAGCAAGCCCGCTTCCTAGAACAAAATGATCTTAGAAATCGTTATTATGCTCATATTCAACGTGAGGAAAATCGCAGTCTTCATCGCAAAGGTCCTGTCGTTAAAGCTGAAATTGATACTGCGCTTTTTGCTCAGTTTTCAAAACAATTACAATCAGTACCTACTATTCAAACGATAAAAAAAACAGCGCTTCATAAGACATTAGATGCAAAATCTACAATCGAACTTGCCAAATTACGTACACAAATTAAAAAGCTTGAAAAACAACTTGCTGTACGTGAGAGTGTCGATAAGCAAGAGCAACTCAATACTTTATATGAAAAACTCAATTCAATTGAGGGTGTTTAAATGAACGTTAAAACACCTAAAACTGTAAAAAACATGACAAAAAAGCAAATTCAAATTTTTTTTGAAAGATTAAGAGCTCAACGCCCAACCCCTAAAACAGAGCTGAATTATTCTTCACCCTTTGAGTTGTTAGTTGCTGTGACCTTATCAGCACAAGCCACTGATGTAAGCGTAAATAAGGCCACAGATAAGCTTTTCCCTGTAGCAAACACACCTGAAGCAATCTATGCCTTAGGTGTAGAAGGATTAAAATCTTATATTAAAACAATAGGTCTCTATAACTCTAAAGCTGAAAATGTCATCAAAGCTTGTGAAATATTGATTAAACAACACAACAGTATTGTTCCTCACAACCGTGCTGATTTAGAAGCACTTCCGGGCGTAGGTCGAAAAACTGCAAATGTGGTATTAAATACCGCTTTTGGTCAACCAACCATGGCCGTTGATACCCACATCTTTCGATTAGGTAATCGTACTGGACTTGCGGTAGGAAAAAATGTACTCGAAGTTGAACACCGTCTAGTTAAAGTGATTCCAAAAGAGTTTATTGTAGACGCTCATCATTGGTTAATTTTACATGGACGTTATTGCTGTATTGCGCGGAGGCCAAAGTGCAATGAGTGTGTTGTGAGTGATGTGTGCAACTGGCCTGAACGTTTCGAATATGGAGCGACAAGACAGATCGATTTAAAACAGGTTTAACGATCAAGAGATTTTTTTTGATCTTTTTTCTCTTTATCTAATTTCATCTGTTTTTGACTATCGCGAAGTAATTTAAAACTTATAAATACCAAAAAAGACAATACTGCCAAGCATGCAAGCATCAATAAAATAATGGCAATATTTTGCACTTGTTTACCTTCACATCATAAAAAAGAAGCCCTAATATGACTTAGGGCTTCTTTTTTGTCAAAGCTGAATAATGGTTATTTAGTTTGATCTAAAATTGCAAAAAGTTCTTTTTGAACTTCTTCAATAGGACGAAGTCCATTCAACTTATCATACGTTGGCGCATTTTCACCTGAAGCTGCACGCCCTTGGTAAAAGCCAACCAACTGTTCAGTTTCAGTATGATACGAACCTAAGCGCTTACGAATTGTTTCTTCTTGGTCATCTGGACGCTGAACTAAATCTTCACCAGTTTCATCATCTTTGCCTTCCACTTTTGGTGGGTTGTAGACGATATGATAAACACGACCTGATGCTGGATGTTGGCGACGACCCGATAAGCGTTTAACGATTTCTTCATCAGGCACATCAATTTCGATCACGTGATCAATATCAATGCCTTCTTTTTCCAAAGCTTCAGCTTGAGGAATCGTACGAGGGAAACCATCAAAGATACAACCATTTGCACAATCTGGTTGTGCAATACGCTCTTTAACCAGACCAATAATCAGTTCGTCAGAAACTAGACCACCATTGTCCATTACAGATTTTGCCTGTAGACCGAGTTCAGTTCCTTCACGAATTGCAGCACGGAGCATATCACCGGTTGAAATTTGTGGGACATTGTAGCGCTTGCAGATCAACTGAGCTTGAGTACCTTTACCTGCTCCAGGTGGTCCGAGTAATATAATGCGCATAAATAAACATCCTCATTTTAACTATATCGACGATACTTGGTTAATGTCTTTGGTAGGCACCAATCCAGCATCTATTTATAAGAAAGCCACAAATAAATGAATCAGACCCGCGAAGAAACCTGTTACCCCACCTAGCACAATTAAGATCCATTCGTCTTCCTGGAATGCAGGACGTAATAGATTTTGAAACTCGCGCGGCGTTAATTCACGGATACGTTCTTTAAACATTTGATAGATTTTCTGTGCGCGGCTCGCATTAAAAGCTGGGTCGCATACAGGCACCATCGTAATTTCAATTGAGCGATCGATCAAGTCTGTCTTGAGTTTTGCATACTCTTTTGGACCTAAAGATAGCTGTAATGATGTACGAACCAATGGTGTTTCCATGATTTCATTGATATGACGTTTGACAATACGGCGTGTTTTGTCTTTTTTTCCACCATACATCATTTCCATCATAATAGATTTCAATGTAATCAAATCTTCAGTCACTACACGGGCAAATACATCTGATACTTCTTCTTGGCGCTTCATAAACGCACCTTGAATATTATAAGAACCAATGCGTGGAATAACAGGTTTTATCCAAGGGAATTTACGATCTTGAGTTAACTCAAAGAATTGTGGATAACGAATATAATGTGGCTCAACTGGATTAAATACCATCCAAATTGCAATCCAATTCGTTAAAAAGCCCCAAATTGCTGCCCAGAATGGTACGGTCCAATGCCAAGGCACGACAAACCAAACGATCATTTGGAAGATACCGAAGAACATACCAATTAATGCACTGATATGCCAAATGAAATTAATTTCTTTTTGGCCCACTTTTAGGAACATATTGACCATCAATTGACGGTCGCCTTCCATTTGACTCACTACCATCGCACGCATATCCACGAGCGACTCAACATTTAAAGTTAATTCGGTTACGAGCTCTTTCAAAACATTTGGAAGTTGCTTATGTGCTTGCGCATAAATACGTCGCTTGATTGAGTAAGGTAAGTTTTCCCATAGAACCGCATTGCGATCCATCATCACTTCATCAATTAAGTGCTCTAACTCGAAGCCAACCTGTTCACCAATGATACGAGCAGTATCCTCGGGATCCATCGCATCTAAGAACTCTCGTAAGGAGCCAAGTTTTGATAGTGTATTGTCGGTAATAATACCCGATATACGTCCTGCCTTACGTGGAACAATTCCTTGCCATCCCACCGGAAGCGGACCTAAGTGAAAACCCCAAAACTTAATTGGATAAAACACCATTTTGAGTGCCATCCAGACGTGAGCCCAAGTCACAAATGCGGTTACTGGGATAATACTCAGTACTGCATAAAAATCAGGTCGATTGACGAAGGCTTGCCACAAATCACTCACATATCCAAACATTCATGACTCTCATATTCATATATCTAATTGCAGTCGAACTTGAGGTATAAAACCATAAAGCTTTCTAAAATCCTACACTTAAGGTGTAGGAAAACTGTAGTTCTGGTTTAGTTTCAAAAATCACTTGGTTTCCTTGCGTGATTTCCTCTCCTGCTTTTATCCCTACACTAAATGTACTAATTCTTTCTTTATTCAGCATGACATAAGATAAATCTATACCACCACCGAGTTGAGATTCCTTTTCACCATTGACTGTTTTTGATTTTAGATGACCAGCAAATGCACCTAAATAAAATCCATTTAAGTCCTTAGTTCCGAGAATTATTGGGTAACGAAAACCGACTTGAGCACCCACATCGTGGTCGTCATTTAAGAAAGCGCCAAGCTTTCCGTATCCAATACCGTATGGAGTGACGTATTCTAAATTCCCATGCGCTAACCGTTGTGTAACACCAGCACCCACATTTATTTTAGAAAATTGTTCTGGTTTCAATTTTGCTTCAGGATAAAACGATGAAAAATCTGCGTATGCTAAATTCCCTACCCACATCATGACAGCAAAGGAAACGATTTTTCTCATTATTTTCTCCATTCTCTCAAACTGAGAACAATATTATTATTCATCCATAGTGCTTCGACTTTAACAGAATAATTTTCGTTCTTATATACAACAAGCTTTAAAATTAGTGTCTATTTGGTCAAATTTTAATTTTTATAACATACGAACTATTTATGAATTTTTCAAATTTTATAGTCAATCTGAGTTAAAATACTTTGATATAAAGTCAGCTTTTACCCGCAAAAAAGTAAAGATCTATGAAGCAGCAGTTCCCACTGAAGAATGTACAACAAGAAAAGCGAATTTTTCGCAGTCGAGTGGTGTTTGCTATTTGCGTGGTAATCTTTTTTTTACTTGTTCTATTGTCTCGATATGCGTATCTGCAAATTGTGCATTACGACCAGTTTAAAGATGCATCGGACAAAAACCGAATTCGTTTACAACCGATTTCCCCTGCCCGCGGTTATATTTTTGATCGTAACGGCATTCTACTGGCTGACAATTATCCAGTTTTTACGGCTACATTAAGTAAAGCGGATGTACCTGATATTGAAGATACGGTAGAACGCCTTAGAAAGATTATTGACTTGAGCGAAGAAGACATCGAACGCTTCATGAGTCGTGTGAAAACCGCAAAAAAGACTGAACGTGTAACGCTTAAACTAAACTTAACTGAAACAGATATCGCCAAATTTAGCGAAGTAAAGTTTAAATTTCCTGGTGTTTCTATTGAAACCCAAATGACGCGTTATTACCCACATGGTGAATTATTTGCCCATGTTATTGGGTATGTCGGTCGTATTAACGATAAAGAACTCAAAAGCATTGATAAAGATGCTTACGCAGGTACAAATCTGATCGGTAAAATTGGTGTAGAAAAATTTTATGAAGACCTGTTGCATGGCTCACCTGGCTTTGAATCTATTGAGACAGATGCTTTCGGTAATGTCTTACGGAAATTAGGGCGTAAAGATTCTGTACGCGGTAATGACCTCTATTTATCACTTGATTATGGTCTCCAAACCGTAGCTGCTGAGCAACTTGCGGGGCGTCGTGGTGCAATTGTTGCAATGGATCCACGTACAGGTGAAATTTTAGCGCTCGTTTCAAGTCCGAGTTTCAACCCAAATTTATTCGTAACCGGTATCAGTCATACGGACTACAGTGCCCTTCGTGACAATTTAGATCAACCACTTTATAACCGAGCAGTTCAAGGGACTTATCCACCAGGTTCTACCATTAAGCCTATGGCTGCATTAGGGGGTATTCACTACGGTATTGTCGATTGGTCAACTGCTATTTCAGATCCAGGTTATTTCCACTTACCAGGAGACTCTCACAAATTCCGCGACTGGAAAAAAACGGGTCATGGTGTAGTCAATATGCACAAATCCATTGTTGTCTCTTGTGATACTTACTATTACGTTCTTTCTTACCAGATGGGGATCGATCGTATGAACACATGGATGCGTCAGTTTGGATTTGGTGAGAAAACGGGTGTAGACCTTCCTAGCGAAAGTACAGGCTTGTATCCTTCGCCAGAATGGAAAATGCGTACTCGCAATTCTAAATGGCTCAAAGGTGAAACAATCTCAGTCAGTATTGGGCAAGGTGCATTCACTTCTACCCCTTTACAACTCGCGATGGCAACTGCAATTACAGCAAATCATGGCGCCCATGTTACACCGCACGTATTGCGTGAAACCAAAGGAACAAAGCAATTCAAAGTTCACAATGCACCAGATTATAAAATTGCCTTCAATGGTACTGATGAAGATTGGATAAAGATGCGTGATGCCATGGTGGATGTGATCCAATCTGGAACAGGTAAAGGTATTCGTGGTGGACTGCAATATCAAATTGCGGGTAAAACAGGTACCGCTCAGGTCAAGAGTATTGCGCAAGGTAAAAAGTATAACGAAGCTTTATTAACTGAACGTCAACTCGATCACGGCTTATTTGTAGGCTTCGCCCCTGCCGACAACCCAGAAATAGCGATTGCAGTGATATGGGAAAATGGTCGTGGAGGTTCAGGAGCAACCGCACTCGCACGACCTGTATTAGATTATTGGTTACTCCATCGTGATCGTAAACCAATAAAGCCGATGAATCATGTTGTCAGTGGCGGCCTAATGACAGCAGGCATTAAGCCTGGTGAATTACCTAGCGGATCTACCAATTTGTCAGCCGATCCGAATGCACTTCCTCGTGAACTCCAAGCATCACGTAACAGCAACAGTGCAACGAATGCAACGAATGCAACGAATGCAACGAATGCAACGAATGCAACGAATGCAACGAATGCAACGAATGCAACGAATGCAAACACTGACACTCAACGTAACACGAGTCAATAAATGAAAAATCAACTCCGCATCATTGGTGGTGAATGGAAACGCCGTGTATTACCTTTTGCCACTATTGAGGGTTTAAGACCAACACCAGATCGTGTACGCGAAACTTTATTTAATTGGTTAATGTGGGATATTCAACAAGCGCAGGTGCTAGATGTTTGCGCTGGATCTGGTGCATTAGGTTTTGAAGCGCTATCTCGAGGGGCAGCTCATGTCACGATGATCGAACCTAATTTAGAGCAAAATAAATTTTTAAAATCAAACTTAGCGCTTTTAAATGTGAATAATGCAAAACTGATTCAAAGCACTGCCCAAATCGCGCTAAAACAACTCTCAAACAATCAATTCGATGTAGTTTTTTTAGATCCTCCCTATAGTTTAAATCTTTGGGAGGAGTTGGCTTCATTGATTGACCCAAAACTCAAAGCAGATGCATTTATTTATGTCGAAGCCGATCAACCATTGTCATCACTTAATCTACCTTCTTCATGGCACCTCATAAAAGAAACCAAAGCTGGAACAGTTAAATCAGGCCTTTATCGAAAAATAGATTAGACATTTAAAACGTCTGATTCCAAAAAATCCGAATCAATCTGCCTCGATCGTAGGGAAACGAGGATAAAAACTCGTACCCTATCGTTTGATTCTGTTTCAGCAAATACTCAACACCATATCCAAACGTAATGCTTAATTGTTCCAGATTTGATAAGTCAAAATGACCTGTATCAAGTTTATTCTTCAATTCATTCCGATCAAAAGCCGTGAAATTAAAAAATTGAATACGTTCGGATTGAAAAATTGAATGCGTCAATACATTAAATCTCGAATATTCTTTCTCATTTAATTCTGCAATCTTGGTCTGTTCACTATTTAAATCTTCTATGGCAGGCTCATAGTGAAGTTCTTGCTGAGCTTCAAAAAAATTAAAAATGAGATTTTGATCATTCGTATTTTCATCATGATCCAAGGAATTCGCGTGAACAGCAGAAATTGAAAAAAACATCAAAGCTTGTAAATAAAGTTTTAAATTTTGAATCATATTAATTTTACGTTTCTATATCTTATTATTATGCATGAAAAAAAGCCTCCACTCAGGAGGCTTTTTTACTTAAAGCATTAAGCTAGACCTTTTTCTTTAAGTACTTCTAGCATCGTTGAACCAAGTTCAGCTGGGCTACGTGTATATGCCATTCCAGCACGTTCAAACGCAGCGAATTTTTCTTCTGCCGTGCCTTTACCACCTGAAATAATAGCACCAGCATGACCCATTCGCTTACCTTTCGGTGCAGTCACACCAGCAATATAACCAACAACGGGTTTGGTCACATTTGATTGGATATATTCTGCCGCTTCTTCTTCAGCTGTACCACCAATCTCACCAATCATAATAATTGCATCTGTGTCTGGATCATCTTGGAACAGTTTCAAAGCATCAATCTGATTCATACCAGGGATTGGATCTCCACCAATACCAATACACGTTGATTGACCTAATCCTAACTTCGTAGTTTGTGCAACAGCTTCATAGGTCAACGTACCAGAACGCGAAATAATACCGATTCGTCCTGGCTGATGAATATGTCCTGGCATAATACCAATCTTACATTCACCCGGCGTGATAACACCTGGACAGTTTGGACCCACTAAGCGAGTGCCATTTCCATTGGTTTCTAGATAGCGTTTCGCTTTCAGCATATCAATGGTTGGTACACCTTCAGTGATAACAACAATCAGTCCAACGCCAGAGTCAACTGCTTCAACGATAGAATCCAATACAAATGGTGCAGGAACGTAAATGACCGATGCATCAGCACCAGTCTCTTTCACTGCATCTTTCATTGTATTGAATACAGGTAGATTTAAATGAGTTTGACCGCCTTTACCTGGAGTCACACCACCCACAACCTTAGTACCATAAGCCAAAGCTTGTTCTGAGTGGAATGTACCATTTTTACCCGTAAAGCCCTGTACCAATACTTTAGTGTCTTTATTAATTAATACGCTCATGATTGATACTCCTTATGCTTTTACTGCAGCAACAATTTTTTCTGCGGCATCAGATAAGCCGTTTGCAGAAATTAGTTTAAGACCAGATTCATCAAGTAATTTTGCACCTAGTTCTGCATTATTCCCTTCTAAGCGAACAACAACAGGCACTGTTACATTTACTTCTTGAACCGCTGCAATAATTGCTTCAGCAATCATGTCACAACGCACAATACCACCGAAGATATTGATCAGCACACCTTGTACTGACTGATCCGCTAAAATGATCTTGAATGCTTCAATTACACGCTCTTTGGTTGCGCCACCACCTACATCCAAGAAGTTTGCTGGTTGACCACCATAGAGTTTAATGATGTCCATGGTTGCCATTGCAAGACCTGCTCCATTCACCATACAACCAATATTACCTTCTAAAGCAACATAGTTAAGGTCAAACTCAGATGCCTTGAGCTCACGCTCATTTTCTTGCGATTTATCTCTTAAAGCAGAAACTTCTGGCAAACGATATAAAGCATTCGAATCAATACCGACCTTGGCATCAACACACAAAATTTCACCATTTTCACGGACTGACAATGGATTAATTTCAAACAATGCGAAATCATTTTCTACGAACGCTTGATAAGCTGCAGACATAATTTTAACAAATTGATTAATCTGTTTATCTTTCAGCTCTAAAGCAAAAGCGACTTCACGAGCTTGGAAAGGAAGTAAGCCAACCAATGGATCTACTTCAACTTTAATAATTTTTTCTGGAGTTTCTTCAGCGACTTTTTCAATTTCGACACCACCTTCAGTAGAAGCCATGAAAGTAATACGACGTGATGAACGATCAACAACTGCGCCTAAATACAATTCACGCTCAACTGGATAGACATCTTCTGCAACGAGTACACTGTTAACTGGTTGCCCATTTGCATCCGTTTGATATGTAACTAAACGAGTACCAATAATTTGCGAAGCATATTCTTTTGCTTCATCAGCTGACTTAACGACTTTAACGCCGCCAGCTTTTCCACGCCCACCGGCATGTACTTGTGCTTTCATAACAGCGAATTTGCCGCCTAGCTGTTCAAATGCTTTTACTGCTTCCTCTGCATTTGTAGCGATGATGCCTTCCTGAACTGGCATACCATATTTTTTTAACAGCGATTTCGCCTGATACTCGTGTAAATTCATTGTTTTACCTTTTACTACTTTTCACTTTTTATGACACACCAATATTTAAACTTCCTTCGCAATAAATATTGGCATTTATTAAATTTAGTATTCTAGTTTTAGATGATTATTCAAACAAAAACAACCACCAAATGCAAAAAGAGCGGCCTCAGCCGCTCTTTTTTGTGTTATTTACGTTTACGCTGAATCGCGTGAATCGCTCGCCCATCTACTGCTAACGCAGCTTCATGAACTACTTCAGAGAATGTTGGGTGACCAAATGTCATTAATTGAAGATCTTCAACGCTTGATACAAATTCAAGTGCGATCATACCTTGGTGAACGATATCAGACGCAGCAGGTCCAATCACGTGCATACCAAGCAAACGATCCGTTTTAGCGTCAGCAACAAATTTCACGAAACCAGCGTTTTCTCCTGCTGCCATCGCACGACCATTCGCTGCGAAACCAAATTGACCTGTTTTAACTTCGTGACCTTTTTCTTTCGCTTGTTCTTCTGTTAAACCAACCCACGCCGCTTCAGGGTGTGTATAGATCACAGAAATAATCGTGTCATAGTTCACTTGAGCTGCGTGACCATGAATACGTTCAACAGCCATTACGCCTTCTTCCATTGCTTTATGTGCAAGCATTGGACCACGTACTAAGTCACCAATTGCATATACACCTTCAACAGAAGTTGCACACCAATCATTTACTTCAACCAAACCACGTTCAGTAAGTTTAATGCCAGAATCTTCTGCTAATAAACCTTCTGCATACGCTTTACGACCCACGCAAACGATCAATTTGTCGAAAGTCTGAGTTTTGTCTTCGCCACCTTGAGTGTACTTAACTGTCACTTCACGACCATTGATTTCTGTACCAGCTACTTTTGCGCCAACACGAATATCAAGACCTTGCTTCGTTAATACTTTTTGGTAATCTTTAGCCAAAGCTTTATCAGCCATTGGTAAAAATGCATCCATTGCTTCAAAAACAACAACCTCTGCACCCAAACGACGCCATACTGATCCTAGTTCAAGACCAATTACACCTGCACCAATTACACCTAAACGTTTAGGTACTTCTTGGAATTCAAGCGCACCGGTAGAATCAACGATAAGATCTTGATCTACAGGAGCAACAGGAATATTTACAGGAACAGAACCAGAGGCAAGAATGACATATTTAGGTTCTAAAATTTGAGTTTCACCTTCATGTGGAACAAACTCAACTTTTTTACCAGCTAATAATTTACCTGTACCCTGCAACCATTCAATACCGTTACCTTTCAATAGGCCATCGATACCCATTGTAAGTTGGTTGACGATTTTATCTTTACGAGCAAGTAACTTTTGAAGATCGAATTTCACTTCGCCCGTTGTAATACCATGATCATCTAAATGATGAACAGTATCTTCATAACGATGTGAAGAGTCTAAAAGTGCTTTAGATGGGATACAACCCACGTTCAAGCAAGTACCACCTAAAGATGGTTTTCCTTTATGAATACGCTTTTCAATACATGCAACTTTGAAACCCAGTTGTGCTGCACGAATAGCAGCTTCATAACCACCTGGACCACCGCCGATTACTACTAAATCAAATTGTTGAGACATTCTTCTCTCCAAAAATGGGCCTAGAGGATCGCTCTAAGCCCATGGATTTATTCTTTAGAATTAAAGATCAAGGATAAGTTTAGCTGGTTCTTCTAACAATTCTTTGATTGTTACAAGGAAACCTACTGCTTCTTTACCATCAATTAAACGGTGGTCATAAGAAAGCGCTAAATACATCATTGGTAAGATTTCAACTTGACCATTTACCGCCATTGGACGCTCTTGGATTTTATGCATACCCAAAATTGCAGTTTGTGGCGTATTTAAAATTGGTGTTGAAAGCAATGAACCGAAAGTACCACCATTAGTGATCGTGAATGTACCACCTGTCATATCTTCAATGCCGAGCTTACCATCACGTGCTTTGAATGCGTAATCACGAATACCATTTTCTACTTCAGCATAGTTCATGCGATCAGTATCACGTAATACTGGAACTACTAAACCACGGTCAGAAGATACCGCTACACCGATGTCATAGTAACCGTGATAAACGATATCATCACCATCAATTGAAGCATTTACAGCTGGGTAGCGTTTAAGTGCTTCAGTTGCAGCTTTAACAAAGAATGACATAAAGCCTAAACGAGCACCATGACGCTTTTCAAAAGCATCTTTGTACTGAGCGCGCATGTCCATGATTGGCTTCATGTTGACTTCGTTGAACGTCGTTAACATTGCTGTTTCTTGCGTTGCAGCAAGTAAACGCTCAGCCACACGCTTACGAAGACGTGTCATAGGAACACGTTTTTCAATACGCTCACCTACAGCTACGCTTAATGGTGCAGCAGCAGGAGCAGCAGGTTTAGATTGGTGATTCGCCACATCTTCTTTAGTGATACGGCCACCACGACCTGTACCTGAAACTTCTGATGCATTGATACCAGTTTCAGTTAATGCCTTACGAACAGCTGGAGCTTGGTCTTGAACAGGAGCTTGAGCACGTTCAACAACCGGAGCAGCACCCGCTTCTGTAGCAGCCGCAGCTTGTTCAACTTTCTCTTCAGATTGAACAGCTTGAGTTTGAGAAGCACCAGAAACAGCACCTGCTTCAAATGTAGCAATTACTTCATCAGAAAGAACTGTGTCGCCTTCGCCTTTAATGATATTTGCAATCGTACCATCTGCAGGAGCAACAACTTCAAGTACAACTTTATCCGTTTCGATATCACAGATCACTTCATCACGTGATACCGCTTCACCTGGTTGTTTGTGCCAAGTTGCAATTGTTCCGTCTGCAACTGACTCTGGGAATACCGGTGCTTTAATTTCGGTTGCCATTCTTAAGATTCTCCTGATTATTCTGCTACGATCGCAAGCGCTTCGTTAACGAGTTGTGCTTGTTGTTTTGCATGTAAATATGGTGAGCCACAAGCCGGTGCAGCAGATGCTTCACGTCCTGCATAGCTGATTTGAATTTGTTGACCTGACTTCATAACACCTTCGTATAAACGTGGTGCGATGAATAACCATGCGCCTTGGTTCTTCGGTTCTTCTTGCGCCCAAACAAGCTCTTTCATATTTGGATATTGTGCAAGTACTTCCGCTAAACGTGCTTCTGGATATGGGTACAA
Organism: Acinetobacter sp. 25-47-122; assembly: GCF_056779695.1. Lineage (NCBI taxonomy): Bacteria > Pseudomonadati > Pseudomonadota > Gammaproteobacteria > Moraxellales > Moraxellaceae > Acinetobacter > Acinetobacter sp. 25-47-122. Next base: position 178,042 of record NZ_JBWYIJ010000001.1, read on the forward strand.
TTGTTCAACACGAACAATAGCAGTGTTGTTCAATTCATTTTCACGACGTTTTTCAAGTAAATCGTAATAAACCTTACCACCGCAAAGCACTACACGAGTCACATCCAACTTATTAATGTTATCAACTTCATCAATCACAGTTTGGAAAGTTCCGTTCGCCAATTCATCAAGATTAGATACCGCTAATTTGTGACGTAATAATGACTTTGGAGACATGATAATCATTGGTTTACGAATTGGGCGAATCGCCTGACGACGTAAAGCATGGAAAATCTGTGCAGGAGTTGTAGGCGTCATCACTTGCATGTTTTCTTCAGCACATAGCTGTAAGAAACGCTCTAAACGTGCAGATGAGTGTTCTGGGCCTTGACCTTCAAAACCATGTGGAAGAAGCATCGTTAAACCACAAACGCGCTCCCACTTTGTCTCACCAGAAGCAATGAATTGGTCAATAACAACTTGAGCACAGTTCGCGAAGTCACCAAATTGTGCTTCCCAAATAATTAAGCTCTTAGGTAGAGTTGTTGCATAACCATATTCGAATGCCAATACTGCCATTTCAGACAATAATGAGTCATAAATCGCTGTACGCGGTTGATTTTCTTTAATATGGCAAAGTGGAATATACGTCGAACCGTCTACTTGGTTATGAAGCTTCGCATGACGATGCGAGAATGTACCACGACCAACATCTTCACCAGTTAAACGAACAAGATAACCCTCGTCCAATAACGAAGCATAAGCTAGAGTCTCAGCTGCACCCCAGTTCAATGGCATTTCACCAGTTTGCATTTTAAGACGATCATCGATCACCTTAGAAACTTGACGCTGCATCACGAAGCCTTCAGGAAGCTCACGCATTTTGCGACCAAGTTCTTTTAAACGCTCTTCAGGGAAAGTAGTATCCCAAACGTCAGTGTATTCGTGACCTAAGTATGGCGTCCAGTCAACGAACATTTTTTTATTCGGTTCAAGTACAAGTGCATTAGCAACATGTTTACCTGCTTCTAAATCAGCACGGTAATCTTCGATCATCTGATCTGCAGTCGCACGATCAATTACACCTTCTTGTACTAATTTGTCAGCATATAATGCACGAGTCGTCGTTTTCTTATTAATGACTTGATACATCATTGGCTGAGTTGCTGCTGGCTCATCTGCTTCATTGTGACCGCGACGACGGTAACAGAACATATCGATAACAACGTCTTTACGGAAAGTATGACGGAAATCATGTGCAAGTTGAGCAACAAACAATACAGCTTCAGGATCATCACCATTCACATGGAAGATTGGTGCCTGAATCATTTTCGCGATATCAGTACAGTATTCAGTAGAACGTGCATCACGTGGATCTGATGTTGTAAAACCAACTTGGTTATTGACAACAATATGAACTGTACCACCTACCGTATAACCACGTGTTTGTGACATTTGGAAGGTTTCTTGGTTCACACCTTGACCAGCAAATGCAGCATCACCATGTACGATTACTGGTAATACGTCATCACCACCAATGTCTTTACGACGAACTTGACGAGCACGTACTGAACCTTCAACTACAGGCCCTACGATTTCTAAGTGTGATGGGTTAAATGCCAATGCCAAATGAACTTCGCCACCTGGAGTCATTACGTTTGACGAGAAACCTTGGTGATACTTAACGTCACCAGAACCTTTCTTGTGAAGTGATTTACCTTCAAATTCACCGAAAAGATCTGCTGGGTTTTTACCCATGATATTGACAAGCAAGTTGAGACGACCACGGTGTGGCATACCGATCACAACTTCTTTACATCCCACAGAACCTGCGCGTTGAATAACAGCATCAACCATCGGAATGAAAGATTCACCGCCTTCCACACCAAAGCGCTTAGCACCAACATACTTATTGCCTAAGTATTTCTCTAAGCCTTCAGCTGCAGTTAAACGTTCAAGAACATGTTTCTTTTGTTCTGCTGAAAAACCAAATTGACCTTTCACACCTTCAAGACGTTGTTGAATCCAACGTTTCTCTTTAGTGTCAACAATGTGCATATATTCAACACCAATAGAAGCGCAATACGTCGCCTCCATCGCATTGACCATTTCACCTAAAGTTGCTTCAGTTTTGCCAATTGCAAGATTACCTGTATTGAATACAGTATCTAAGTCAGATTTGGTTAAACCATGAGCCGCTAGATCAAGATCAGGCACTTCTTCTCGTTTTGCCAAACCTAATGGATCTAATTTTGCTTTTTGATGACCGCGGTTACGGTATGCAGCGATTAATTGTAATACGCCAATCTGACGACGCTCGTGCTCAGAACTAACTGAACTTTGAACGACAGGCTGAATACGGTTTGAGTTACGACCCAATAAAAGGAATTGCTCACGTACATTGCTGTGTGGTTGATCCCCTTTTGGGAACTTACCAAAGTATTCTTGCCAATCAGCACCGACTGATTCTGGAGCAACTAAATACTGCTCATAAAGTTCTTCAATATACGCTGCACTGTCAGCGGAAAGTTCAGTGTCAAGACGCAATGCGTCAGCAACTTCTTGCATTTGTGGACCCATTTCCTATTGCAAAACATTACAGGGAGCTTTCTAAGCTCGCCCATGATTGATAATGCCAAATCGGTAAATTGACATTCACCCATCTGGTACAAAAGACCATGGGGCGTATAGCATTAGAGAGTTTCTAATACCAATGACGAATCATAACGCCCTCATTGGCATCATCACTCATCTTTATACTCGATAAAATTACCGAGCAATTTTTGCAAATTGACTTAGAAAAAAATAAAAATATTAGTCTTTTCTAAAGCAACTTTTCAATTTGATTATCCCTGCTTTCAGCTTAACACCAAACCACCAAAATGTTGATTTAATGTACAGATTGAATAATATTCATGCTAAAAATTTTGTTCAAATCCTACCATGAACTTCACTTCAAACTGATTTTATTGACACATACCATTCATAAATTAGCTAAATACAACTATAAACCATTGAGATAATATAAGGTGCATTTAGATAAATTCTATTAAAATTCATAATTATTAGACTAAAGCCTAAAATTATAGATTTAAATACATGCAACTTGGATCATAAAACCGATATCTTAACATTTTAAAAAGATATTTGCAGATGCAAAACGTTTTCATTTATCCCTAAAGTGCATATTTTTTTATGATTGGGGCAAATCTAACCACTTCAACCAAAATATCTCGAAAACTAAATTTAACATCAAGTTTTGATTAAAAAAAAAGCACACCTAAGTGTGCTTTTTTTTGGAACAGCATTATCCAGCTTGATCTAACAACATGCTACGAATGTGACCAATCGCTTTTGTTGGATTTAGACCTTTAGGGCATACTGATACACAGTTCATGATACCTTTACAACGGAATAAACTGAAAGGATCGTCTAAACGAGCCAAACGGTCTTGAGTAGCAGTATCACGCGAATCAATAATGAAACGATATGCATTCAACAATGCTGAAGGACCCAAGAATTTATCAGGGTTCCACCAGAATGATGGGCAAGACGTTGAACAACATGCACAAAGAATACATTCATACAAACCATCAAGATGCTCACGCTCTTCTGGAGATTGTAAACGCTCTTTAGGTGGTGCAGGTTGATTATTAATCAAGAACGGTTGAATTTTGTCGTACTGATCATAGAACTGATTCATGTCTACAACCAAGTCTTTGATTACTGGAAGACCTGGTAATGGACGAATAGTAATTACTTCTGGCAAATCGTTTAGGTTCCAAAGACACGCTAAACCATTTTTACCATTGATGTTTACACCATCTGAACCACAAATACCTTCACGACATGAACGACGGAACGTTAAAGTTTCGTCTTGAACTTTCAATGCAAGTAGCGCATCAAGCAACATACGGTGCTTATCAGTCAACTCAAGCTTGAATGTTTGCATGTACGGTGCTTTATCCTTATCAGGATCGTAGCGGTAGATATTAAATGTACGAGTACCTCTACTCATCTTACTTCTCCCAATTAGAATGTACGTGGTTTAGGTGGAATAGCATCAACTGATAAAGGCTTGTAACGTACTGGCTTGTACTCAAGACGGTTATCAGCAGAGAACCATAAAGTATGCTTCATCCACTCATCATCACGACGGCCGTAAGGATATGCTGGATGATCTGGAGATTCTTCAAAATCTACAACAGTATGCGCACCACGACATTCTTTACGTGCAGCAGCTGAGATTAAGGTTGCTTTTGCAACTTCGTATAAGTTTTCCACTTCAAGTGCTTCAATACGCGCAGTATTAAATACTTTTGATTTGTCTTTTAAGTGGATATTACGGATACGAGGCTCAAGTGCAAGAATCTCTTTCACACCTTTTTCAAGAAGTTCAGTTGTACGGAATACACCTGCATGATCTTGAACGATATCGCGAATTGCATCAGCAACTTCTTGCGCATTCTCACCAGAAGTTGACTCATCTAAGCGACGGATACGCTCGACAGTTTGCTGAAGCACAGTTGTTGGAAGCGGCGCATATTCATCACCGTGATGCTTAGTCACATAGTCAATGATATGTTCGCCAGCAGCTTTACCAAATACAACTAAGTCAAGCAATGAGTTTGTACCTAAACGGTTAGCACCATGTACAGACACACATGAACATTCGCCAATCGCATAGAAACCTTTCACTGGTTTAGTGAAATTGCGATCCGCAGCATTGGTAGAATAAGTATCGCTGTCTTTGTCGTAATGTGCTTCTAGCGGAGTAGTTTCACGCGATTCAGGAACAACAACTTGACCATGAATGTTAGTTGGAATACCACCCATTTGGTAATGGATTGTTGGTACAACAGGAATTGGCTCTTTTGTGATGTCAACGTTCGCGAACTTCTTACCAATCTCAAATACAGATGGAAGACGTTTCATGATCGTATCAGCACCCAAGTGCGTCATATCAAGAAGGATATAATCACCTTTAGGACCACAACCACGGCCTTCTTTGATCTCTTGGTCCATAGAACGTGATACGAAGTCACGTGGTGCCAAGTCTTTCAAAGTTGGAGCATAACGCTCCATGAACGGTTCGCCGTCTTTGTTACGAAGGATTGCACCTTCACCACGACAACCTTCAGTTAACAATACGCCTGCGCCTGCAACGCCCGTTGGGTGGAATTGCCAGAATTCCATATCTTGTAATGGAATACCTGCACGAGCAGCCATACCAAGACCGTCACCAGTGTTGATATATGCGTTTGTAGATGCGCGGTAAACACGACCAGCACCACCCGTTGCGAACAATGTTGCTTTCGCTTGGAATACTGCAATTTTACCTGTTTCTTGGTCAATTGCTGTAACACCAAGTACATCACCTGCTTCATTACGGATCAAATCAAGCGCGATCCATTCTACGAAGAATTGTGTACCCATTTTCACGTTGCTTTGATAAAGCGTGTGAAGAAGTGCGTGACCTGTACGGTCGGCAGCAGCACAAGCACGAGGAACAGCTTTTTCACCATAGTTCGCAGAGTGACCACCGAATGGACGTTGGTAAATTGTGCCGTCAGCGTTACGATCAAATGGCATACCTAGATGTTCAAGTTCATATACAACTTGTGGCGCTTCACGAGTCATAAACTCAATTGCGTCTTGGTCACCTAACCAGTCAGAACCTTTTACTGTGTCATAGAAATGGTAGTGCCAGTTATCTTCTTGCATGTTACCAAGAGAAGCACCAATACCACCCTGTGCAGCTACAGTGTGAGAACGCGTTGGGAATACTTTAGTCAATACCGCAACTTTCAAACCAGCTTGAGCAAGTTGGTAAGAAGCACGCATACCAGAACCACCACCACCAACGATGACAGCATCGAAAGTTTCGTGTGGAATATTTGTATAATCTTCTTTAGGGTTTATAGCGCCCATGATTGTTTCCTATCAATTCGCCCAAAAAATCTGGATTGCCCAGATCGCATATGCAAATACAGCAATAATAACTGCTGAAGTCAGTACAAGGCGTAAACCTGATGCTGATGGACCCATTTGACGAGTCGTCACATAGTCAGTGAATACTTGCCACATACCAATCCATGCGTGTGCAACAAGAGATAAGACTGCCAATAAAGATAAAATCTTCATCGGTAATGTCATCATAAAGCCGTACCACTGTTCGAAGTTGAAACCACCATTACAAAGGATCCAACCAAACACCACAACAGTATAAACAGCTAAAACTACAGCACTTACACGCTGGATAAACCAATCGCGAGAACCTGAACCCGTTAAACCAGTAGCACTTTTCATTAGAGTACGATCCATACAAATGATGCAACGATACCAATTGCAGATAAAATTAATGCGATTGTTGCTGCTACACGACCACTTTGTAACTCTTCAGCGATACCCATATCAGCAAGCAAATGCTTGATACCTGCGATGAAGTGGTAGATTAAGCCAGCGACAAATACCCATACGATGAAGCGCACGATAAAGCTATCAAAAATAGCTTGAACTTGTGCAAAGCCCTCAGGAGAAGACAATGATTTGTCTAAGATCCATAAAAGAACTGGTACGAGTAAAAATACGATGACACCTGAAAGACGGTGTAAAATAGATGCAATAGCCACAGGGGATTTTAAGTTTACGTCTAAAACTTGACCCATGGACAAATTGACAGGTCTGTTGCTTTTCACAGCGGGCATCCTGTAGTTAAAAACTCCATCCGGAGTTTGTTGGAATTAATTCGAAGGAAAGCTGGCATTTGTTAGACAAATAAATTGTCTAAACCTTTATACGACACGGAATTATAAAACGTGCAATTTCAAATTACAAACCTACGAAGCAGGCGTCAACCATAAAATATTTTTAAATAAGAATCATTTACATCTACTTTCTTACAGTTAAGTCATCTCTCCATTTAAATACAAACACTAAGCCATTAATATTTATATCAATTTATTTTAATTTAGTGTTACTGAACTCAAATGTTCGATTTGTCTTAATTAGACTAAAGCACAACTCACTACAAAAATATATTTTTTTAAGAAATATAATATTTATTTTATTTTTCAAAAACTTAAAGAAAATTAAATCTCAAATAATTTGTACTTTTAAAACTAATTAGAAAAATGAATATTGCTCACATGGTCATTGTTTTTTTATCTAATTGAATTGAGTAATTTCAAATGTAAAAAAGGATAAAAATCATATGCACTTATAAATTAATTACAAAATAAACTTCATTTTCTAATGTTGAGCTCACCACTTAAAATGTAATGAAACATTATAAATTAGACACTTTTTAATCAATTAGTAAATAAAGTGAAAAAAAATATTTCATTGTCATTATTGGTCTATTTATTCAGTCTATCATCTTAAAAAAACAGACAAATTCTATAAACAATCGCTTTTAACAACCTTCAACATATTGATAAAAGGTATTAATAATCAAGCATTACTTGGTTTAAATCATCAAAATATGCACGTTTTTGTCTTTTTTTTTATGCCACTACCGTTGAAATTGTCTTATTATACGGCGGCGCTAGTGAAAAGCAGATAAATTCCTACTGATTAACTGAGTTTAGAACCAGTCACTTTAGGTCGTCATTTTTATCCATAAGTATAATTGACAATTTTTGACTACTCACTAAGCTTAGAGCAAATTTTGAAACCGTCTAACTCACGGATTACAACAGATTATTTCGGGTTAGATAAAACATTCACCAGGACAGGAGATCTATTGAATGTCTGAAGCAACTGGCAAAAAAGCCGTATTACAGCTTGATGGCAAAGAAATTGAATTACCAATTTACAGCGGCACATTGGGCCCAGATGTAATCGACGTTAAAGATGTATTGGCCGCAGGTCACTTCACTTTTGATCCTGGTTTTATGGCTACAGCGTCTTGCGAGTCTAAAATCACATTTATCGATGGTAATAAAGGTGTTCTATTACACCGTGGTTATCCAATCGACCAACTAGCTACTAAAGCTGATTATTTAGAAACTTGCTACTTATTATTAAATGGTGAGCTTCCTACAGCTGAGCAAAAAGAAGAGTTTGACGCTAAAGTTCGTAACCACACTATGGTTCACGATCAAGTTAGCCGCTTCTATAACGGTTTCCGCCGTGATGCACACCCTATGGCTATTATGGTTGGTGTTGTTGGTGCGTTATCAGCGTTCTATCACAACAACCTTGATATCGAAAATGTTGATCACCGTGAAATTACTGCGATCCGTTTGATTGCTAAAATTCCTACTCTTGCTGCGTGGAGCTACAAGTATACTGTTGGTCAACCATTCGTTTACCCACGTAATGACTTAAGCTATGCAGAAAACTTCTTGTACATGATGTTTGCTACTCCAGCAGATCGTGATTACAAAGTTAACCCTATTCTTGCAAAAGCAATGGATCGTATCTTCACGCTTCATGCTGACCATGAACAAAATGCTTCTACGTCTACAGTACGTTTAGCTGGTTCTACTGGTGCTAATCCGTATGCATGTATCGCTGCTGGTATCTCTGCACTTTGGGGCCCTGCTCACGGTGGTGCAAACGAAGCTGTTCTTAAGATGCTTGATGAAATCGGCTCTGTAGAAAACGTTGCTGGCTTCATGGAAAAAGTGAAGACTAAAGAAGTTAAACTTATGGGCTTCGGTCACCGTGTTTATAAAAACTTCGATCCACGTGCTAAAGTAATGAAAGAAACTTGTGATGAAGTTCTTGGTGCTTTAGGTATCAATGATCCACAGTTAGCTTTAGCAATGGAATTGGAGCGTATCGCACTTTCTGATGAATACTTCATCAAGCGTAACCTTTATCCAAACGTTGACTTCTATTCAGGTATCATCCTTAAAGCGATTGGTATCCCAACAGAAATGTTCACTGTAATCTTCGCACTTGCACGTACTGTTGGTTGGATCAGCCACTGGTTAGAAATGCACAGCGGCCCATACAAGATTGGACGTCCTCGTCAACTTTACACTGGCGAAGTTCAACGCGATATCGTTCGTTAATTCGAACTGCGTCGACAGTCAAAAAACCACCCTTTGGGTGGTTTTTTATTATCTGATTAACAACAAAATATTGTTTTCAGCCCTAATGAAATAGAAACCTCGTATATCTAGAATATCTACAAACAAAAAAAAAGCCTGATTAAATCAGGCTTTTTTGATCAGTGTTGTGAATAATGATCCAAGTTTAATGAGCTTAACTGCTGTTTTAATTTTGCAAGAGACCATGGCCATGCTGCAAAGTTACGACCATTTTCATCCAAATAGTAACTCTTACAGCCCCCTGCATTAAATACAGTAGTTTTAAGATGCTTTTGAACCAATTGATTATGTCGCTTAACAACGTCGTCTTTAATCACAAGCTTGTTAATGTTTTGCTTTTTGATCTTTAGTAGACCATCAAGAATATAATCCAATTGAGCTTCAGCAATACCAATAAATGAGTCATAAACCAGAATATTTGGTCCTAACACCAAAAATGCATTTGGTACATTGGTAATACTTGCACCTAAATAAGCTTCTGGTGAACTATTTTTCCAACGATCCGCTAAGAGCTTCCCATCCATATCATAAATGCGCTTACCAATTGGCGGATGCGATACCTCAAAACCCGTACCCCAAATGATGACATCCACTTCATGACGCTCACCATTGGCCGCAACAACCGTATTCCCATCAATCTCAACCAATCCCTCATTGATTAGTTTCACATTATCTTGTTGCAATGCTGGATAGTAATTGTTGGCAAATAAAAGACGTTTACAGCCAATATCAAAATTTGGTGTGACTTTTTTTCTTAATTCATCATCTTGAATTTGCAACTTCAATAATTGTTTGCTTAAGAAATTCACAGGCTTCAGCACTTTCGGATTACGCAAACCAAAGTTAATGCCATTTAAAATTTGGGCAATACTGCTCCGCCAAGTGGATTGAATCACGGGAAATTTCTGGATCAGTGATTTCGCTTGATCATTCAAATTCATATCAGCTTTTGGCAACACCCAAGGTGCTGTACGCTGAAACACAAAGAGTTCTTTCGCTAATGGCTGAACCTGAGGAATAAATTGAATCGCTGAAGCACCTGTACCAATAACAGCAATACGTTTACCTTTCAGATCGTACTCATGATTCCATCTTGCAGAGTGAAACATTACCCCCTTGAAACTTTCTATGCCCTTAATTTTTGGAAATGATGGCTCAGTAATCGGTCCCGTTGTAAAGATTACCGTTTTTGCTAGATACTTTCCTTGAGAAGTTTCTAACGACCACTGCGCCTTCTCGTTATCCCAACGTGCTGTTTTTAATTCATGATTAAATTGGATTTTTTCAGTCAGTTGATGCTTCTCAACCACTTCCTCAAGATAACTTAAGATTTCTGGCTGCTTGGCAAACAAATGACTCCATTTGTGACTTGGCGAAAAGGAAAAAGAATATAAGGCTGAAGGAACATCACATCCACATCCTGGATAATTATTATCGCGCCATGTACCACCAACTCGGTTCGCTTTTTCCAGCACAATGTAGTCGCGATATCCTGCCTGATTCATTTTATATGCCGCAGCGATACCGGAAATACCTGCACCAACAACAACCGTGTCATACACCTTTTTTGATTGTTCGACTTTAAGTTCTTTATCTGCGTTATTTTTTTTCTTTACTTTTACTTCTGCTTTTTCAGATTGATCAGCAGTTTGAATTTTTAAATCTGCATTGCTCTCTAATTCGTTATCGAGTGTCATTCTTTTATCTCTCTATTATTTTACAAAACGCTTAAACCATGGATAACCTACACCTAACATTTTGGTATATAAGGTCGGTGAAGCACGCTTCATCAACCAAAATAATTTCGCGTCTGGTTGTGGAATCGTATAAAGAATACCTTTATCTAAATTGTTTAAGGTTTTTTGTGCAACTTGATCGCTTGTGACAAATGCATGATTCTGCAATAAATCATCCGCTAAACCCGAGTAATTGGAAGGTAATCGCCCATTCTTCATAATATTAGTAGGTACTAAAGTTGGGCAAAGCACATTCACACGGATATTATCTTGATGTAGTTCTGCAGATAACGTTTCAGATAATGCAAGTACACTAGATTTCGTCACGTTATAAGCTGTCATTTCAGGTGCAGCTGTAAATCCTGCTGCTGAAGCAACATTAATAATTGCCCCATAACCTTGTTGTTTAAACTTCGGTACAAAAAAGTGGCAACCATGAATCACGCCCCATAAGTTGACATGCATACACCATTGCCAATCTTCTAGTGTCATCTCATCAAACTTACCACCTAACCCCACGCCAGCATTATTAATAACAAGTGTCACAGGATGATTAAAAAGGTTTTCTGCTTGATTCGCCAGTCGCTCAACATCTTCCTTTTTTCCCACATCGCAGGATTCAGGAAATGCTTTTTGCCCTGTGGTCTGAGAAATCAGCTGAACAGTTTCTTCAGCTGCAGCTAAATTAATATCAGCACACACCACTTGACCACCACGTTTTGCAATTTCCAATGCAAAACTGCGTCCAATACCACTTCCCGCACCCGTTACCACAGCATAAGCCTGATGGCTCGGTTTAATTTTCTTCTTAAAAAAAAGCATGAACTATCCTTATTCTTATACCTTTAAAGCTGGCATGAATTCCTTCGTAAAGTATGGTGTCAAAATACCATCCACTGGATTTAATAAACGTTCTTTGTAGTACTCTAAGAATGCTGATGTGTCATGATCATTCGGATGGAAGTCTGGTTTGAGATATTCGAAAATATGTTTGAGCGAACTGCCATAAACACCATCTTTTAGCCCAAAAATCAGACCTATACTTCGATACATATCTTTGTAGTAACTTAAACTGATTAGATTTGATGGCTTACGATAAAATGGCACAATTAAGGATGCAGCAGAAATCAGCACTAAAATCGTAATAAGCGCTGGGAAAAAGCCTGCTATTCTTAAAGCATAGTTACTCGAAAGAAGTTGGAACACATCATATGCAATATCTTTATGCTCTGATTCCTCAAGCATATGCCACATCCAAATTGCGCGTTGTTTCTCATCTTGAGATTCGAAGAAAATATGCTCATGATTCATCATGTATTCAGCAAGCACTGCGGTAAAATGCTCAATCCCAGCCATAAGCGATAATTTCATTGGCTGAGGCAACCGATTAAAACCATATTCAAAAACGTGATGCGCCAGAAATCTAAACAATTTGACAGGCAAATCTGCCTTTAAAAAAGCGTCATTTAATTCTTCATGAAGTTTAGAATGTAAAGCTTCTTGCCCAATCAGTGCTGTCACTCTTTGCTTAAGTAATGGATCTTGAATAAAGTCACGATGATAACGTGCTGTATCAATAACGAGATCCTCACCATAGGTTAAAAAAATTGAAAGTGACGCAAAGTAAGCACTTGCTAATTCCGCATTCAAATAAAATTTTGGATCAATCTTTTGATGATCAAAATCAAATTTCATATGACGAATTGGAATAGCTTTTGATTGATTCTCAGGATCAAATTTAGAACCGTTTAGAAATTTAGAAATTTTTTTTAGTGGCTGAGTTAATAACATGGCGAACCTTCTCTTTTATCTCAGTGAATAAATTCAAATAATGTGAATTCTTCGACGTTTCTAAAAAATTAAGATAAAAAGACGAAATAGCCATTTGCATAATAAATCTTTAGAGATGGCATAATTGCTCATTCATCAAGATTGTCTAACAAAATTATTAAGTTTTAATCAGTAAATACCATTTCATTATCATTAAAGGTCAACACCATTTTTAACAAGTAATGATTCCAAATAGTGATATTTTGAATGTCACATAAACTTTAAGTAGATTAAGAAATAAGTATGATGTTGTGGATGCCACTTATTTTAAAATGGATAAAATTTGACGCTTTTAGATGTAGATCACTCACCCAAGGTGAAATCACGTTGAGCCAAAGTGTCTTTGGTGATCTTATAGATTATGACAGGGTGAAAATCATGAATCATCCGTTTCTACCGTGGCAACCCTCAGCGGTATTTATGGCACCAAAGGGCTATTTGCATATTCGTAACAAACATTTCAAAACTGACTATTCGAAAGAAAATAAAATCTATCAAGGAATTTTCATTCACGAGATGACTCATATTTTACAACACCAACAAGGACAAAATGTTTTGCTCAAAGGCGCTTTTCTGCAAAGTGCGTATTTTATTTCCTTCAAAAAGTATAATCCTTATGCCTATAAATTTGACCCAAAAAAAAATTTCAATGACTACAACATTGAACAACAAGGCGATATAGCTAGAGATATATTTTTGAAAAAGATTCCGAATATTATTTTGAATCAATAAAAATTGTAAAATTAAAAGAATATTTTTTATTCAAGCTATTGATTTGTGAATCAGAAACACCATATCAGCTTTGACATCTGATTTACTGTGTCGCAAATCCATTACGATTTAATTTTTTATGTACAAACAATGGCAAAAGCTAGTATCTACTTTTATTTTAGATAGAATACATATGAATCGTAGTTTTTGCTGTGCAAAAAATAAGATCTTTTATCATGTTTGAATGATGTAAATTTGAGCCATTTGGCAGTTATGTAATATCACATACACACAGCTGAATAATTACTCCAATAAAATCAGCACGTGCTGTATATAAACCTATAGGATAGGACTTGGTTTAAATGAATAGTTTTAAAGTTTCTCTTGCTCAATTCTCTCCATTTGTCGGCAATTTAGAAGCCAATGTTCAACGAATGATTGAACTCGCTAACGAAGCCAAACAGCAAAATGCCAATATCATTGTGTTTCCTGAACTTTCGACCATTGGTTATCCTGCAGAGGATCTTCTACTTCGTCCAAGCCTAAGCAAACGTACAGCATCAGCTTTCGAAAAACTGGCTGAAGTGAAAGACATTGTGATGGTATTTGGTTTTGTTAATCAAGCTGATTCGGGTGCACGCTATAACTCTGCAGCCGTTATGAAAGATGGGCAAGTATTAGGTATTTATAACAAGCAAAATTTACCAAATTATAGTGTTTTTGATGAAAAGAGATATTTCGCTGAGGGTCATCAACACCTTGTATTTGAGTATTTAGGACATAAATTCGGTGTATTAATTTGCGAAGATGTCTGGACACTTGAGAGTGTTCAACAACTTGCTAAACTGAATGTTAAAACTGTTCTTGTGTTAAATGCCTCACCATACGAAGTTGGAAAGCCTCAACACCGTGTTGTTACGCTTAAAGAGTTAGCTAAACAATTGAATCTCAATCTTGTTTATGTCAACCAAGTAGGCGGGCAAGATGATCTCATTTTCGACGGAACAAGTTTCGTTGTGAATGCAAATGGTGAAGTTGTACTTGAAGCACCAAGCTTTAAAGAAGACCTTTTTCATGTTGAATATGAAGCAGAGCTTAAATCTTTTAAAGCCGCTACCAAAGCACCTGCATTAGATACGATTGCAGAAATTTACCAAGCTTTGGTTTTGGCAACACGAGATTATGTACAACGCTCAGGTTTCCCTGGTGTCATTCTTGGTCTCTCTGGTGGTATCGACTCAGCACTCACCCTTGCAATCGCTGTCGATGCTATTGGAGCAGATAAAGTTCAAGCTGTTATGATGCCTTACACATATACCTCTCAAATTAGTGTTGAAGACGCGACTGAGCAGGCAAAACGTATGGGAGTCACTTTTGGTATTGCGGAAATTCACCCAATCGTCAACAGCTTTATGCAGACATTACACCCATTCTTCGGCAATTCTCCTGCTGATGCAACTGAGGAAAATTTACAAGCTCGCGCACGCGGCACCTTATTAATGGGTCTGTCGAATAAATTTGGTAATCTTGTTTTATCTACAGGTAACAAATCTGAATTATCTGTTGGTTACTGCACACTGTACGGTGATATGGTCGGTGGTTTTGCTGTACTTAAAGATGTTTATAAAACGATTGTATTTGAGTTAGCAAAATACCGTAATAGTTTGGAAGATACGCCTGTAATCCCTGAACGTGTTATTACTCGCCCACCTTCTGCTGAATTGCGCCCTGATCAAAAAGATCAAGACTCTTTACCACCTTACGATGTTCTTGATGCAATTTTATATGCATATATTGAAGAAGATCAGAGTCTTGAAGATATTATTTCTAAAGGTTTTGATCGAGATATCGTGACTAAGGTCATTGGATTGGTTGATCGCAACGAATATAAGCGCCGTCAGGGTGCAATTGGTCCACGTATATCCTCTCGTGCGTTTAGCCGCGAACGCCGCTATCCAATCGTAAATGGATGGAAAGCAGGTGTCTAACTCGACACAACTCAATCAATTTGCTCAAGCACTTATGCTTGAGCAAATTCGGTTTACGCAACAGTATTTATTAAATGCTGAATCTAATGCTGTACTAGACACGTTTGTTTCACAGGCTTATGCTCAGTTCAATCGAATCAAACTAAAAGACATTGTAAATCTTGAACAACTTCATGCTGTTGTTTCAAAATATGCTTTTGAATTAAATCTTGGACCTGATTTACTAGAGTTTATTGGCGCAGTTGCACAACGTATTTACCTTCATTTAAAGGATTCAAATGCTTTAATCGGAGATTTAATTTCTGACCATGATTTTGGGCTATGGCTAAATAAAATTCTTGAATTAGATCAAGTACGTTATGGTTTAAAACAACAAATTTTAAGTAATGAGAAGGCACATGCAGTAAGTCTTCAATTAGCAAATCAAATTTTAGAAAAATATACACCTTGGCTGGATAGGCTTCGAAAAAATAAAGTTCAAAATAATACGGTCAAATCAAAGATTTTTAATTTTCTCCAAGATCAGCAACAAACATTAGAGTTAAAACTAGAATCCCAACTTGCAAATGCAATATTGGTTCAATTAGGCGAAATTATCACACTGCCTCAAAATGAACTTTATGAAATCATTCAACATATTTGGTCAGATCTCCAATTTCAAAAAATTTCAGCTCAGCTTGAGCAGATTGAAGCCATTGATGTCGAAGATTTTTTTATTCTGGTCTATGAAACCTGGAGAAATTTACGCCAATCCGCTGAGATTCAGTCCATCATTTTAGAAGTGGTTGATGAGTTCTATGAATATTTTGGTGATTACAGTTTACAAGCTTTACTTACGGCTGTTGGACTAACTCAAGAAGATTTAGTGATCGAAGCCCATCGTTTTGCACCTCAACTTATCACCATGTTAAATGATTTTGGCATTCTAGAACAATTAATTCAAAGTTTGATTCAGCCTTTTTATCAAGCACAATCTACACTTGACCTTATCTCAGGACATTTTGAGAAATAAAAAAAAGACCATGCGGTGAGCATGGTCTATAAAAATGGTGGCTATGACGGGACTTGAACCTGTGACCCCCGCATTATGAGTGCGGTGCTCTAACCAACTGAGCTACATAGCCGTAAACTGTGTGCGCATTATCTTAAGTTATCGTTGTATCGTCAAGCATACGAAAGCACTAATGATCACCCTTTATACAAATAAACCTTATTTGAACAAAATTAATCCATAATTATATGATTTTATTGTAATAGTAAGGTTTCAATAACATCAAAATCATGCTCAATCCTCAATATTTCATTCTCATATGCTGTTTAAGCCTTGTGAACGGATGCCAAACGATTCATCCCATATTTGTGAATTATCACGGTGTACGCATGGATGTCGCTCAATGGATCAATGCTCAAAATTTTATAACCATGCAACAAAAACGAACTCTAGTTCAATTAAGCCGTGCTCAACAAAAGCTCGTGCATATTGATGTCATTCCTGAAGATCATAAACTTGCCGTGAGTAAAGAGAATGCGGTTGCTCTTCATTGTGCACAGCTTTATTTGTGTGAGCAAAAAATTGAAAGCTTGCAAAATATTGTGTTTTCAAATGTAAATCAGACAGCCGTTTTAGCACAATTTGAACAAGAGTTTCCAAAAATTAAGCTAGATTCTCAGCTTATTCAGTGCCAATGAGAACTCAAGATTTCACACATAAAAAAAGACCACACTAGTGAGTGTGGTCTATAAAAATGGTGGCTATGACGGGACTTGAACCTGTGACCCCCGCATTATGAGTGCGGTGCTCTAACCAACTGAGCTACATAGCCGTAAACTGTGGGCGCATTATCTACTTGATTGATGTATCCGTCAAGTAATATCGGCACTGTTTGATCAAAATTTGTTGAAGTGAGCCGATAAGCCGGGTTCTGTCTAGAACGATCATTCCTCTAGGCATACAATCACTCATATGCTCAAGCGACCTACCCGAATCCAGTATGGGCCATACCTTAAGGATTCCTATTTGGTCTTGCTTCAGGTGGGGTTTACCATGCCATGAACTGTTACCAGTCATGCGGTGCGCTCTTACCGCACCCTTTCACCCTTACCATATTCTAGGCTAAACCGAAGTTCAGTTGCAAAATGGCGGTCTACTCTCTGCTGCACTTTCCGTAGGCTTACGCCTCCCAGGCGTTACCTGGCACCTTGCCCGATGAAGCCCGGACTTTCCTCCCCTGCTTTAGTCACGAAGACCTTCACAGCAGCGATCGTCTGGCTCACTTCAAGTGGCGCATCTTAACAAACTTTGAGATCAATTGCTCGTGCTTTTTTGAGCAATTAGTTTTTTATACTTTTCCAGCAATTCATCCTCAGATTCCACATGATTAGGATCTTTAGGAATACAGTCTACCGGGCAGAATAATGAACACTGGGGTTGGTCATAATGACCAATACATTCAGTACATAGATTCGGATCAATTTCATAGATCAGTTCACCCATATAAATCGCTTCATTTGGGCATACAGGCTCACAAACGTCACAATTGATGCACTCATCCGTAATAATTAAAGACACTCTACCAACCTTGCTGATGCTTACGTTCAAATGCCTCAACAACTGCTTTTGGCACAAATTTCGTCACATCACCTTTCAAACGTGCAATTTCACGAACTAATGTGGATGAAATAAACGAGTATTGCTCTGACGGCGTTAAAAATACAGCTTCAAAATTTGAATCTAATTGACGATTCATATTTGCAAGTTGAAACTCATATTCAAAGTCAGACACTGCTCTTAAACCTCTGAGTACAGCTGTTGCCTTTTGCTCTTGAAAAAAATTCACCAATAAACCATCAAAACCAACAAACTCTACATTGTCTAAATGGCTTAACGATGATTTTGCAAGCGCAACTCGCTCATCTAAACTAAACACTGGATTTTTGTGATGACCAATTGCAATCGCAACTACAACTTCATCAAACATTTTTGCAGCACGAGATACAAGATCAATATGACCATTGGTAATAGGATCGAATGTTCCCGGATAGATGACACGAGTTTTAGACATCCATTTATACTCTAAGATTATTATGTAGGCGCATAGTTTAACAAAAACTCAATTCACACGCACACTTGTTGACAGTGAAATGACTTCACCTCAAGCCAAGTTTGAGGCAAAATAGGTCTAATCTTGGAATATTTGTATTATGTCGAAATCGATTGTAGTAAAAAAAAATAATAGTGGCACTATTGCGCTTAACAAACGTGCACGTCACGATTATTTTATTGAGGAAAAATTTGAAGCTGGTTTAGCGTTACAAGGTTGGGAAGTAAAATCTCTTCGTGCTGGACGCATGAGTATCACGGAAAGCTATATTATTTTCAAAAATAATGAAGCTTATTTATTTGGTGCTCAAATTCAACCTCTTCTTTCTGCTTCAACTCATATCGTTCCCGAAGCAACACGTACTCGTAAGCTACTTCTTTCACGTCGCGAACTCGAGAAACTCCAAGGAGCGATCAATCAAAAAGGTTACACATGTGTACCTTTGGCGTGCTATTGGAAAGGTCGTTTAGTCAAACTCGAAATTGCACTTGTTAAAGGTAAACAATTACACGATAAACGTGCCACTGAAAAAGACCGCGATTGGCAGCGTGATAAAGCAAGAATTTTTCATAAATAAAAAAACCGCTCATTTGAGCGGTTTTTTTATTAACAAAACCTTAAATTTCCATAACAGTTTGGAGCAAAGGTCTGATTTTTAAGTTGTAAATCTTTTAATGGAAAATTTACATTGGTATTCGGCAAATGAACATTCCCAACACCAAGTTTGTCACCAAACAGACAATCAAGTGCATTACAAGATGGAGGATTTCGACTGATATAATCACTGATTGGTCCAACCACTTGTTTTAACACATCATTCGTAATATCGATACGCTTCTCAGGTGTTACATCCCCAATATTGATCGAATCATTAAATGCCATCCACCAACCCTGCTGTGCAGCAACGTCAGCATTTGGCCACCAGATTTCACTGTTTTGAACAGAGAGTGAGAATGGATTGTTTACAGGGATTTTATGAATTAAACCTAAGTTTTGATCTACCGTAATGTTGGCTTTTAAACCTGTAATGTTACCACTGACCTCTTTTTGCAAATTCAGTAATCCCACCCCTAGCACTTGGATATTAGCCGTGAGATTACCACCAAAATTCAATTGATTGATATTGGCAACACCTGTCAATTGTGCAGAACTCATTCGAGTACCAGAGACCGTAGTTCCATTAATTTGAATTGGTGCAGTCGTTTCTTGTAATGCTAAATTGTAATTATTCGATTTAAAATCGAGTGTCAAAGTAGGTGCAATAATACAAATCAAACAAATTCTTGCATTCACTTTTCCATCGATAGTTTGACCAGTATCGGCATAGGTCATACTTCGAGCATTAGTATAGCCCATACCCTGAGTGGGATTAATTTTTAAATAACCACTGAGTGAGTTAATACCATTCGGTTTATCAGAGTTTTCATCACCAAGCGTCAGTAAACCTAATACTTTTTCAGCACTGAGACGCAAACCCACAACTTCTCGAGTTGATGCAGATGTTGGATTTTTTACCGCAAACTCTAAAAATGGATTGGTTAGCTTGGCTGAAGAACCCGCACGACCCTCTCTAGTGTCTGACATACCACTCAAACTCAGATTTTCGATATCAATATCACATCCACCTGCTCCATTAATACCACCACAGCCAAGTTGTAAATGCTTAATATTTGCATTGAGTTCTATATCTGCTTCCATTCCAAGCTTATAAAAGCCAACGCCTTTACCTCGCATATTGTTTGCCCCGTCATTGGGATCAATATAACTCATACTTAATAAAGCTTGACCGTTTGTCGCAGATAACTCTTCATCAGTCATCATTTTTAAATCATTCTGAATGTTATTAGCAGTTGCAGACAAAGGAATCAACACTAAGCAAGATGTTGATAAAATCAATTTGATAGAAACAAGTAAACTCTTCAACATTAGAGTCTCCGTATTATTTTTATTCAGGCTTAATCCATAAGCAACAGCATTACTATCTATAAATTACTGAAAAAAATAAAGAGGCACAAAAACTTGCTAAATGGGTTGAAATATAGAAATTATAACAAAATTGAATATTTTTTAGAGACTTACATCACATTACACAACATTAAAGCGTGATGTAAATAATCATTTATCCGATGAAATGCAAACTAAAAATTCACGCACATCACTTATTTAACAGAATCTTAAATTTCCATAACAGTTTGGAGCAAAAGTTTGATTTTTTAGTTGGAGGTCTTTTAATGGAAAATTCACACTTGTATTCGGTAAATGAATATTTCCTATAGTCAAAGGAGTACCTCCAACACACCCAATTAAGCCCTGACATTGAATAGGAGATTTCGTTAAATATCCACTTATTGGGTCAATGACCTGTTGTAACACACCATTAGTGATTTGAATCTTTTCCGAGGGAGTTACATCGCCAATATTAATACTGTCCTCAAAAGCCATCCACCATCCAACTTTCGAAGGAACCTCTGCTCCAGGCCACCAAGTTTCTTGATTTTGCATTGATAGAGAAAAAGGATTATTCAAAGGTATTTTATGTATTAATCCTAAATTCTGATTAACGGTAATGTTTGCTTTAAGACCTGTAATATTTCCACCCTCTACTGGTTTTTCAATCTTAAATAAACCACCAGTAATATTTAAACTTGCCTCCAAATCACCAGCAAAATTAATACGATTAATATCTGCATACCCACTCAATTGCGCAGAATTCATTCGTGTACCGTTAACAGTTGTACCATTTAAAAAAATGTTAGCATTCGATGACTCTAAAGCTAAATTGTAATTTTTAGACTCCACTCCTAATGGGATTGTTGTACATAGAACAAAACATAATCTTGCATCGATGTTCGCTTTAATTACTTTCCCAGTATCTTGATAAGTCATATTTCTTGCCGCAGTTTGTCCAATCCCCGTACTAGGGTCAATTTTTAAATAACCACTGAGCGAGTTAATACCATTCGGTTTGGCAGAGTTTTCATCACCTAGCGTCAGCAAACCTAATACTTTTTCAGCACTGAGACGCAAACCAACAACTTCTCGCGTTGATGCCGATGTTGGATTTTTTATCGCAAACTCTAAAAATGGATTGGTTAACTTGGCTGAAGAACCTACACGACCTTCTCTGGTGTCTGACATCCCACTCAAACTCAGATTTTCGATATCAATGTCACATCCACCTGCTCCATTAATACCACCACAACCAAGTTGTAAATGCTTAATATTTGCATTGAGTTCTATATCTGCTTCCATTCCAAGCTTATAAAAGCCAACACCTTTACCTCGCATATTGTTTGCCCCATCATTGGGGTCGATGTAACTCATACTTAATAAAGCTTGACCAGAAATGTCAGACAACTCCCGATCGTCCAATTTTTCCATCGTAGTTTGAGCGCACACCAGTGGTGAGAACATGAGAACAGACATTAAAACAGCTAAATTGAACCCTATTTTTTTTGAAATGTAGGTCATGAATGACTCCAAACCTTGTAATTTTTTGGCAACCAAGTCCAATTGCGCACGTTTTTATTCGATGATTAATTATAATTATTTTCAAAATTTAATGTGAAATATTTAGCACTATTTTGTAATTAGTTGATCAGATTTTTATGTGGATATTCAAGATTGAGATAAAAAATTATAAATTCGCTTTCAATAACTTAATTAATTTAACTTCATTTTGTATTTACATTGAAAGCGAGCAATAAATAATTAAATTAGATGAAAATGATTTTTTAATCCATGCAATTTAACCTAAATACGGTATTCGCTAAATGTTCACCAAACCATGTGGCCGTTTCAATATCCCCACTCGGAGGTGTTACCTCCACAGGCGCATTATCAGACTGCGTCATGAGTCCCCAAAAAACTAGACATACGATTGAGATCTTGATGCGATCTACCTGTAGACATTAGCGGTAGTACAGACCAAATCATGCCATGTTGCATTGCAAAAAGATTGATATGCTGAAGCACAGCCAACTTATATCCACTTAATCCTCCACCATTTGTGAAACCAGCTGCCAATTTGCCCTGCTATGTTCTCGCTAGCCAACGCTTTGAAGATTGCTCCATAAATAATTTCAACGCTGAGGTTAGACTTCCCATATAAGTAGGACAGCCAAATACAATAGATTCAGCTTGATCAAGCAACTCCCAGTTCACGTCTGTAACATTGATGAGCAATACCTCAATATTGAGTTTTTGTGCACCAATGGCGATATGTTCGGCGACTTTGTTAGTGTGACAAAATGGGATGTAATAAACGATAGCGATGCTTTTACGAAGTTTGGTCAGTCATAGTATGAAACTTTGAGAAATCAGATGAGTTTCTTGATTACTGTGCATAAATACAAATGTCGCCATGCGGCCGGTTTTTGAATTACGGCGATGAGAATAATATGTTTGATCCTCCGTGTAGCTACATCGCTCACCTCCAAGAACCTGTTCCACCCCTAAACTTTTCAATATATGGCGAGCAATCGCATAGAGATCTCCGTAATACTTACCCTCTAGATCTCCCTTTTGAAATGCTGAACTTAATTCTGGAATCCTATCGCAGAATGTGTGCATTACTTCTTCACCCACTTCAAAGCATGGCTGACTAATTGCCGCACCTAACCACGCCCAAGAGGGTTGAGTGCTCATGGCATTGACTGTATTTTCAATAATGCCATTTGCCAATCCTCGCCAACCTGCATGCAAATTAGCGACTTCAGTACCATCCTTGTTACCGAGAACCACCGGTAAACAATCTGCCGTCATCATCATTAATGCATGTTGTTTTTGCTGTGTCACTAAACCATCGCCATTTAGGGCGTGTAAGCTCATGTCATCATTTACAACGTGACAGATTGTACTGTGCGTTTGGTTCATCCAAGTTAATCGATTCACCCCATAGACTGAAAAGTCATTTAACAAGCTCATTCTATGCCGATGAACACGTTCTGGTTGATCATTTACATGCAACGCCAAGTTAAAACCTTCTAAATCAGTCTGTGGTGTTTTCAGTGCGTGAGGGTGACTCAATTCTGTTTGTCCTACCACGACACCTTTGGGCAAACCTTGCACAATTTGCATGTAAACTTTCCTTTAATTTAGTAAGCCTTATTTTCCGTACGAAGAGTCTCAAGTAATGCTGTGAAATCTTCAGGCCATGGTGCTTCAAACATCATTTCTTCACCTGTCCGTGGATGTATTAACCCCAATTTTGATGCATGAAGCGCTTGACGTCTAAACTCTCGTAAATGAGTAGCAAGTTTTTCCGAAGCACCCGCAGGTACTTTGACACGACTGACATAAACTGGATCACCGACCAAAGGGAAACCAATATAAGTGAAATGCACACGAATCTGATGAGTACGTCCAGTTTCTAATTGTGCTTGAACACGTGTGAAATTTTGGAATCTTTCTTTCACATTATAGTGAGTCACGGCATCACGACCACCTGGTAAGATCGCCATTTTTACACGATCTACAGGATGACGTTTAATCGGCTCATCAATTTTACCGCCTGCAATAATATTGCCGTAACAAATTAAATCATAAATTCGATAAACTGATTTTTTCGCTAACTGTTTACTTAAGGAAAATTGAGCTTCTAAATTTTTAGCTACAACCAAGAGACCACTAGTATCTTTATCGATACGGTGTACTAGACCAGCTCGAGATAATTCTGCTGATTTAGGAAAATGATATAAAAGTGCATTAACCAAAGTACCATTCGGGTTTCCTGCGCCAGGATGTACAACCATCCCCACTGGCTTGTTAATGACTAAGATGTCATCATCTTCATAAATAATATCTAAAGGGATATTTTCAGGTTGACTGGTGACTTGGGCTTCAAGCTCTACATCAAGCGTGAGTAGCTCATTCCCTTCACTTTTATATTTTGGTTTCACAACTTGACCATTTACCAACAAATGACCATCCTTCAACCATTGTTTCAATTTTTCACGCGAAAATTCGTTCCAAGCGAGTGCTGCAACTTGATCTATTCGCTGACCAAGAGAACTCTCATCCACTTGAAATTGCAACGATAAACGTGTTGCAGTTGGGGCTGAAGTATGGTTATCTGCATCCTCAGAATCTTCAAGTAAATTGATGTCGATTTCTGGGAAATTAGAATTAGAAGTTTGTGCTGAAGTCATTTGCTCATTCGGACAAAAGTGGTTTAATAGTGCAATTGTAGCCTATTGCCCGTATAAACAGAGGAATTTTTATGTCGCTACCACGTTATAAAGTTACAATGCTTGCTTTATCGCTAGGCTTAGCAGCAACATTTGTGGGCTGTAGCAGTAATCCCAAGAAGGATGTTGTGGATACTGGACCTAAATCAACCGAACAATCTTATTTCGATAAAGCACAAAAAGCATTAGATCGTGGTCAATATAGCGATGCAGCACAATCATTAGAAGCAATTGAAACTTATTACCCTACAGGTCAATATACTCAACAAGCTCAACTCGATCTTTTATATGCTCGTTTTCAACAAAAAGACTATGAAGCTGTTATTGCTCTAGCAGACCGTTTTATTCGGTTAAACTCTCAACATCCTAATGTTGATTATGCTTACTATGTTCGTGGTGTGGCGAATATGGAGCAAAACTATGATGGTCTCATCCGCTACACATCACTCCAACAGGCTCATCGTGATGTCAGCTATTTGAAAGTTGCATATCAAAATTTTGTTGATTTCATTCGTCGTTTCCCAAGTAGTCAGTATGCTGTAGATGCTGCTCAGCGCATGAAGTTTATTGGTCAAGAACTTGCTGAAAGTGAAATGAATGCGGCTCGCTTTAACTTAAAGCGTAAAGCTTGGCTTGCAGCAGTTGAGCGTGGACAATGGGTTGTGGAACATTTCCCTCAAACACCTCAAGTACCAGAAGCGCTTGCAACGATTGCTTACGGATACGATAAACTCGGTGACAAGGCAACATCTCAACAATACGTTGAAGTGCTAAAGCTAAACTACCCTCATCTTGTGAAGTCTAATGGTGAGGTCGATTTACGCGCAGCACGTAAAGATGGAAGTTGGTTAAATCGTGCAACCTTAGGTATTTTAGGTCGTGAAGCACGCAGTCAAACAACAGCAGAAGTATCAGCAGAGCAATCTGACAACACCAATACACAACCCGGTTTATTGAATCGCTTAAGCTTTGGCTTGCTTGGTAATAAAGATCACAATGTGGAAAGTGCGCCAGCAAATGAAAGTATGTACGACCCACAGCGTCAATAATCCATTCTTACGAATCAAAAAAGGTGGGATTACCCACCTTTTTTATTGCATGGCTTTATTTATCGTCTTAAGTGTTTAGGATAGACTTAATTCAATCACTTTATTCCTCATTCTTATGGCTTTTTAATTATGGCAATTCCACAACATACGATTGATCAAATTTTAGATCGAACTGACATCGTCGATCTTATTGGCCAACGTGTGAAATTAAAAAAGTCAGGTCGTACCTATTCAGGCTGTTGTCCTTTTCATCAAGAGAAAACACCTTCTTTTCACGTCTACCGTGATAAGCAATATTTCCACTGTTTCGGTTGCCAAGCCAATGGAAATGCTATTCGCTTTATGATGGATATTGATAATCGCAATTTCATCGAGGTGATTAAAGACCTGGCAAGCCAAACCGGTATCGAATTACCTAAAGACAATCAAGATAATAAAAAACTCTCATACAAGAGAGAACCTATTAAACCTAACCCAGAAAAGCAACCGCAGGCACCCATTGAAGCAGATGCAGGAGAAATCATTTCTCCGCCTGCTTCAGCTTTTGATGTAGATCCTTTTGAAGCATTTCAAAACTATGAATTCGATGAGTATCAATTTAATTCAGATGACTTGAATTCAGTTGAGGTCGCACCTGAAGGTAATTTATACGATCTTCTTGAAAATGTTGCTTTATTTTATGAAAAACAACTTCCAAATAGCCAAATTGCGCAACAGTATTTTCAGCGACGCGGACTAAGTGATACCACGATTAAGTATTGGCGATTAGGTTATGCGCCAGAAGATTGGCAACATCTTGAAAAAGCATTTCCGCAAGATATTGAAGGATTAAAACTACTCGGTTTGATCAGAACCAGTGATTCTGGTCGTGATTTTGATCTACTACGAGAACGTGTCATTTTTCCTATACGTGATGCAAAAGGTCGCGTTGTCGGATTTGGTGGACGAGCATTGAATGACGAGATCAAACCCAAATATATCAACTCGCCTGACTCTGAAGTTTTCCATAAAAACCAACTACTCTATGGCTTATATGAAGGTCGTAAGCTCAAAGCCAATCATTGGTTAATGGTTGAAGGTTACATGGATGTCATCGCATTACAGCAAGCTGGCATTCCTGGCGCAGTTGCCACCTTGGGGACGGCGAGCAATGCTGATCATTTGAATCTATTATTTAAACAAAACAATCAGTTAACTATTGCTTTTGATGGTGATTCGGCTGGTCAAAAAGCAGCTCGACGCACTTTAGAAATTGCACTTCCCCTCTTAAATGATGGTCGTGAACTGAAATTTTTTATTCTACCTGCGGAGCATGATCCTGACTCATTAGTTCGTAAGGACGGTGTTGAAACTTTCAATCGACTTTGGCAACAATCACCACTCTTATCAGAGTTTGCTTTTTCTCTTCTCAGTCAACAATATCAAATCAATACACCTGAAGGTAAAAGTCAGGTCATGGCTGAGTTAAATCAACTCACCAATCTGATGCCTAAGCAAGGTTCGTATCGCTATTTGATTCGTCAATATTTCAAAGAGAAATTAGGATTCAATAAAAAGTGGCAGCCTCAAGTGAGTCTTGACGCTTCATTATCATTTAATATTCGCACACGAGATGAAGATTTCGCAGTGGCAATGTTAATGTACCATCCTTTTCTTTATATTCATTTTGAAGTATTACGTGCAGTGATTCCTGAAGATGAATTGCTTGCAAAAGTATTAAAAATCTTTAATGTCATTTTTGATGATCTGCCAGATGACCAAGAGTTGGCGAGTTATTATATTTTGGGTGCATGTAGCCCATTTCATCATGAACTCTCTGAGATTTTAAAACGTACCAATATTCAAACACTTACTGAAGCCCCTGAAATGGCTGATAAACTTGCCTCAGAATACTCGCTTTCACTTCAAGAAAAATATCTGAGAATCAAATTTAAAGCAGCAAAATCATTAAACGAGTCTAAAAACTTAAGACAACAACTGAATGAGCTAACCAAAAAAATTGGACTACGCTTACTACATGAATAAATAAAAGCGGTCAGTGACCGCTTTTATTTTTTTAGTTTTCGCTGAGCACTAAAAATATCTTCTAAATGATCTTTAATCGTTTCATAGACATCAGGATTTTCATCTTTAGCGACTTCTCTGAGTAAGATGGAAGTAGGATGTAATAGCTTTTGCGTCAAACGATGAGCCATTTCCTGCATG
The DNA here is from genome assembly GCF_056779695.1 of Acinetobacter sp. 25-47-122. Lineage (NCBI taxonomy): Bacteria > Pseudomonadati > Pseudomonadota > Gammaproteobacteria > Moraxellales > Moraxellaceae > Acinetobacter > Acinetobacter sp. 25-47-122. The sequence goes on from NZ_JBWYIJ010000001.1 coordinate 205,891, forward strand.
ACAATGGCTGCATCATCTCCAGAGGCTAAACGATCTAATGCATGGTTTAATTCAAATGCTTTAACTTTATCTCCATGAGCACGATACTCACTAATTGTCGCTCCAGCTTGTGAAACTTTCTGCTGAGTCACCAATTGTGTTGCTAGTTGATTGACCATCACTTCAGCTTCAACAGCGGCTTGGCGTCGCTGCGCTAAGTTTTCATCAATAACACCTTGAAGATCGTCCACCCCATAAAGGTAAACCCCATCCAAACTTTCAACCTTAGATTCAATATCGCGAGGAACAGCCAAATCCACCATCAACATTTGACGGTAACGACGTTTTTTGAGTGCTGACTTAACATCTTGATAGGAAATGACCTGATGTAAACTTCCTGTACAACTTGAAATCACATCAGCGCGATGTAAATTTTGAGCTAAATCAACAAAAGGAATAATTTCTACCGCAACGCGATGTGATATTTCTTGCGCTAAAATTTCCGCCCGTTCCTGACCACGGTTACAAATTAAAATTTTAGCAACGCCCATTTCGGCTAAATGCTTTGCAACCAAGCTATTCATTTCACCTGCTGCAACCACCATAACGCTTAATTGTTCAGGCTTACTAAAAACTTGTAGTGCTAACTGTGCTACCGCATAACCCATGGATACAGCATGACTACCGACCGCTGTTTCTGAACGCACTTTCTTAGCAGCATAAAATGCATATTCGAAAATACGATTTAAATTTTGTGAAACAACTTCAGACTCTTTTGCTAAATTAAGTGCAGACTTAACTTGCCCCATAATCTGAGGCTCTCCAAGCATGAGTGAATCTAATCCTGATGCAACACGCATCAAATGTGTCACAGCATCTGTATTTTCATAACGGTAAATATGATTTTGTAATTGTTTTACATCAATGCCATTTTTTTGAGCGAGCCAATCTAATACCATCTCCGCATTATCAGCGATGGCGTAGACTTCAGTACGATTACAGGTTGACACCACAACCATATCGTTCAGCTGGTCATGGTGACTTTGTTCAGCCAACAAAAGTTTTAACTTTTCAGGGTTAAAAGCAACTTGCTCTCGTAATTCAACTGAGGCTGTTTGATGGTTGACACCCAATGCAAAGAAAGACATATCAGATCATCAATTGGCTAAATTTATGCTATTGTGCAATAACGGTGTCATAAAAAGCAGTACTTGGATAAAAAAATTGCGTCAAACAATGAGCCGCACAACCGGCATGACAATTCGACAGTATTCTACCACACTCTTGTTAGTGAGTAGCATGACTTACAGTGCTCATATTAGAGCATCTGGAGAATTTTACCATGCCAATTCAAATCATAAAGTTTTACAACAGGCTATGGTTGCAGAATTTGCTTTAGCTGCACATGACACACCGACTGCTTTACACAACTATACCGTACTTGCAATCCAAACCAGTTCAACAGCTTTAAAACAACGTGCACTTAACGTCGCACTCGAACAAAACGACTTACAAGCCGCTTTAGATATTGCAACCCATTGGGTCGTGCAAGAACCCAAAGATGTACCTGCAAAATTCTATCTTGCGCATATCGCATTAAAGTCACACGAATATGAACTTGCTGCTGATGTGCTCGATGATATTTTAAATTTAGATCCTGAATCAGATTTAGAACAAATTCTTGAAGGAATTTCTCCGGAATCCCCTGAGGATCGAGCATATTTATTAAACACTTTGCGTAATAGTAAAACGCGTAACAATCCTTCAATTCTCGTTTTGATTGCGAGTTTACAAGCACAAAATAATGAAATCGAAAATGCCTTAATTACTTTAAATAAAGCATTAAAAAAACGCCCCAAATCAACAGGGTTTATCTTACTGAAAGCAAACTTACTCATGGCTTTAGGCGACGAAGAAGAGACGCTAAAATGGTTTGAAAAAAGTGCTCGTAAAAATCGTAATAATTTAGAGCTCAGTCTGGCTGAAATCCGCTACTTAATTAAACTAAATAAAAATGAACAGGCGTTAAGCAAATTAAAACGCATCATAAAAAAATGGCCTGATTCGGAAGAAGCTCTTTTTATCGCTGGTCTAACATCAATTGATCTCAAAGAATATGAGCTTGCTGAACAGTATTTGGTCGAACTACGTGCATCTGGACAGTATCAAAATGATGCTTATTTTTATTTGGCATTAAATGCTGAACGAAAACAACATTTTGAAACAGCTAAAGCTTATTATCGACTTGTAGATGGTAATTTATATATGGTTTCTAGACGAAATCTAATTTCAATCTATGACAAACAAAATCGCTTAAGTGATGCGCTGCGCTTTCTGACTCAGGAACGGGTGAATTACCCCCAACATGCGAGTTTCTTATATCAAGCACAAGCTGAAATACTCAAAAAAATGGGCAATAACAAAGCTGCCTTGGGCTTACTCAAAGAAGCGGCTAAAAATTTAACTGATGACCCTGAAATTTTATATTCTCAAGTCTTATTACTTGATCCATTTACGGATCGCGATCAATTAGATGAATTGCTTAAAAAATTACTCACGATCGAACCCAATAGTCCAACATATCTGAATGCGTATGCATATACTCTGGCGTTGCAAAATCGTCGTTTAGATGAGGCGAGACAATATGCCGAACAAGCTTTAGACAATGCCCCAGAACAAGCATCTATCTTAGATACCTTAGGCTATATCTGCTTTCTTCAAAACGATTTTGACACTTCCACCCGTGTACTTGCGAAAGCATATCAACTCAGCCAAAGTCCAAATATCGGCATTCGATATGCTAAATCGCTTTATATGCTGGGTTCACTGGAAGAATTTAGCCAAGTGTTACATCAACTCCATAAAAATCATCCAAATCATCCTCAATTGGATCAACTCGATAGTTTATTGTTGCCACAAAATATCAAAAAGAGTTAATACTGTATGATCTTAAATTTAAAATCATTATTGCTGATTGCCACAAGTAGTGCGCTTCTTGGGTTAACTGGCTGTCAAGCAATTCAAACTCAACCATCACAGCCAACAACGCAAAACCTTGAACAATCAAATCAATTTAATCTTCAGGGTAAAATTGGCGTCAAGACCCCCAAGCAATCAGGCAGTGCTTTTTTTACTTGGCAACAGCAAGATGAACAGTTTGATATCGAGTTAAGCGGAATTCTTGGAGTCGGTAAAACTCAAATCTCAGGTCAACCTGGTCAAGTGACACTGAACAGTGCCAAAACTGGTGAAATTACAGCCAACTCACCTGAAGAGTTATTGTTTCGTGCAACAGGTTGGGAAGCACCAATTACTTATTTAGTCGATTGGGTACAAGCTAAGCAAGCGACTGAAGAAGCTGAAATTCAAAAAGACGAATCGATGCGAATCAGTGAAATTAAAGAACAAGGTTGGCATATTCAATTATCTTACAACGGTCAATCTACACAACCAAACCGTTTGATTTTAAAGCAACAACTTGAAGATGGAACTGAAAATCGTATTACAATGGTAATTCAAAATCGTTAAGTTTGATTATTTATGATTCGTGTACCCTCCCCTGCAAAACTGAATTTGTTTTTACACATTACGGGGCGCCGTGAAAATGGTTACCATGAGTTGCAAACTATTTTTCAGTTGATAGATCTTTGTGATTGGATGGAATTTACTCCAATCTCTAACCAATCTATCTCCATTTCAGGCCTATCAGAAGTAAGTCTTGAACAAAATTTGATTTATCGTGCAATGATGATGCTGAAACCCTATGCCAAAAGTGAAAAATTAGGCATTCATGTCAACATCGAAAAAAATATACCGATGGGTGCAGGACTCGGTGGTGGCTCTTCAAATGCGGCTACCGCGTTATTAATCATGAATCAACTTTGGCAATGTGGCTTAAATCGTGATCAATTAGCAGAAATTGGTGTACAACTGGGTGCTGATGTTCCCATCTTCATCCATGGTCGTAATGCATGGGCAGAAGGTATTGGTGAACACTTAACATTCATAGACTTAGATCAAAAACAATACATTGTGTTAAAACCTGACTGTTTTATCAGCACTCAACTGCTTTTTTCACAAAAATCGTTGACAAGAGACACGAAGACCTCTAAATTTTGCGCCTATCAGATAAAGCCATCTGATTTCAGAAATAACTTTGAACCTCTGGCAAGAAGTCTATATGCTGAAGTCGATGAAGCAATGCAATATTTAGATCAGTTCGGTATTGCAAAACTTACAGGTACAGGTGCTTGTGTTTTTACTGAAGTAACGACTGAAATGAACATTGATGACATTCTTGCTCATTCACCTTGTAAAGCTTACTTAGTGAATAGTTTAGAACAATCACCATTGAATCAAATCATCGTTTAAATGATAGGGGCGTCGCCAAGTGGTAAGGCAGCGGGTTTTGATCTCGCCATCCGTTGGTTCGAATCCAGCCGCCCCTGCCAATTTAGTTCAAAAAGACAGAACATTGGTATCATGAGTTGAGTCAAACAATCTTGACAAACCCATATAAAACCATTAAAGTTCTGCCGCATTAGGGGCGTCGCCAAGTGGTAAGGCAGCGGGTTTTGATCTCGCCATCCGTTGGTTCGAATCCAGCCGCCCCTGCCATCTCATTCTATACATTTCAACCGCCAAGGGTGCTTCATGCCCAATCTTGTCGTTTTTAGTGGAACTGCGCATCCACAATTCGCCCAAAAAGTCGTTAGCCACTTGCATATCCCTCTAGGTGCTGCATCTGTAGGTCAATTCTCTGATGGTGAAATCGCTGTCGAAATCACTGAGAATGTCCGTGGTAAAGACGTATTCATCGTTCAGCCTACTTGTGCTCCAACTAATGATAACCTTATGGAAATCTTAGTAATGGCAGATGCATTGCGTCGTGCAAGTGCTGGTCGTATCACTGCTGTGATTCCTTATTTCGGTTATGCTCGCCAAGACCGTCGTCCTCGTTCTTCACGTGTTCCAATTACTGCAAAAGTAGTAGCAGATATGCTAACAACTGTAGGTATTGACCGTGTTGTGATGATCGATCTTCATGCTGACCAAATTCAAGGTTTCTTCGACATCCCTGTAGACAACATTTACGGTACGCCAGCGCTTTTAGCTGACTTACGTCAACAGTCTCATGACAACCTTATGGTTGTTTCGCCAGACGTTGGTGGTGTTGTTCGTGCTCGTGCTGTTGCGAAACAAATGGGCGATATCGATTTAGCTATCATCGACAAACGTCGTCAAAAAGCAAATGAATCACAAGTGATGCATTTGATTGGTGATGTTAAAGATCGCGACTGCGTGATCGTTGATGACATGGTTGATACTGCTGGTACTTTATGTAAAGCCGCTGATGCATTGAAGACTTTTGGTGCGCGTCGTGTCGTAGCATATGCTACTCACCCTGTTTTATCTGGTAAAGCGATCGAGAATTTGAAAAACTCTGTTATCGATGAACTTGTTGTGACAGATACAATTCCGCTTTCAGAAGAAGCTTTAGCTCTTGGTAAGATTCGCCAAGTTTCAGTTGCGAGTATGGTTGCTGAAACAATTCGTCGTATTAACAACGAAGAATCTATTAGCGCAATGTTCGATTCTTATCTATAATAGAGCGCTAAAATTTTAAAGCCCTGCCTTTTGGTAGGGCTTTCTATCACTAGATCGGTCGCAGATCTAGTTCACTTAACTTAAATAGGATGTCTCTCATGGCAAACTTCGTATTAAATGCAGTAGCACGTGAAGAAGCAGTACAAGGGAAAGGTGCGAGCCGCCGCCTTCGTCTTCAATCTAAAGTTCCTGCTATCATCTATGGTGGTGATGCTGCACCTGTAGCAATTACACTTGAGCTTCGTCAGCTTGTTAAATACTTAGAAGACAACGCTTTCTTTGAAGAAGTAATTGAAATTGATGTTGATGGTAAAGTTGAAAGCGTTAAAATCCAAGCTTTACAACGTCACCCAGCTAAAAACACTCCAATGCACGCTGACTTCAAACGCGCATAAGTGTTGATGGTGTAAATTAGTGTCTCATATTTCACTGATTGTTGGTTTGGGCAACCCTGGTAAAGAGTATGCTCAAACCCGCCATAATGCAGGCTTCTGGTATGTAGAACGTCTTGCAGAACAATATGGCATAACACTTAAAAATGACCCTAAGTTTAATGGATTAAGTGGTCGCGGTAATGTAGAAGGACAAGATGTTCGACTTTTATTACCTTCAACCTTTATGAACCGTTCTGGTCAAAGTGTTGTACCCTTCGCAAAATTCTACCAAATCTCTCCAGAAGCAATGCTTATTGCTCACGATGAACTTGATATGGATCCAGGTATCATTCGCCTCAAAACGGGTGGTGGTCATGGTGGTCATAACGGTTTACGTGACATTGTTCCTCATACTGGCCCTAACTTCCATCGTTTACGTATTGGAATTGGACACCCTGGATCAAAAGACCGTGTATCAGGTCATGTTCTAGGTAAAGCACCCTCAAGTGAACAAACGCTCATTGACGATGCAATTCATCACGCACTAAGTCGTACAAAATTATTAGTGAATGGTGAAATTCAGCAGGCAATGAATCAAATAAATGCCTACAAGCCGTAGTTGATAAATTTAATTTTTGTTCAACAATTTTTCTTGCCACGATGAAAATTTGAGGGCAAAATGCGCTTTCAAATGCTTCACCCAAATTAAAAAACTGTTGTTTCTAGATAATAAAACAATCTTAGAACAACTCAGGAGACGCTTCCCATGCTATCTCGTTTATTAAAAGCTAAAATCCACCGTGCAGTTGTAACACAAGCTGAACTTCATTATGAAGGTTCATGTGCAATTGATGGTGTATTACTAGATTTAGCTGGTATTCGTGAATATGAAGAAATTCATATTTGGAATGTAACTAATGGCAAGCGTTTTACAACTTACGCAATCCGTGGTGAAGAAAACTCAGGCATTATTTCTGTAAATGGTGGTGCTGCTCACCAAGCAGATTTAGGTGACATTATTATTATCGCGACTTTCGGTGATTTTACTGTTGCAGAAGCTGATGCACATAAACCACGTTTGGTTTATGCAAATCCAGATAACACTGTGAATCACACAGCAAACTGTATTCCTGTCCAAGTTGCTTAATGATTGACTAAAAACTCGCTTACTTGAGCGAGTTTTTTTATAACAAATTATCATAGAATTACTCTTCATCCACCAACTGCAAGCTCTGGCTAATCCCATCTGCTCTTAACCAAGCTAATTCATAACTGGCATTCGCCAACGCAAGAACCCGACGTTCAAACTCAGTCCAGATCGGTTTAACATGTGGAGCTGAAATACCTAAACCACTCTGCTCTGCTAAATGCTTGTTTTTTTCGCAAATTTTAAGCGCATGATATAATTTTCGGCCTTTTGAAGCATTCTCCAATACTCGGATTCTTTTTGATTCAATGAATTTTTCCACCTCAGAAAGTTGAGCATGAGGAAGCATTGGAACCAAAATTTGATCCAGTTGTTGATCTAAACGCTTCCAAATACTCAGTCGTTGTTCTTCATTATAAGTATTCCATTGAATCACTTCATGATTAAAACGTCGACAACCACGACATACCGCGTCACCAAACACTGTTGAACAACGTCCCGCACATGGTGTTAATGATGGGATTCGACGCGCTGTATTCAAAATATTTTCCTCATATAAAACCATAAATTCTCTATGGCTTTCTCGCATATTTTCAAAAATCGCGTTAGAATACGCGCCTGATTTTGTCCCTATATTAATACATTTGGAGTACTCCATGAACGCTACTGTAGAACAGCTTGCACCTGTAGAACAGCAAGCGACCACTGGTTGGGTTGTTGCGGCACTTTATCAATTTAAAGAGGTTGAAGATTCTCTAGCACTTCAACAAAAATTACTTGAGTTGGTAAAAACCATCAACCTATGCGGTACTCTTATTGTTGCCCATGAAGGGATTAACGGAACAGTTGCAGGTGACCGTCATGCAATTGATGTCATTCATCAATTCCTTTTAAATGAAGGATTTAATGATATGGAATATAAAGAGTCACACAGTGACGAAAAACCATTCCGTAAAATGAAAATCAAACATAAAAAAGAAATCGTGACTTTAGGTGTTCCAGTGAAGCCACGCGACTTAGTTGGTCACTATCTAGACCCTAAAGAATGGAACGAACTCATTGCACGTGATGACGTGATCTTAGTCGATACAAGAAATGATTACGAATACAAAGCAGGCACATTCAAAGGGGCAATTGATCCAAAAACTGAAACGTTCCGCGAATTCCCTGAATATGTAAAAAACAATCTTGAACAGCATAAAGATAAAAAGATTGCCATGTTTTGTACAGGCGGGATTCGTTGTGAAAAATCAACTTCACTACTTCTTCAAGAAGGCTTTAAAGAGGTATATCACCTCAAAGGTGGTATTCTTAAATATTTAGAAGAAACCCCTCCTGAAGAAAGTTTATGGGAAGGTGAATGCTTTGTTTTTGATGGTCGTACTGCGGTTACACACGGAGTGGAAGAAGGTCAAAATGTGAAGTGCCATGCTTGTGGTTGGCCATTAACCCCTGAAGAAGTAGCATTACCAAGTTACGAACATGGCGTATCATGTCTTTATTGTATCGATAAAACAACAGAAAAGCAGAAAGAAGGATTCCGTATGCGCCAGTCTCAGATTATTGCGGCAAAACGTAAACGCCTATAAATAAAAAATATTTTATTTAACTTACAAAAGCGTTGTCTACATTACAGTGTAGATGACGCTTTTTACATTGAACAAACAAAATTTCAATTCTGCTATATCACCATTACAAAGTTATTTTAGAACAACACAAAACACATGAAGTCATTCAGATAAATTTAATACGAAGGAAATAAATTTAGCTCAAGGATGAAAGTCATGAATCGAGTGCCATTCAAATATCTTCCTGTTCGACGGAATTTTGCTCACCATAATCATTTAGATCGTGTATCAGCTGTACCGACACATTTAACATTTACATATATCGATTCACATAATTCTGGTGTTAAATTGCATATACGTAACCAATCCCATTATTTTATCGTAACGTTAGGTGCTTGTATCGGCGCAATTATTGCTTTAGCAATCGGTTTTCAGATGAGAAATTCAATGAGTCTTATCTTCATCATCAGCATAGCTCCCCTTCTCGTCAGCTATATCCTACGAGAAGTCTATGTTCATACACTTATACAAATTCAACATCCTGAATTAATGCATTAACTTAATTTCACTGTATTTTTTCCTAAAAACATCTAGCATAGGTTTAACTTTAAAATACAAATCACTTATGAAAGATTGGATCATTTCAGTGATGGAGCAATTGGGCTATTTCGGCATTGCTCTATTGATGTTTCTCGATAATGTGTTTCCACCTATACCCTCTGAGATTATTATGCCTTCAGCTGGCTATACCGCTTCTCAGGGTCAATTACTTTTGATCGGTGTCATTATTTCAGGAAGTATAGGTTCGCTCTTAGCTGCCGCTACGCTGTATTGGTTAGGACGTAAGATCTCTGATCAAAAGCTCTATGCATTCGTTGATAAATATGGAAAGTATTTATTTATTAAAGTAGCTGATGTTGATAAATCATTAGAATGGTTTGAAAGATATGGACATCGAATCGTTTTTTTTGGACGTATGGTTCCAGCAGTACGATCTCTGATTAGCATACCTGCAGGCATGAGCAAAATGCCTTTTGCAAAGTTTATGTTTTATAGTGGTTTAGGCACGATTATATGGACTACCTTTTTAGCATATGTGGGTTATTATTTTGGAAATAATACTGAAATGATGCACAAAATATTTAGCCAAGTCAGCTATCTAATTATTGCTATTGTGATCAGCATAATCATTTGGATTGTGTACCGCAGACAAAAAAGAAAGCACTCAAAATAAAAAAAGCACCTTACGGTGCTTTTTAATTAGTTCGGCGTGTGATACATCAAATACAATTCATTCAAGTTATCTGGAATTTCTTCTGCAAGCTCATCCATCAATTGACCGTTACGGCGGAAAGACTCCATTTGAGGATCTTCTTCGTCAACTCCACTAAACACCATGATTGGCAGAGTGAGATCAACCAATTGCTCTTCAAACTCAGGTGTGAACCATGCATCTTCATTTAAGAACATTGCATCGACAAAGCCTACACTCCAATCCCCAAGGCTTGACTCTACATCTGCTTCTTCAATTTCAAAAGGAAATTCAATACCTTCTTCATTGGCAAGTTTTTGACGTAAATCTTCTAACCAAAGTTTAATTTGAGCTACGATCTCTGCAGGCACTTTCTTTTGATTATTGTCAAATAACTCATCCAACCAACGATCAAATTGAGGACCTACAGCTGTCGCACACAAAAAACCATGAGTTGCAGCAAAATCTAGACCATGCTCATTTTGGTCGCCATCTAAGTAGTCACTTAACAAGTCTAAATCTAATGCACTCATTGTATTTCCAAAGGTTGTATCTTAATTCCGTAGAATAACATTTTAGATCAGGATACCCAATCTAATTTAGTCTTCATCATCGTCGAAATCATCATCGTCAAAATCATATTCAAGATCTTTCAATTCACGATCTAAACGACGCTGTGCAAGTAAGTCATCAATCAAGCGACGCTTTTCTAATGATTCTTTGGCGCTAATTTTGCTCGTAGTTTCATCAAAACTAACATCATCATCACCGTAGTTATCATCTAGTTCAAAATCTGTAGAAGACACTAAAACTACCTCATGTGTGAAAAAATGAATGGGGCTAGGCGCTATTTATCTTTGTTCAGAATACTTGTCAAGTTTTATTTTATTTTTCGCTGATATTTATACAAATTTTAGTTTATTTTGGACAAAAAAATATGTCATTATTTAATCAAGGATCAAATCTTTATTGCTGGTTTAAAATAAAAAGCATGATGTGCTTGAAATGAACAATTTTGACCCAATATTGACTTAAATAGCTTAATTCATTGGTTTTCAAAACCAATTATACTGAGTTAATACCATACTAAAGATAAGTTAATTGTGCTAGAATGCACGGTTTTTCCCCGCCACAGATTCAACGAGAAGAGAGCAAAGATGAGCGATATGCATTCCCCTACTTCACAAGTAGCGGCTCTGATTAGCCGAGGCAAAGAACAAGGTTACTTAACCTACGCTGAGGTTAACGATCATCTCCCAGACTCGATCACTGAAAGCGAACAGATTGAAGATATCATTCAGATGCTTCAAGACGTCGGTATTCCTGTACACGAACGTGCGCCAGAATCTGACGATGCAATGTTTGATGGTAGTAGCGCAGAAACGACTGACGAAGTTGCTGAAGAAGAAGCAGCTGCAGTTTTAGCATCTGTAGAAAATGAGCCTGGTCGTACAACTGACCCTGTTCGTATGTATATGCGAGAAATGGGAACAGTTGAACTGTTGACTCGTGAAGGCGAAATTCAGATTGCAAAACGTATCGAAGAAGGTATTCGTGACGTTTTAAACTCAATTGCTTATTGGCCAAATGCGGTTGAAGTTGTATTACAAGAATATAAAGATTACGAAACTGGCGAGCGTCGTTTAGCCGATATCCTTTCAGGCTATTTAGATCCAGAGTCTGATGAAGAAATTCCAGAAGTTTTAGAAGAAGTTGATGCTGATCTTGAAGAAGAAACAGAGACTAAACCAACTAAAGATGTAAAACTTGATGACGATGATGAAGAAGAGTCTGAAAGTGATGATGATTCTGAGGGTGATTCAGGTCCAGACCCTGAAATCGCAAAAGTGCGTTTTGCAGAGCTAGAAGCTGCATGGAATGCGACTAAAGATGCGATCGCAAAACATGGTCGTAACAGTAAAGAAGGTAAAGCAGCTCTTGAGTCGCTCGCAACCGTCTTTATGATGTTTAAGTTCACACCACGTTTGTTTGACATCATTTCTGAAATGATTCGTGGCACGCATGAACAAATTCGTACAGCAGAACGTGAAGTAATGCGCTACGCAGTTCGTCGTGGTCGTATGGATCGTACTCAATTCCGTACAACGTTCCCTGGTCAAGAATCAAATCCAGCTTGGTTAGATGAGCAAATTGCTAAAGCCACTGCTGACCAAAAACCATACTTAGAGAAAGTACGCCCTGACGTTCTTGCTTTCCAACAAAAAATCGCTGATATCGAAAAAGATCTCGACCTTACTGTACGTGAAATTAAAGATATTTCTAAACGTATGGCGATTGGTGAAGCAAAAGCACGTCGTGCTAAAAAAGAAATGGTTGAGGCGAACTTACGTTTGGTAATCTCCATCGCGAAAAAATATACCAACCGTGGTTTACAGTTCCTCGATCTGATTCAGGAAGGTAACATTGGCTTGATGAAAGCCGTAGATAAGTTTGAATACCGTCGTGGTTATAAGTTCTCGACTTATGCAACTTGGTGGATTCGTCAGGCGATTACACGTTCAATTGCTGACCAAGCACGTACGATTCGTATCCCTGTACATATGATTGAAACCATTAACAAGATCAACCGCGTATCTCGTCAATTGCTTCAAGAAATGGGACGTGAACCTACGCCTGAAGAGTTAGGTGAACGCCTTGAAATGGATGAAGTCAAAGTTCGTAAAGTGCTTAAGATCGCTAAAGAACCAATTTCGATGGAGACACCGATCGGTGATGATGAAGACTCACATCTTGGTGACTTCATTGAAGATGGTAACATCACTTCACCAGTTGATGCTGCAACTTCAGAAGGCTTGAAAGAAGCAACACGTGAGGTACTTGAAAACCTCACTGAACGTGAAGCTAAAGTCTTGAAGATGCGTTTTGGTATTGATATGCCGACGGACCACACGTTGGAAGAAGTTGGTAAACAGTTTGATGTAACACGCGAACGTATTCGACAGATCGAAGCAAAAGCGTTACGTAAATTACGTCATCCATCGCGTTCTGAACATTTACGCTCGTTCCTTGAGAATGACTAATCTATCCATAGGATAATACAGGCTTGAATATGGGGGACACTCCCCCATAATATAAAGCATGTAGCAAATAATTCTAAATACCTGCGCCTAGCAGGTATTTTTACTAATGAGGTGTCCTATGACTGACATGATCGATCGCACTCCATCACGCGAACTACAAGAACATCTTTGGGTGTTTCCGATGGATTATCCAATTAAATTGATTGGTCTTGCAGGTGAGGATTTACGCAAAGCCGTGAATGACATTTTTGTTAAACATTTCCCTGATTTTGATGGGAATGCAATGACAGTGACACCATCGCGTACAGGCAAGTATCATTCAATTACTGCGCAACTTCGTTTTGAAGAGCTTGAGCAAGTACATCAAGTATATGCAGACTTGGCTGCTTGCCCTTTAATTAAAACTGCACTTTAATAAAAAAACACGCTTCATGCGTGTTTTTTTATGTTTGTTAATTATTCATCAAGTATGTGCCTAGGTCACACTTAATTCAACAATATTGTCTATAATAAAACTCATTTTTGAATGTGAGCCTTAACCTCCGTGGATGTCAAAACCAAACCTCAATTGATTATTCGTCACTATACCCAAACCACTTCTTATGAAGATCGCTTCCAAGAAATGAAGCTGATGACAGAACAGCGTGACGAACAAACAGCAGATGAATTTTGGATTTTGCAGCACAATTCTGTGCTTACCCAAGGACAAGCTGGCAAACCAGAACATATATTAGTGCCTAGCCATATCCCAGTTGTTCAAACTGATCGTGGTGGACAAGTCACTTGGCATGGTCCAGGACAATTAGTTGCATATTTTATGTTTGATTTAAATCGATTAGGCTGGAATGTCCGTACTTTAGTCAGCTATGCAGAAAATGTCATGATCGATTTATTAAAAAAATACGGTATCGAAGCTTATGCTAAACCAGATGCACCTGGTGTTTATGTTGATGGTAGAAAAATTGGATCTCTGGGCTTTAAAATCCGAAAAGGTCGCAGTTATCATGGACTCTCACTTAATATAGATTGTGACCTGGAAGGCTTCCAAACTATTAATCCATGTGGTTATGCAGGTCTTGAAATGGTCAGAATCTCTGATTTGATAAATCCCTACCCAAGTTTTGATATGTTAGTTCAAGACCTCATTGCCTATCTAAAAAAAAGTGACCTGTTCAGTCAAATTATCGTGAATGATCATTAAAACTCCTTTACTTTGTCATTAGATAATTTTAGAGTATTTACTCTAAATTATAAAACTATGTGATAAGGGACAAGTGAGTGATTTCTATTAACTCTGTAAAGCCCGCGCTAGAACAAGCTTATGTCAAACTCATGCTTGACGTGATTGGCAGAGGCTTAGCGATGGCAAGTCAAGTCGATGAAGAAATAAAACAGGAAATTGCTAAATTTCCTGTCGGCTTCACGATTTCAATGGACGTTTTCAACAGTGATGCAGCATTTATTGCACAAGTGAATCCACAACATCAACTTGTCTTAATCGACCATGCATCAAAAAAACCAGATTTAACGATTACCTTTAAACATATGCATCATGCTTTTTTGGTATTTTCTTTCCAAGAAAGTACTGCACAAGCATTTGCAAATGACCGTATGATTGCTGATGGCGATTTAGGTCATGCAATACGTTTAGTGCGTTGTCTGAATAAAATGGAAGCCCTTATTCTTCCAAAATTAGTCGCTGAACTTGCAGTCAAAGAATATCCGGTCAATCTGTCATTAAAAGAAAAATTGACAGGTGCAGCAAATATTTATCTCAAAGTAGCTCAGTCATATATTAAAGGGAGTGCTTAAGCATGGCTAAACCATATTATGAATTTTTCTGTCCAGTTAAAGTGATTGCTGGTAATGCTGCGCTTGAACACATTCCATTTGAGCTAGATTCAATGGGTTCAAAAAAACCACTCATCATCACAGACAAAGGCGTACGTGCCAATGGTCTACTTGAACCAGTGGAAGCTGCTTTTGCAGCGACAGAAGTAAAAATTGGCTCAATTTTTGATGAAGTTCCACCGGACTCAAGTTTAGAAACAGTAAAAGCCGTGACTGAGATGTATCGTAACAATCAATGCGATGCCATCATTGCAATTGGGGGTGGTTCAGTCATCGACACAGCAAAAGCTGCCAATATTCTCGTCTCCGAAGGAGGCGATGATCTGCTGAAATATTCAGGGGCTCACAACCTACCTCGCCCATTAAAGCCTTTTTTTGTTATCCCAACAACATCAGGTACAGGCTCTGAAGTCACGATGGTTGCTGTGGTTTCAGATACAGCGAATAATCAAAAAATGGCATTTGCTTCAAAATATTTAATGCCTAGTGCTGCAATTTTAGATCCACGTATGACTTTAACATTACCTCCACACCTGACAGCAATGACAGGAATGGATGCAATGACACATGCAGTTGAGGCCTATACGTGTTTGGCAGCGAATCCTATCAGTGATGCTTACGCTACTGCTGCAATTAAAAAAATTAGTGAAAACTTGTTTAGAGTTTTGGAAAATCCAAAAGATGCTGATGCCCGTTTAGAACTTGCTCAAGCATCAACCATGGCTGGAATTGCATTCTCAAATGCAATGGTCGGTATTGTTCACTCCCTTGGACACGCTCTAGGTGCAGTTGCTCACTTACCACATGGTTTGTGCATGAACTTATTCCTCCCTTATGTGCTCGATTACAACAAGGATGTGAATGGCGATAAGATTGCTGACCTGTTACTACCGCTTGCAGGTACTGATATCTATGCACAGACACCAGCAAATCAACGTGCAGATAAAGCTATTGCGATTATCAACACAATGCGTGATCGCATTTATGATTTAACTAAACTGCCACGTACATTACGTGAGACAGGCAAAGTTACGCAATCTCAATTAGATGAAGTTGCCGAAAAAGCGTTAAATGACGGATCTATCATTTTCAACCCTAAAGAAGCGACATTAAAAGATTTGAAATCTATCTTAGAAAAAGCTTGGTAATTTTCTCAAAATAAGTAAAGATACGCTTAAAACTAGCCTGATGTTTTTTTAGACATCAGGCTTTTCATTTGTTAGTTGTTTTAACTCATGAGTTCAATACCTTTGGCATAAATCCTGCTAAAAAAACTCGCACAAACTACTGACAAACTGCATCAATTTGGTTTAGATTGGCGCACTTTTGAAAAAACATTAGGGGGGATCGTTCGTCTCAAACGATCCTTAATTGATTTGACTGATCCTTGATCAACGATTAAGAGGATAAAGCCGTTGACTAATATAACTGGGACTCAATCGGCAGCTAAACTGCAAAAAACGCTAGGACTCTGGCACATCATTATTATCGGTTTAGCTTATATTCAGCCAATGACGTTGTTTGATACTTTCGGTTTGGTATCAGAAGAAAGTAATTTCCACGTTCCTACATCATATATTTTTGCACTTGTTGCAATCCTACTGACTTCATTGAGTTATGGTCATATGATCCGTAGATATCCATCTTCAGGTTCAGCGTATACCTATGCTCAAAAATCTATCCACCCTAACGTTGGTTTTATGGTTGGCTGGTCATCATGGTTAGATTACCTGCTCTCCCCCATGGTCAACATCATCCTTGCGGTGATTTATCTTGAGGCTTTATTCCCTAATGTCAATCATTGGGTCTGGGTCATTGTGTTAACAGCATTTATGACAGGTATTAACCTTCGTGGTGCGCGATTTGTTGCAAATTTCAACAGCTTAATTGTATTCGTACAATTAATTGTGATCGCTGTATTTACATGGATGGTCTATACCAAGCTCCAAATGGGATATAACGCGGATGGTCCAATCTCTGCTGAACAACGCTACCAACTTTGGAGTTTAGAACCATTTTGGAATGAGTTAACTTCAGTGGGTGCCTTAATCACAGGTGCGACATTACTCTGCTTCTCATTCACAGGATTTGACTCACTCAGTTCTCTCGCTGAAGAAACTAAAGATACTGAGAAAACGCTACCAAAAGCGATTTTCTTAACTGCGTTAATTGCAGGGATTATCTTTATCGTCAGCACTTACTTCATGCAGATCTATTTTCCTAATAATCCGGGATCATACTTCCAGAATATTGCAGAAACTCAACCTGAAATTTTGTTGTTGGTTGGTGGATCTTTGTTCCAGTCTTATGTGCTTGCATTTGCCATCATTACTGTTATGGCATCAGGTATTTCTGCACATGCAGGTGTATCACGCCTTATGTATGTTATGGGACGCGATGGTGTCATCAATAAGAAAATTTTTGGTCACATCAGCCCTAAAAACTTCACTCCATCATATAACATCATGATTGTAGGTGCAGTCGCATTAACCGCTGGTTTTATGGATTTAGACTTTGTCATTTCATTAATTAGCTTCGGTGCGTTAACAGCATTTAGCTTTGTGAACTTATCTGTTATCTCACGCTATGCGTTACGCGATGGTCGTACTAAAACAGCGAAAGAAATTATTAATTTCGTTATCGTACCATTACTCGGCTTTATTGCAGTATTTGCATTGTGGTTAGAGGTCGATCAAGCATCGCTTAAATATGGTTTGATTTGGGCGATTGGTGGTATTTTGTATTTAGGTTATAAAACCAAAGGCTTTAAATACCCTGCTCCACAACATGATGAGTTTAATGATCGTTAAAAATTGATTTTTTAGAAAGGCGCCTAGGCGCCTTTTTTTATCATGGAAATTGACCAAAATGATCAAACATCAATCAAAATTTCTTATTTAAAAATAAACTCTACATCATAATATGCAGCTTTATTTCAAAATAATGAGACAAATAACACATTTAAACGCAAATACATGAAATTAAATAAAAAATGATTGGCAAAAAATTACATATTTGTCAGGATACTCATTGACCAAAAATTACACGATGTGTATAAAGAGCAAAATATTTGAGTAAAAGCTCTAATAATATTCATTACACAGGGAATGTAATAATGCGTTTGAATACACTTACTGGGGCGATTTTGGTCGCAATGTTTCCAACCGCGGGCGCTTATGCTGCAGCTATGGATCGTTCAGGCCAATCGATGAATGGCTTTTTGCAGCCAGGAAACTATGTAGATTTTAGTTACTCAATTTTGGATGCTGATCTTTCAGGAACAATGAGAACTGAACCTTCGGGCCCTGCATCTGCAGGATTAAGAGACCCGAATGGTTGGAATATGCCTACAGCAGATGATATTAACGCAGGTGGGGAAATTGCGGGCTCAAATTTAAGTGATATTGCAGACACGTTCGGATTTGCAAATATTAATTTAAAATTTCAAGTGACTGACAATATTTCATTAGGTTTAATTTATGACCAACCTTTCGGAGCAAAAGCCTCTTATTCAAATTCTGATAAAAAACATTCCAGAGTCAACAGCTCAGGACGATTGCCATTAGGTGACCTTGAATCTGCGACAAAATATGGTGCATTTCACAGTGAGTATGGCAGTACAGAGGCTGAAGTTTCGACAAATAGTTTATCTCTAGTCGTAGGCTTCCAACCTAATGAACACCTTAATTTTTATGCAGGCCCAGTTTATCAAACAGTAAAAGGTGATCTTAGTTTACAAGGAACTGCTTACAGTCTGTTGGGAGGTTATTTATGTAATTCACAGACTAGTGGTGTAGCACTGTGTAGTACTTTTAAGGAAAAAGGTACAGGTTCAAGAGATCTTCTTGGTCGTGATACAAGAAAAGATTATCAAGGCTATAAAGCAAGTATGCCTGAAGAAGGTGCTTTTGGTTGGCTAGCGGGTGCTGCATTTCAAATTCCTGAAATTGCATTAAGAGCTTCATTAACCTACAGATCAAAAATTTCTTATTCAGTTCAAGCTGAAGAAAGTATGCCTGAAGTGATTACAGATACATTACCTATTGTACATCCTGGGTGGCATATTGTAGATAAAATTGGGGCACTTGGTACCGACTACCAATATACAGAAGGTAAAACCTCAGCATCAACTCCACAATCAGTTAACCTAGATTTCCAATCAGGTATCATGGCTGATACATTAGCTTATATCAATTTACGTTGGGTAGATTGGTCTGAGTTCAAAATCCGTCCATACAAATTTGGAGTTTTAACTTCTTCTATTACGGAGGGACAAGGTAAAGGACCTCGTGGTTTCGACTTAATCGCTTATGAAAAAGATCAAATATCTGCAACATTCGGTATTGCAAGAAAATTAAATGAAAAACTTGCATTGACCATTATCGGAGGATGGGACTCTGGTGCAGGTGAATATGTTTCAACTTTAGGTCCATCTGAAGGTTTTTGGAGTGCAGGATTAGGTGGTCAGTACAGCTTTAATAAAAATACATTCATTCAAGCGGGTGCACGATATTTTTGGTTAGGTGATGCAAAAGCTCAATCTGCTAGTTGGTTCGGAACCGATCGCTATGATGCAGATTTTAAAGACAATACAGCTATTGGATATAGCTTTAAAATTGGTTACCGTTTCTAGAGTTTAAAAAGCACGGATTCTTCATCCGTGCTTTTTTAAATTAATCGACAACTAAAACCTAATTTAGTATCAATTTGATTATCTTTGAATCCCAAATACTCAATAAACCTGTTTCGATCATCCACAATTTTCTGTTCATCTATAGACATACGATGGCGATTTTTTTGCGCTAAAGAATATGTTTCATCTACAGAAGCTTGATATATATGACATAATTCAAGCTGTTTCTTACTTTTTAACACCAAATTTTTTCCTGTCCGCTCGAAATCATTTCGTTTTAACGCCGTACTCCAATTTTCCAAATTTTTGAACATTTTTACTTTCATCTGAGCTACTGCTTGATCGATTTCCTGTTGAGTCAATGGATTAATATTATTTAAATCCGCTTGTTCTTTATTTTCATTTTGTGCCATCACTTTAGAGGTCGTCATTCCTGCACAGATGATTACTATAATTCCATAGCTGTATTTTTTAATGTTTTTAATCATACATCCCCGTATCTAATTTATTTCGATAAATTTATGTTCGTATTAGACAACTGATATTTTAAAAAAGCCATTTTAATAATGTAATAGATTGAAATATTAAGGGATTAAGGCATTTTTTTTGCATTATCAATTCACTGATTTAATTATATATTTTTGGTATTGAATTTATGAAAAAAATGTTTCCGTTAGGCTGTGCTGGACTAGGCATACAAGCCTCATCATTTGAACATCCAGTATCTCTTAAAGAACCATCAATAATGGAAAAATTCGATCTACTTGCAGAATCGAACGTGTGGGATTTTATCGATCACATTCCGACTCATCGTGAAATGATTGATGATTACATTAAAGGGAGTCAAAAATACAATATTCCAGTTTATTCAGGTTACGGATGCTATATTTGGGGAGAACATGAAAAAATATTCAAAGAAAATATCGAGCTATCATGTGCCGTAGGAGCCAAATACCACAACATTATGCTTGCAGCAAAAGACAGTAAATTCAACTATCTTAATGATCAACAAGTTGCTGATGCCTATTTATATTTTTATGAGTATGCTCAAAGTAAGGGTATAACCATTACCTTTGAAAATCACGTAGATAATTGGTCTGAAGATTATCGCCGGGTAGAGAAAGTTGCAGCTTTAGTCAATCATCAAGGTATTCCATTTAAAATGGCGATGGACTATAGCCACTGTATTTTCAAAATCGAAAATCCAATCGAATCTTATATCTCTTTTCAACATGACCAAGAGGCGATTAGAAAGCTTGATCCTTTCAACTGCGATAGTTTTGCAGATGATTGGTTAAATCAAAATTTGGTACATTGGGGGCAAATACGTCCTGCGGTTCCAAACGGGCCATTAAATACATTGTCCCAAGAATACAGCCCATGGGAAGGTCACGGTCTTAATCGCCCTGGAAGAGGCATTCAATACCCATTTAGGCAGCCACCAAAAAATGCGTGTCCCCATGATGAATGGCATGCATATAAATTAAGCTGCACCCAAGAGGTCATTCGCAAGATGATTGACCATTATTTGGATCATGAGGATACAAATATTGAAATCATGACCGTGGATAATATTAATTTATGGTCCTATGGTTTGGGTTGGAAATATAATATGTTTGCAGATAGCTGCGACATAGCGCGCTATATTAGACAAATATATGCGGAAAGAGCATCAATTCATTATGCTAAAAAAGGGCTAAGTTCTGAGGACTTTATCAATCAATATCGCTCATAAATCATTAGAATAATTAAAAAAAAAGCATTATATAGATAATGCTTTTTTTGTATCGCGAGATTTAAGCTACTGCATTCTCTTCCGCTTTTTTATATGAACGATTATACATTTCTTCTAAATGCTCCCCTACTGTACATGGTGCATATAAAGGTAATTCACCTTCTTTCAATGTTCCTGGAACTGGCTCAATCACAGCGTGATAGTCTGGTTCATAAAAAAATGGAATTGAGTAACGATAAGCACCATTTGAAAAACTATTTTTTACTCGATGTGGATTGGAGTGATATAGACCATTGGTCCATTTTGGAATCATATCACCTAGATTAACTACAAATGTTCCTTCAATTGGTGGTGCTGCAACCCACTCTCCGTCAGGCATGCACACTTCTAATCCGCCTATTTGATCTTGTGCCAAAATGGTGACTGACCCCCAATCTGTATGCGCGCCAACGCCATATGTTTCATCATCATCTCTAGGTGTAGGTGGATAACGCAACATACGTAAGGTTCCCATAGGATCTTTACTAGAAGCATCAAAATAGTTCGATGGCAGATTTAACGTTAATGCCAAAAGTTGCATCAGAAAATTTGCCAGTTTATACATTTCATCGATGTACTCCTGACAAATCAATTCACATTGAGGTAATTCTTCAGGCCACTGATTTGGACCATAGTTTTGATATTTAGCGATTGCAAAAGGATGATCTTGAGGATAATTACGACCACAATAAAACCCTTCTTTATAATCTGGCTTGCCGTAAGGGTCTAATTGCTGACCATTTAGTTTATCAAATCCACGGAATCCAAAAAAATTACGTACATCATATTTTTGCTTAACGTCTTCTGGAAGCGCCAATAACTCTTTTGCTAATGCAAACTGTCGCGTCATCATTTCTAAAGGAACTGTATGATTCTTCACATAGAAAAAACCTGAATGCATCGCAGCTTTTCTCAGTTCAGCAACTGCACGTTTAGTCGCCTCACTTTCTGGTTTGTTTATATCTACGCCTGCTAAATCAATTACTGGTATTCCCATTTTTATCCCCTTGTATCAGGTATACATCTTTTACGTTTTCATTATCTTGCTGAAACTTTCGACAATTTAGGATTGACTAAAATTTGTCTTAAAAGCTAAGTCTCAAACTTAAGTTTTTTCTGGTACAACCTCTGCTACTATTTGATTCTGCTTTTGCTTAGCTCGATTAAAAATCAGATTTAGAATAATTCCAGCAAATGTCGCCGTTGTAATGCCGCCGAGATCAAGTCCACCAACCATAATCGAATAGTTCCCTGCGCCCATAATCACAGTCACTGATGCCACAATAATGTTGCCGTTTTGAGTAAAATCGACTTTATTTTCGATCCAGATTTTCGCACCAGCGATTACAATTAAGCCGAAAACAATCATTGAAGTCCCTGTCAAAATTGCGACAGGTAATGTGCTAATGAGTGCTCCAAATTTTGGTGATAATCCAAGAATAATGGCGACAATACCCGCAATTACAAAAACCACTGTAGAGTAAATACGCGTTGCCGCCATGACCCCAATATTCTCTGCATATGTAGTTAATCCTGTTCCTCCTACAGCACCAGACATAGAGGTACATACCCCATCTGCCAAAAATGCTCTACCCATATAAGGCGTAATATTTTTGCCAGTCATTTCACTTACAACTTTGAAATGCGCAAGATTTTCAGCAATAAGAATAAATGCGATAGGTAAAATCAGCAGAATTGCATTCATTTGAAATTCAGGTTGATATAAAGTTGGTAAACCAAACCATGCCGCATTTGAAACCGAGCTAAAATCGATTGGTTTACCCATTCCCATCATGTTAGCTAAAACAAAATATACAAGATACGAAACTATCAAACCCACCAATAGCAATAATCGTCTCAACATTCCTCTTGTAAATACTGCGACACCACCAATACACATTGCGGTCAACAAAGCCATCCATGTATCAAACTCATTACCTGATACAGCTTTAATCGCCCCAGGTGCTAAATTTAATCCAACTATCATAATGATTGCACCAGCAACAACTGGTGGTAAAAGATTCTCCATCCATTGAGAACCCGTTTTCATTACAAGTAAACCCATCAAGGCATAGAAAATACCACATACCACTATTGCACCTAAGGCAATCCCAATATTTGGATTTAACCCTGAACCGGTATAGCCTGTTACAGCAATCACAGCACCAATAAAAGCAAAACTACCCCCAAGATAGCTTGGCACTCTCCCACCTGTGATAAGGAAAAATAATATCGTGCCAATACCAGATAACAGGATCGTTAGACTAGGATCAAACCCCATGAGCAGCGGTGCCAACACTGTTGCACCAAACATGGCAAATGTATGTTGAAGTCCAAGTACAATACTTTGTCCTGCAGGCAAGTACTCGTTCATGGCAACGGGAGTTTTTTCAATATCCCCTTTAAAAGGAGTAAATTTGGAAAACCAATTCTCTTTCATCACATACCACCCCATTGGTAATGTGAGCCAATGTCGAACATCTTTAGACATTGGCTGTACATTGATAAATTCATTTCGTTTATGTACAAATCACAGTTCGTCTATCAAATTTATCGGAACCATATATTCACTTTAACTAAGCAACAAATATACCAATTGGTCGAATTTCTAATATCTCGTTTGGATGACAGCTAGTTTAAGATCAACAAAAATCAAACCTAACACTCTGTTTTATATAAATATTAATTTCATTAACAAATGAAAAAATTTGACCGTTTTGTATATTTTTTAGACTTTTACTCAAAAAAATTTGATTCCCGAAATATAAAATCAAATCGTATTTAAAATCATTATTTTAATTTTATTCTTAATGAATATTTCATCATATTAGCCAAGTTTTACTAAACTTTTATGCATTAAAAAAGGTCACCTTTCGATGACCTTACTGACTTAAGTTAAATCTTTAAATCCTTGTTGTCGCCATGCTTCATAAACAATCACTGCCGTAGCATTAGATAAATTTAAGCTTCTAGAATTTGGCGCCATGGGCAAACGAATCCAATGTTGCTTTGGGAACATCATACGAACATGTTCAGGTAGTCCGCGCGTTTCAGGCCCCATGAGTAAAGCAACTGGTCTATTCAGATTCGAGGTATGTGGTGTTTCGGTACCTTTGGTCGTTAAAGGATAAATCGAATCTTGATCGACACCTTGACTCGTTAGATTTTCCAGACAAGCTTCGATATTATCCCAAATCTGCATGCGAGCCCATTCATGGTAATCTAATCCAGCACGCTTTAACTTCTTATCATCCAGCTCAAAACCTAGCGGTTTGACCAAATGTAATTGTGCTCCTGTATTTGCACATAAACGGATAATGTTTCCTGTATTTGCAGGAATTTCTGGTTCGTATAAAACAACATGAATCACAATAATTTCTCAACTTTATAGCAGACTTTTACAGTTCGTCTTGCCATTTCAACTGTTCTCTTAATTTCACCACCTCACCAATAATGGTCAAAGTTGGCGCCTGAATTTGATTTTCTAACACTTTCGAAGCGATATCTGCCAAAGTCCCCACAACAACTTTTTGTTCTGGTGTCGTACCTTTAGAAATTAAAGCAACAGGCATGTCTGCTCGTTGACCATGTTGAATAAGCTTTTCACAGATTTTTTCTAATCCAACAAGCCCCATGTACAGTACCAATGTTTGGTGTTCATACACGAGTTCATTCCACGGAAGTTCAGGAGAACCTTCCTTCAAATGTCCAGTCAAGAAGCGAACACTTTGTGCGTAATCACGATGAGTTAAAGGGATACCCGCATAGGCTGAACACCCTGATGCTGCGGTAATTCCGGGAACGACCTGAAATGAAATTCCTGCCTCATAGAGTTCTTGAATTTCCTCACCACCTCGCCCAAAAATAAAAGGATCTCCTCCTTTTAAACGGCAGACACGTTTGCCTTCATTCGCATATTTCACGAGTAAAGCATTAATACCTTCTTGTGGAACAGCATGATTTGACCTTGCTTTACCCACATAGATTTTTTCAGCATCCCGGCGGCATAACTCCATAATAGCACCAGAAACTAAACGGTCATAAATCACAACATCTGCTTGTTGCATCAACCTTAAAGCTTTGAGTGTGAGAAGCTCGGGATCACCTGGACCTGCCCCAACTAAATAAACTTCACCTTTAGGTTTGTTCCATTCTATTAAAGATTGATGAATAATTTTTTCTGCTTCAGCCAGATTATTATTAAATACACGCTCTTTGAAAGGTCCAGCATACAGCTCTTCCCAAAAGATACGGCGTTCATCAGGATTTTCAATTTTTTGTTTTACACGTTGTCGCCATTCACCAGAGATTTTAGCTAATGCTCCCATTCCATGCGGGATAACAGTCTCAAGTTGAGTTCTAATCTGTCTGGACAATACTGGGGATGCACCATTACTCGCAATTGAAATAACAAGTGGAGAGCGATCAACAATTGCAGGGACCATAAATCGGCAATGTGGTGGATCATCAACACTATTCACCAATACATTTAAGATTTCACATTCTTCAAAAACTTGTTGATTCACTAAAGGCTGATCTGTGGCAGCAATCACTAAACGGTAATCGTTTAATTTTAAATCGTGATCTTCAAAATGAGCTTGAATGTATTGACCAGAGCTTTTCTCGACAATCTCTAAAAGTTGCGCCTCAATCTCAGGTGAAATAACCGAAATTTTTGCTCCTGATTTTTGCAGTAACAGTGCTTTGCGATATGCAATATGCCCTCCACCGACAATCAAACAAGGTTGCTGCTGCAATTTTAATGAAATTGGAAAAATATCCACTGAATCGATCCTCATATGCCCACTCTATTTTAGCACCTTCTCCACTACTCAAGCTGCTTAAAAGTAAGCAAGTGGTAGCTTTTTTAACAGATGCATATCGATGAAGGGACCTAAAACGGATAAAACTTGAACTCTATTTGGATAGTCAAAAATCCTGCTGATGCCGATGATAAGTTCAACAGTAAAGGAGATTATCGAGATGGCTGGTTCATATATTGATGTACATTCATCAGCAGGTTCGTTTAAAGCATATCTTTCAGTACCTGAGGTAGGTAAAGGTCCTGGTCTTGTGTTATGTCAGGAAATTTTCGGTGTTAATGAAGTTATGCGTCAAAAGGCAGATTTTTTGGCTGAAGAAGGTTATACCGTTATTGTTCCTGATTTATTTTGGCGTATTCAACCTAATGTAGAACTCGGTTATACCGAAGAAGACTTTCAAAAAGCATATGACTTATATACTCAATTTAATCAAGATCTGGGTATTGAAGATATCAAATCTACAATTGAAAAACTCAAATCCCTTGAAACAGTTGATCAAGATGCAGGTACTGGATTGGTCGGATACTGCCTAGGCGGTAAATTGGCATATCTCGCAGCTTGCCGCATTCCAGATTTAAATTGTTCTGTTTCTTACTATGGTGTAGGAATCGAGCAAAACCTAGAAGAAGCAGTCAACATTCAATCCAAACTGGTTCTTCATTTTGCTGAACAAGATCAATTCTGTGATTCTAACACTCGTGATCAAATCCTACTTGCTCTGCAAAACAACTCAAAAGTCGAAACATATATTTATCCAGATGTCGATCATGCCTTTGCTCGCCCACAGAGTATGCATTATCACAAGCCTAGTGCACTCATGGCACATGAAAGAACCATTACAGCTTTACGCAAAGCAATAGGACCAAATTACGACCTTGCTGCGCTATGGGAAGAGCATGTTCGATTTGAATTTGACACTCGAAATGTTCCAGACACGATGGCAACAATGGTGGCAGAGCCTTATGTCAATCACATTCCAACATTGACAGGTGGCGTCGGCTACAAACAATTAGCTCGCTTCTATCAATACCATTTTGTTCATAACAATCCAAAAGATATGAAACTGACGCCTATTTCACGAACTGTAGGCGCAACTCAAGTCGTTGATGAATTCATTATGAGTTTTACTCATGATGAGGAAATTGATTGGTTAATTCCTGGAATTAAACCGACGGGAAAATATGTAGAGATTCCAATGCTCGGCATTATCAAGTTCCGTGGACCGAAACTATGTCATGAGCATATCTATTGGGATCAGGCAAGTTTACTGGTGCAAATTGGCGTATTAGATCCAACTGGACTACCTGTTGCAGGTGTTGAAACTGCCAAGAAACTTTTAGATGAAACTTTACCCTCAAATGAACTGATGCCAACTTGGCCATCCAGTGAAAATAAACCGATTGGCGAATAAAGGAACTCATTCTGACAATCAGAATTAAGATGAAGGATTATGATCATGTTAAATGAAATGACACCTGTAATACAGTTGGAGCAACGCTCGTTACGCCAACTCTTAGGTCAGTATGCAACTGGGATTACAGTGGTAACTGCATTAGATTCAAATCATAAAAAAATTGGAATGACAGCGAACTCATTTACTTCTGTATCGCTTGATCCACCTTTAATTTTATGGAACATCGCAAAATCTGCGACACATTTCGAAGATTTCAAACAGGCAGAATATTTTGCCATCAATATCTTGAGTGAAGATCAGTATCAAGAGTCTAAGCATTTCTCAAAATCTTCTGATGACAAATTCGAAGGCTTAGATGACGTTGATGAGTATATGGGCATCCCCATTCTAAATAAATCCTTAACCACTTTTGTTTGTCGTCAGTATGAGCTTCATGAAGCTGGGGATCACTACATTATTGTGGGACAAATTGAAGCCTGCCGTAATCAGCTTGGAAATCCATTGGTGTTCCATAACGGGCAATATAAACAAGCAAATCTTCATCAAGCATTTGCTGGTGTATAGCGAATTCACGAAATTTAAGGATTTTTAAAATGAATCAACATCACTTTTTCAATGATAATCGCTTTCTACTCGGCTCATTTGCTTCTAACTGCTCAGGTGGAATGACCATTTCAACTCTTGAAGATCGATGGAGTGCGAGCTGGGAAAAGAATCTCGAACTTGGAAAAATGCTAGATGAAGCTGGTATCGACTTCATGTTACCGATTGCTCGCTTTACAGGCTATGGCGGTGAAACAGACTTTCAGGGAACAATTTTAGAGACCATGACTTGGGCGGCCGCATTATTGGCTTTAACCAAAGACATTACAGTTTTTGCGACAATTCAGACCGTCCCCAATCATCCAGTTGTAGTTGCCAAGCAGATTGCAACGCTATCTGAGATTAGTCAAGGTCGTATTGGACTCAACATCGTTGCAGGTTGGAATAAACCTGAATATGAAGCACTCGGTCTACATTTACCTGATGATCACGAAACTCGTTATGGTTATGCACAAGACTGGTATGACCTGATTAAAAAAGTATGGACCAGTGAAGAAAAATTTGATTTTGAAAGTAAGTTTTTCAAAACCAAAGGAACTTATGGAAAACCAAAACCACTTGTACATCCGCCTATCTTCAATGCTGCTGGTTCAAAAAATGGACGTGAATTTGCCGTTAATAATGCGGACTTTCTTTTTACACCAGCTTCAGACTTGGGCAGAAGCAAGATTGAAATTGATGAGCTTAAACAAGCAGGTCGCGACGTAAACCGAGAAGTCAATGTGATGACCTTCTCCCATGTCATTTGCAGACCTACACAAGAGGAAGCCAAAGCAGAATGGGATCGTCAATTAAACAATGCTGATACTGTTGCCGTTGACAATCTGATGAGCTTAATGTTTGCACATGCTCAAAGTTTCCCAAAAGAAGTTCAACAATCCATTCGTGATGCAATGAGTGTAGGCCATGGTGGCTTTCCATTAGTCGGTACACCTGAACAAGTCGCGCAAGGTATTTTAGATTTACATGAAGCTGGTTTTAGAGGAACGACTCTTTCATTCCTCGATTATAGCCGCGAATTTCCGTATTTCCGTGATCATGTTTTACCAATTTTGGAAAAGCATAATATTCGTTAATCCACCACTTAAGCCGACAGTTTCACTGTCGGCTTATTTATTTTAAGAGGGAATTTAGCTGTGAATTATATTTTAAAGGGGTTATTCACTGGATCAATCTGCTTTGCATTAGGCACTGCAGTTCAAGCGGCAAATTGGAGTGATACTTCACTGGCTGT
Source organism: Acinetobacter sp. 25-47-122 (assembly GCF_056779695.1). Classification (NCBI taxonomy): domain Bacteria; kingdom Pseudomonadati; phylum Pseudomonadota; class Gammaproteobacteria; order Moraxellales; family Moraxellaceae; genus Acinetobacter; species Acinetobacter sp. 25-47-122. The sequence goes on from NZ_JBWYIJ010000001.1 coordinate 235,191, forward strand.
CAGTTATGGTCAAGATTTCTCAGAACCATTTAAAGACGGTGATTTTGACAAGTATATTTTTAGTCTTGTACACCTAAGCGGCTATAAATATGGCACCAATTTTTTTCAACTCAATATGCATCAATCCTCAGCTGAACCAAATGCAAACAAAGCTTCTGGTCGAGGAGCTCAAGAGGCATATGCAATTTATCGTCATACCTTAGATATCCCAAGTATCACGCAACACAAACTGAATGATTCTAGTTGGTTCAAGACATATGGTTTTACAGTAGGTTTTGACTGGAATACAAAGAATGATGATTATGGTTCAAATCGACAAATGTATGTTGCTGGTCCAAGTGTTACATTAAATACACCAGGCTATCTTAATCTCAGTTTGCTAGGTTATTACGAGAGCAATGATGCTAATGTACTGAGTAAAAAATATACCTACGATCCTTACTTAGCACTTCAAGTGCTTTGGGATTTTCCTATTATGCAATCGAATTGGAATTATCAAGGCATAGGTGTCTGGATGAGCACCAAAGGGAAAGATCCTTTTGGTGAGCCTACCGCCAGCGAAATCTTTGTAGACATGTCTTTAATGTATTCTTTACTTAAAGATAAATCTGCCAATCAACCAAAATTGAAAGCTGGGATTGCTTATCAATACTGGAAAAATAAATATGGTAATGATGCATCTGGTGTCGCTGGTTCAGGAGCGACCGCGAGTAGCCCTATGTTACGTGTTGCTTACCACTTTTAAATAACATATCAAATTAATCTAATTTAGTACCAAAAGAGTATTTTTATATTCTGCTATTTTAGATTAATTTATTTATTTGAGATAAAACAAAAAAAGCAAAATCATGGATTGATTTTTGCATAAGTAATGATAAGCAAGCTAAGGATAGAGGTATTTATGTATAGCCAGCAACATAGGTCTATTTCTACGATTCAATCACATACGCAGAATATTCATGATGCCAACCATTGTCTTGATTTAATCATTGGCCCACATGATTTAGTCGATTTTAATCAATATGAACCATTGGATTTTAGTTTTAATGGATCGCAAATCGGTCGTATGATTATTGGGGATTTAACATATGGTAAAGATGTAATTTTCAAAACGCATACGCATGAAAATATGAACCACTTTTGTATAACGCGCCCTAAAAATGGGCGACCATTATTTAAAAAAGATGGTCAAACTTTTTACGCCTGTTATGATCAAGCATCCATTGTTTCACCTGAAGATAAATTTGAACTAATTATTGACAAAGACTGTGTGCAAACATTCATTTCTTTTTCAAAGACTTTTGTTGAAAAAATACTTTCAGATTTAATCTCTCAACCAGTTACCGAATCTTTGGTATTTCAAAATGTGATGGATCAAAACAACCCGAAAATTAAAGCATGGTGGGATTTAATAGACAGTATTAAAAATTTCACAAACAATTTTACCAATACTTCATTTTTTCAAGAAATGCGCTCAGATTTTGAATATATTATCGTGAAGTCATTATTATTATCTCAACCCAATAACTATAGTGATTTAATTTATAAAAATACTTTAGATTATCCTGACTTCTTTACTCGCTTGTTAGAATTCATACAAAAAAATATACATCAAAAAATTGAAATTTCAGATTTAGAATATGCATCTGGATTAAGCAAAAAAAAGCTGAATACAATTTTCAAAAAATATTTAAAATGCAGTCCAAATGCTTATATACGCCATTACCGACTTAAATGTATTTATAATGAAATTTCACAGTCTACGCATAAAATTAATATTACTGAAATTGCTTATAAATGGGGTGTTACACATTTAGGTCGTTTTTCACTTGAGTATAAAGATGCATTTGGGGAAAAACCGAGTGAGACCTTAAAAAAAATTATTGAAAGGCAAACAGGCAGTGCTCAACTCATTCATTAAAACACTAAAAAAAAGCTAACTCAATTGAGTTAGCTTTTTTGTGTTTTATCGATTAATCGATAAAATTTTGTCCACCCATATAAGGACGTAAGACTTCAGGAATCTCAATCGAACCATCTTCACGTTGATAGTTTTCCATCACCGCGAGCAAAGTACGACCAACTGCTAAACCTGAACCATTCAAAGTATGAACAAACTCTGTTTTCTTTTGATCAGCACGGTAACGAGCTTTCATACGACGAGCCTGGAAATCCCCCATGTTTGAACACGATGAAATTTCACGATAGGTATTTTGGCTTGGTACCCAAACTTCTAAGTCATAAGTCTTCGTTGCACCAAAGCCCATATCACCACCGCATAGGATGATTTTACGATATGGCAATCCAAGCGCCTGTAAAATACCCTCAGCATGCCCTGTCAACTCTTCCAATGCTTGCATAGAGTCTTCAGGTTTAACAATTTGAACCATTTCTACTTTGTCAAATTGGTGCTGACGAATCAAACCGCGTGTATCACGACCATAAGAACCAGCTTCACTACGGAAACAAGGTGTATGAGCAGCATATTTTAACGGTAGACGCTCAGGATCAATAATCTCATCACGCACAAAGTTAGTCACAGGTACTTCAGCAGTTGGGATCAAGTAATATTCTTTGTCACCTTGAAGCTTGAACAAATCTTCTTCAAATTTAGGCAACTGACCAGTTCCACGTAATGAATCAGCATTTACTAAATACGGTACATAAGCTTCTGTATAGCCATTTTTCAATGTATGTGTATCTAACATGAACTGCGTTAGTGCACGTTGTAAACGTGCAAGCGGGCCCTTGAGCACACTGAAACGAGTACCTGTTAACTTAGTCGCTGTTTCAAACTCGAGTCCACCCATCCACTCACCAAGATCAGTGTGATCTTTAATTTCAAAGTTGAATTCACGAGGCGTACCCCATTTTAAAATTTCAACGTTGTCATTCTCATCTTTGCCCTCTGGCACCGACTCATCAGGTAGGTTTGGAATAGAAAGTGATTTTGCTTCAATTTCAGCTTGTAGTTCTGTTAATGCAAGCTCAGCAGCTTTAATTTCATCTCCGATCGCGCTCATACGAGCCATGATTTCAGAGGCATCACCACCTGCTTTTTTGATTTGACCAACTTGTTTAGCACCCGAATTACGTTCTGCTTGTAAAGCTTCAGTCTTAGACTGAATTTCTTTACGACGAGCCTCTAAAGATGCCCATTCTTCTACGTTGAGTTGCACGCCACGTTTAGCTAAGGCTAAATTTACAGCCTCTATATTATTTCTAAGTAATTTCGGGTCGATCATGGTTAATCTTTTCAGGGAAAAAAACTGCCTATAGTGTAAGCGCTTCGTTGAAAAAAATACAGTCGAAGCGCTGACAGCTGAAGCTTATTGAATCAAATTAAAATAGAGTCAATTACTCAGCAGTGAGTTTGGGTAGATTTGGAAGATATTCTGACTGTATCAAACCATTCACACTCACATAAGGTAAAGTGAGTTCAGACATTCCTTCAGCATAGGACGCGAGCTCATACAGCGGATAAACAAAGACGATACCATCAATTCCGTAATAGAAATTGTCACTTAATTCGAGTTTATCTTGTTCAATATTGTGATCTGTAAGCCACATACTATTAGCACTATAAAGTGTTTCTAATAGCTTTTTATTTTGACCTTTCACAATTAAATCTTGTAGTGCTATTCTTTTTTTAGTTTTTAAATCGAAATGAACATATTCTTTGTGGTACATCCCATGTGCTGCACCAGCAGGATATACATAGCTCAGATATTCAAAACTCGCAATATTCTGATGTTGACTTAAATAACGTACCACAGTCTGACTTTGACTCAACTTCAGCGGATCAACAGTTTTTGTCTCTGAGTTCTTAGTAGCCGATTGAAATGGGATAGGGTCTGCTTTTTCAATTCGATTTTTAAAATACGTATTAATCCAGGGATGATTAGTTTCAACCGTTTGGAATGAATATTCTGTACACCCTGCCTCATCGCATACTTGCTTCTGTTTAGGCTTTAATTCGACATTCTTCGATTCGATATACCAAGATTCTGATTGTTTTACTTGCGCAGCAGTCTCATTGCTTTTTTTAGTTTCTGCATCAGATTTAGGCTGACAAGCGCCTAACATGATCATTGATGCACAAATAACACTCACTTTTCCAAACCGATTCATGTGTTTTAGCATATAGCCTCCAATAAAAATGAGTGTTTAACACAGAGACTATAAATTCTAGCTGACATGAATTCAGTTGAAATTTGTAGTTAAAAAAAAGCAGCGATGAACGCTGCTTTTATATTATTGGTCAATAATGTCTGTGCCTTTAGGCGGTGTAAAGTTAAATGTCGAATCCGGAATACCTGCATTCACTTTCACATTACTAAATTTAACGTGTGTAGTTTGTCCTAATGAATCTTCTAAAATCATTAAGCTTGGCGCTTTATTTGCACCGAAACTAATGGTCAGACTCTGAAAGGCTCCATCTTTCTGCTTAGGATATAACGTGTAATAAGTTTTAGCTTTATTGGGCTGTGTTACACGATATGACTGCATAATTTGGTTAGTGTTACCAGACAATAATAATGCTGGAGTATTGGCAACTTGCTCATCCATATTTTGACGAATTGCCTGCTGTAGATCTGGGTCATAGATCCAAATCATCTTTCCAGAAGTCACAATTGTTTGTTTTGCTGGTGCTGTAGTTTCCCAATAGAACTTACCTGGACGAGCAACTTTCATCACCCCAGTGAAAGTCTGATTCATATGTTGAGCACTCAAACCTTGTTTTTGTGGTGCTTTACTAGATTTAGTTGCTTTCGTTGTTTGTTCAAAATTTGCCGTTAAACTTTTTATTCCGTTTAATTGACGAACCAAGTTTGCGGTCGCTTGTTGCTCCGAAGCAGCCACTGGCGCTGCGAAAACTTGAGTGCTTGCGACTGGTGCCATCATTGCAGCACTCATTGTAATTGCACCAATCGTTTTACGAAGCATTGTCATGATCCCACCTTTTGTTATTGATCATCATTTGATATGGAGTCATCTTAAACCAAATTTGATCGCTAATAATTGAGAAAATAAGAACTTTTGTATTGTTATTTAGCTAAATTGTTGAGAATACTTCATCATGATGAAGATTCACTTCAGTTCAAAAACTTTCTTTCAGATATAAAAAAACCCACTCAAGAGTGGGTTTTTTGGTTATGCCTGATAAAACTTATACAGTTTCAACAGATACATAACGACGGCCAAATTGACCTTTAACTTCGAATTTGATCACGCCATCAGCGGTAGCAAATAAAGTATGGTCACGACCCATACCAACGTTAGCACCAGCGTGGAACTCTGTACCACGTTGACGAACGATGATGTTACCAGCAGTCACAGCTTGACCACCGAACATTTTAACACCTAACATTTTAGGATTTGAGTCACGACCGTTACGTGTCGAACCACCGGCTTTTTTAGTTGCCATGTCTATTTACTCCTCGTAATTAGCCTGAAATAGCTGTAATTTTCAACTCAGTGAACCATTGACGGTGACCTTGTTGTTTACGATAGTGTTTACGACGACGCATTTTGATGATGCGGATTTTGTCGTGACGACCATGGCTAACTACTTCAGCAGTTACTTTAGCACCAGCAACAACTGGAGCACCAATTTGAATGCTATCACCGTTCACTAACATTAATACGTCATCAAACGTAATAGTAGAACCAGTTTCAGCTTTCAATAATTCAACTTTAAGGGTTTCACCCTCAACAACACGGTGTTGTTTACCACCGCTTTGGATTACTGCGTACATAATGTACTCCAACAGGCCCGTGTCGTCGTGCCGATAAAGGAATATATCGATCTTAAAACGAACGCCACTGGGGGTTATTCAAGGGCAAGGATTTTAAGTGATAATGAAATAAACAACAAGGTCTTTTGTCTAAAAGTTAACTTTCATCCCGAAATATCTATTTCTTACATGAAAATAACAATTTGCTGATTGATTAAACTATATTTATTCACAAAATGAACTACTTCGAATATCAAATGACATATCAAGTTTTATTGGTATTATGAAGATTAAATCACAAACATGAATAGAAACTGAACAACATTAAGAAAATCATGCATATTCATGTGGCAAAGCGACCAAAACTTTCACTTAAATTGTTACACTAGCTGAGTAACATCTACTGTTTGTATAAGGACTTCATTGTTATGGCCATCGATTTTAAGCAAGACATTCTCGCACCTGTTGCTACAGACTTTGCTGCGATGGACCAACTTATTAATGAAGGAATCAGCTCTAAAGTTGCTTTGGTGATGTCAGTCAGCAAACATGTGGTTGAGGCAGGTGGTAAACGCATGCGTCCTATTATGTGTTTATTGGCTGCTCGCGCTTGCGGTGAAACCAACCTAGAGCATGCCCAAAAGTTAGCTGCAATTATTGAAATGCTGCATACCGCTACACTGGTACATGATGATGTCGTAGATGAGTCTGGGTTACGCCGTGGTCGTCCTACAGCGAATGCAACATGGAACAACCAAACCGCTGTCCTCGTTGGAGACTTCCTCATTTCTAGAGCGTTCGATTTGCTCGTAGATTTGAACAATATGGTGTTATTAAAAGACTTCTCAACAGGAACATGTGAAATTGCTGAAGGAGAAGTACTTCAACTGCAATCTCAACATCAGCCTGAAACCACTGAAGCGACGTATTTAGACATTATTCACGGCAAAACATCTCGTTTGTTTGAATTGGCGACTGAAGGCGCTGCGATTCTTGCCAATCAACATCAATATCGTGAAGCACTCAGAAAATACGCAGGTCATTTCGGGAATGCATTTCAAATCATAGATGACATACTCGATTACACCTCTGACGCAGAAACACTTGGTAAAAATATTGGCGATGACTTAATGGAAGGTAAGCCAACACTGCCACTGATTGCTGCTCTACAAAAAACTTCTGGTGCAGAGCACGATATTATCCGTCGTAGCATCACTACAGGTGGTACTGAACATTTGGATCAAGTGATTCAGATTGTTCAAAACTCTGGTGCACTAGATTACTGTCGCGAACGTGCTGTTGAAGAAACTACAGCAGCTCGTGAGGCATTGTTACAACTGCCTGAAAGTATTTATCGTCAAGCGCTTGATAATTTGGCGCAATTAGCATTAGATCGAATCCAATAAACTTCAACTAAAAAAATTTGCGTATGCATATAAACTTTAATGATCTTTTTAAACAAATGCAGGAGCAACTTGACCATCATCAAGCTGCTCCAGACGAAAACATACTCATTGAACTCGTTAATCGCATCCGTCCATCAGACAGTTATAACCTAGAAGAAATTAATCAAAAATTTCAGGCGTTGATACAAGCGTTATTAATTACGCCGACTGCAGCCACCACTTTTCAAGCCTATATCGTTCATCTGATCAATCGCTATAAACAAACCACTATTTATGCGGACAGTGGGATTCTTTCTCTAGATGGTTTTTGGAATCAGTTGGGTCAACGAATGGGAGCGCATGTTCTTCCCCTTTTGACCGATGAAACTGATCTAAAAGATTTAGTCTTCCGTGTCTTTCATTTACGTAGCGATAAATATTGGCTAGAAAATATTGAAGATCAGCAATGGATTCAGTTTTTTCAGATTGTCAATCAAAGTAATGGCAGCTTAGATGCAAAATTTGGCATCAAACGCGACATGATTAAAGCGATTACAGTTTTATCTTACCGTATCAGCGGTATTGGACTTTATCCTGAGTTTATTAATGCACAACCAGAACTGACTGAATATGAGTCACCTTTTTTGGTGCAGAATCGTGAAATCATTGAATTTATTGAGTTATACAAAAAACATTATAGTGAAGCTGATGATCTTACTGAAATGGTCGTACCCGACGCCAACCAAGCTTTGGTGATGATCGAGCAGTGCCGCGATGTCGTTTTGAAGATTCGTCGTGCTACGAAAAGAATTGGGGTGAGTTTAAGTCTCACTTATTTATTGTCTTTGCTTGAGCAATGTTTAGATCGTATTGAACTATTACTGAACTTATTGACTGAAACTGGAAAAGTTCAATACTTAGCACTCGCTGAGTTATGTCAAGATTTAGTTGCGGCTCACTATGAGGAGCGAAGTGTTCGAGAGCTTTTAAAAACAAACAGTGAATTAATCGCATTACAAGTCACTGAAAATGCCAGTAAAACAGGCGAACATTATGTAAGTACCAATAAAGCTGGTTTCTTCAGTATGTACAAATCAGCCGCAGGAGCAGGCGTCATTATTGCTATCATGGCGACCTTGAAGATTCTCACTGCGCGCATCGCCATGGCACCTATCATGCAAGCCTTCGCGTATAGCATGAACTATGCATTAGGTTTCATGTTGATCCATGTACTGCATTTTACCGTTGCAACCAAACAACCTGCTATGACTGCAGCTGCCCTAGCCGCGACAGTTCAACAAAAGAAAGGGTCTCGAACTGCACAAATTGCAGAACTTGCTGCACTGATTATCAATATTATCCGTACGCAGTTTGTCGCTATTCTCGGCAATATTTCCATTGCAATTCCGGTTGCAGCATTGATCACCATGATGTGGCCGTTGATTCTGGGTGAACAATTACTCAATCACAGTAAAGCAACATATTTACTGCATAGTTTGAATCCTTTTACATCCCTCGCAGTCCCACATGCAGCTATTGCAGGTGTATGTCTATTTTTATCTGGTTTGATCGCAGGTTACTTCGACAACATGGCAGTGTATCGTAAAGTCGGACCTCGCTTAAAAGCACATCATCGTCTAAAAAACTGGCTAGGTGCTGACAGACTAGAAAAGTTTGCAAACTATATTGAACGTAATTTAGGCGCACTAGCCGGGAATTTCCTGTTCGGAATCATGCTAGGCAGCATGGGGACAATTGGCTTTATTCTTGGTCTGCCTTTAGATATTCGTCATATTGCCTTTGCTTCAGCAAACTTTATGCAGGGCCTATTGAGTATCAATGGCACGCCTGAAATAGGGCTCATTATTGTTTCATTCCTTGGTGTATTATTAATTGGTTTGACCAACTTATTTGTCAGCTTTAGTCTCACTATTATCGTGGCATTACGCGCACGACGTGTTCGTTTTGAACAATGGAAACCTCTGGCAAAATTAGTATTTACTCACTTTGTTACACGACCAATGGACTTTTTCTGGCCCCCAAAACAACCTTTAGAGGTCGAAGATCCAATTTCACCAAAGAAATCTTCTCATTAGATATTTGTGTTATTTTTTGTGCTAAAAATAAGATGCACATTGTAATGAAATTACTATAAATTATGCTTTTACACTGACTTGAAAAAAAGTGTACTGGCGAGTACACTTTGACGCATTCATGCAATAAATGTATGCGACTATAATATAACTCAGGTTATTTTATATGCCTTACTTACTGATTTTAATAGGTTGTTTAGGAATAACGATAAGTAGTATAGGAATCTATATTCCAACGATACAACAGCTCGATCTCACTGCTGTTTCATGGATGAGTCAACACCGCAATCCCCTCATAGATGGAATTGCGGTTTTATTGTCTCATGTTGGCGGTTTACCGATCATGCTGATGTGCGTGGCGATTTTGACCTTACAGCAATGGCGATTAAAACAATATGCTAACTGTCTATTTATCTCACTTGGTCTCGTTGGTGGTGCCTGTCTTGGCTGGTTACTCAAATATGCTTTCGACCGACCTCGTCCAAATGCAATTTATCAAATCGTTGAAACTTATGGAGCCGCATTTCCAAGCGCACATAGTCTCTATGCAGCAGTGATTGCTGGTTTGATGATCATGATCTTTCGAAACCATCATCAAAGTAGAATCATTTTTGTCGCTGCCTGTATATGGTTTGTTGGCATGGGTTTTTCACGGGTTTATCTCGGTGCTCATTACCCGACAGATGTTGTTGCAGGTTGGAGTATTGCGTTGATATGGCTGACTATACTGTGGTTAGTCCTATCACAACGGATAGCAAAGCAAACAATTATTTTTAGAGAAAAATCTAACGAGGTGGAATAATGATGTCGGCAAAGCTTTGGGCCCCTGCCCTCACTGCTTGTGCTCTTGCAACAAGTATTGCACTTGTGGGTTGTAGCAAAGATCCAAAAGATGCAGAGCAAGCCGCTGCACAACAGCAAATGCCACCAACTGAAGTTGGTGTCATCGTTGCTCAACCACAAAGTGTTGAACAAACTGTCGAGCTTTCGGGTCGAACTTCAGCCTATCAAATTTCTGAAGTACGTCCGCAAGCAAGCGGTGTGATTTTAAAGCGTCTGTTTGCTGAAGGTAGTTTTGTGCGTGAAGGACAACCTCTGTACGAAATTGACGCAAATACCAACCGTGCGAACTTAGACAGTGCAAAAGCAGCCTTAGTTCGTCAAAAAGCCAATCTCAATGCGCTTCAAGTTAAAGCTGACCGTTATCGCCAACTTGTCGGTATCAATGCTGTATCTAAGCAAGAATTTGATGATCTACAAGCACAAGTAAAATTGGCACAAGCAGATGTTGCAGCTTCAGAAGCAGCGGTGAAAAATGCGCAGATTAACTTAGGTTATTCTACTGTTCGTTCACCAATTTCAGGGCAATCAGGTCGCTCTAGTGTGACTGCAGGTGCATTAGTAACGGCTAATCAACCTGAAGCATTGGTGACAATCCAACAGCTTGATCCAATCTATGTTGATATCAACCAATCAAGTGCAGAGCTTCTTCGCTTACGTCAACAGTTGAGTCAAGGCAGCATCGACCGCAGCAACAATACTAAAGTTCGTTTAAAACTTGAAGATGGCAGCATTTACCCTATTGAAGGTAATCTTGCATTCTCTGATGCAAGTGTAAATCCAGAAACAGGGACAGTTACCCTTCGTGCTGTGTTCTCAAATCCGAACCAATTATTATTGCCAGGAATGTTCACTAATGCTCAAATTGTGCAAGGTGTAATTCCTAATGCGATTTTAGTGCCTCAAGCGGCTGTGACCCGTACACCAACAGGTCAAGCGACTGCGATGATCGTGAATGCGAAAGGTGCAGTTGAAGTACGTCCAATTGAGACAGCAGGTGTTCAAGGTAAAGATTGGATTGTGACCAAAGGTCTAAATACAGGTGACAAGGTCATTGTAGATGGTGTGGCGAAAGTTAAACCTGAACAACAAGTTGTAGCTAAACCTTACCAACCTCAAGCTGCAGCACCTCAAGCCGGCAAAGATGGTCAACAAGCAAAGCCAGCAGCTCAATCTGAACAAAAAGCTACTTCAAATGCATAAGGAGTAGACTGAATGGCTCACTTTTTTATCCATCGCCCAATTTTCGCTTGGGTGATTGCATTGGTCATCATGTTGGCGGGTATTTTATCCCTCACCAAGATGCCAATTGCCCAATACCCAACGATTGCACCACCAACGGTATCGATTTCTGCAACATATCCGGGTGCATCTGCTGAAACTGTTGAAAACACAGTAACGCAAATTATTGAACAACAAATGAATGGCTTGGATGGGTTGCGTTACATCTCATCTAACAGTGCGGGTAATGGACAAGCTTCCATTACACTAAACTTTGAACAAGGTATCGATCCTGATATTGCTCAGGTACAAGTTCAAAATAAACTTCAATCAGCGACTGCACTTTTGCCTGAAGACGTACAACGTCAAGGTTTAAAAGTTACCAAGTCTGGCGCAAGCTTCTTACAAGTTATTGCGTTTTATTCTGAGTCAGATGCATTAGATGCAAATGACATTAAAGACTATGTAAACTCAAATATCTCTGAACCACTTAGCCGTGTGACTGGTGTTGGTGAAGTGCAAGTATTTGGTGGTTCATATGCTATGCGAATTTGGATGGACCCATCCAAAATGGCCAACTTGCAAGTTACACCGAGTGATATTGCAAATGCATTAAGAACTCAGAATGCGCAAGTGGCGGTAGGTCAGTTAGGTGGTGCACCTTCTGTACAAGGTCAAGTTTTAAATGCGACTGTAACTGCTCAAAGTCTTTTACAAACACCTGAACAATTTTCAAATATTTTCCTTAAGAACTCACCGAATGGTGCACAAGTTCGTTTAGGTGATGTCGCTAAAATTGAATTAGGTGCAGACAACTATGCATTTGACTCTAAATTTAATGGTCAACCTGCAGGTGGTGTAGCGATTCGTTTGGCAACGGGTGCAAACGCATTAGATACAGCCCAAGCGATTGAAGATCGTTTAAAAGAATTACGTCCAAACTATCCAACAGGTATGGTGGACAAACTTGCTTTTGACACAACACCATTTATTGAGCTCTCAATTAAAAGTGTTGTGAAAACCTTAATTGAAGCGATTATCCTCGTATTCTTGGTCATGTTCTTGTTCCTACAAAACTGGCGTGCAACCATTATTCCAACAATGGCTGTTCCAGTGGTTGTATTGGGTACATTTGCCGTGATCAACATGTTCGGATTCTCGATCAACACATTAACCATGTTCGCTATGGTTCTCGCCATTGGTCTTCTGGTGGATGATGCGATTGTCGTCGTAGAAAACGTTGAACGTGTGATGGCAGAAGAGCATCTTGAGCCTGTGGAAGCGACTGAAAAGTCGATGGGACAGATCTCTGGTGCATTGATTGGTATTACCTCTGTCTTAACTGCAGTATTCGTACCTATGGCATTCATGGGGGGTACGACAGGTGTAATTTATCGTCAGTTCTCTATCACACTCGTTACAGCAATGATTCTTTCATTGATTGTTGCATTAACCTTTACCCCTGCATTGTGTGCGACCATGTTGAAAAAACATGATGCCAACAAACCTCAAAGCAATAACATTTTTGCCCGTTTCTTCCGTTGGTTTAACAATGGTTTTGACAAAATTTCGGTGAAATATCAAAACGGCGTAAACCGTTTAACACATGCCAAGCTATTTGCAGGATTGGTCTATGGTGTTGTGATTGCTGTGATGGGCTGGTTATTTGTCAACCTTCCTTCTTCATTCTTACCAGATGAAGACCAAGGTGTGGTGATGACTCTCGTTCAGCTACCACCAAATGCAACGCTTGAACGCACTGGTAAAACAATTGATCAAATGACAGGCTTCTTCCTCAATAACGAGAAAGAACATGTTGAATCTGTATTTAGTGTTGCTGGTTTCTCGTTCACGGGTATTGGTCAAAATGCAGGTCTTGCCTTCATTAAGTTGAAAGACTGGAAAGACCGTACCTCTCCTGAATCTCAGGTCGGTGCAATTATCCAACGTGGTATGGCACTGAATATGATTGTGAAAGATGCCAGCTATATCATGCCTCTTCAACTTCCAGCAATGCCGGAGTTGGGCGTGAGTGCAGGCTTTAACCTACAGTTAAAAGCAGCTGCAGGTCAAAGTCACGAGCAATTATTAGCAGCACGTAATGCTGTACTCGGCTTAGCTTCTCAAGATCAGCGCTTAACAGGTGTTCGTCCTAACGGACAAGAAGATACGCCTCAATATCGTGTCATCGTCGATCATGCTCAAGCAGGTGCTATGGGAGTCAGCATTGCTGAAATCAATAGTACGATGGGTATGGCATGGGGTGGTTCATACATTAATGACTTCATCGATCGTGGTCGAGTGAAAAAAGTGTATGTCCAAGGTGAAGCGAGCTCTCGTATGATGCCTGAAGACTTAGACAAGTGGTATGTCCGCAATAACCAAGGTACGATGGTTCCATTCTCAGCGTTCGCAACAGGTGAATGGACTTATGGTTCACCACGTTTAGAACGTTATAATGGTGTTTCTTCCATGAACATCACAGGTACTCCAGCTCCAGGTGTGAGTTCGGGTGATGCGATGGCTGCAGTTGAAGAAATCATTGCGAAGCTTCCTTCAATGGGCTTGCAAGGTTTCGATTACGAATGGACTGGTTTATCTCTCGAAGAACGTGAGTCTGGCGCACAAGCACCTTTCCTTTATGCTCTTTCGTTATTGATTGTCTTCCTTTGCTTGGCAGCCTTATATGAAAGTTGGTCTATCCCATTCTCTGTACTCATGGTTGTGCCATTGGGTATTGTTGGTGCACTTGCCTTAACATTCCTGGGAATGATTATTTTGAAAGATCCAAACCTTTCAAATAACATCTACTTCCAAGTGGCGATTATTGCCGTGATTGGTTTGTCCGCGAAGAATGCGATCTTGATTGTAGAATTTGCGAAAGAGCTTCAAGATCAAGGTGAAGAACTCTTCGAAGCAACCTTACATGCCGCGAAAATGCGTTTACGTCCAATCATTATGACCACATTGGCTTTCGGTTTTGGTGTTCTTCCACTAGCTCTCGCTTCTGGCGCAGGTGCAGGAAGTCAACATTCCGTGGGTTATGGTGTACTTGGTGGTGTAATCAGCTCAACACTTTTAGGGATCTTCTTTATTCCAGTGTTCTATGTATGGATCCGAAGTATCTTTAAAACAAAACCAAAACAAAATAAACAGGAGCAAATTTCGTGATGCAAAACGTATGGTCTATTACAGGTCGTAGCATTGCGGTATCTGCAATTGCGCTTGCTTTGACAGCATGTCAAAGCATGCGTGGTCCAGAACCGGTCACTCAAGCCAATATTCCAGGAAGTTATCTTGGCAATGCTTCTGGTCCATCTATTGCGGAGCAAGGTTATAAGGAATTTTTTGCAGATCAACGCTTAATCCAAGTTTTGGATTTAGCCTTGGCAAATAACCGTGATCTTCGTAAAGCAACGCTAAATATCGAATTAGCACGTCAACAATTTCAAATCAGCCAAAACAATCAATTGCCTACGATTGGTGCAAGTGGTGGTGTTTTACGACAAGACACGATCAATTCGCCAAGCCCAGCAACAACCTATAATGTAGGTTTAGGTTTAACGGCTTATGAAATTGATTTTTGGGGTCGTGTTAGAAGCTTGAAAGACAATGCCCTAGACACTTACCTTTCAACTGCAAGCGCACGTGATGCCACTCAAATTGCCTTGATTAGCCAAACAGCTCAAGCTTGGTTGGCTTACTCATATGCACAAGCAAATCTTAAGCTCGCTGAACAAACGCTGAAAGCTCAACTTGAATCTTACAATCTCAACAAAAAACGTTTTGATGTGGGAATCGACAGTGAAGTTCCGCTTCGTCAGGCTCAAGTTTCTGTTGAAACCGCACGTGGCGATGTTGCTGAATACAAGACTCAAATTGCACAAGCGGTTAATGCGTTAAACCTCCTTGTAGGTCAACCGCTACCTGACAATTTATTGCCTAAAGAGAGAATCACACGTGTGACATTAACCACTGCTTTTGCGGCTGGTTTGCCAAGTGATCTACTCAACAACCGTCCAGATGTTAAAGCGGCTGAATATCAGCTGAGTGCGGCTGGTGCGAATATCGGTGCTGCAAAAGCGCGTTTATTCCCAACCATTAGCCTCACAGGTTCAGCAGGTTATGCATCAACAGACTTAAGTGATTTATTTAAGTCTGGCGCTTTTGTTTGGTCTGTTGGTCCTAGTCTAGATATTCCAATCTTTGACTGGGGTACACGTCGTGCCAATATTAAAGTCTCTGAAACACAGCAACAGATCGCATTGTCTGATTATGAAAAATCAATTCAATCTGCGTTCCGTGAAGTGAATGATGCTTTGGCAGTGCGTCAAAATATCGGTGAACGTTTAACTGCACAACGCCGTTTAGTTGATGCGACCAATACAACCTACAAACTCTCAAATGCCCGCTTCCGCGCTGGTATTGACAGTTTCTTAACTGTATTAGATGCACAACGTACATCATATAGTGCTGAGCAAGGTTTATTGCTGCTTGAACAAGCGAACCTTAACAACCAAATCGAGCTCTATAAATCACTCGGTGGTGGCTTAAAAACCAATACTACGGATCAGGTGATTTATCAGCCTTCAAGCTCAGATTTAAAATACGACAAGAAGTAATTTTTTGTTTGAACAAAGCTCACCTCGGTGGGCTTTTTTATTGTCCCAAATACTGATATTTTGTCATTAATTATCCTTTTTATAACGACTTCAATCACATGCTGTTAAGTAATTTAGAATCTGTACCTGGTCATCAAATTCAACAACAATTTGACGTGGTATATGGTAGTACCGTCAGAAGTAAACACGTTGGACGTGATTTACTCGCAGGACTTAAGAATATCGTCGGTGGAGAACTCACCGCATACACGGAATTACTTGAAGAGTCTCGTCAAGAAGCAATGAACCGTATGATTGATAAAGCACGTGCCTTAGGGGCGAATGCGATTGTCGGGATTCGTTTCTCAACTTCCAATATTACCCAAGGTGCTTCCGAATTATTTGTTTATGGCACAGCTGTGTATGTCACACCGAATGCACCTAAGATTCCTGATCCATTCACCTCTTAAGGATTCGTTATGGATGGTATCATTTTTCAGGTGGTCATCTTTCTCATCCTATTTAGTATTGGATTTGGATTTGGTCGCTATAATGAACAAAAGCATTTTAAGCAACTTGATGAACAAGAAGCGCGCTTAGCTTATATCAAGTTAGATAGTCAGCGTTTTAAAACTTCTGAAAACCACGGACAAATGATCAGCAGTAATGTGGTGATTTCGCATGATTATTTTAAGTTTGTACTTGCGCAAATCCAAAATTTCTTTGGTGGACGTTTACGCAGTTATGAAAGTATTGTTGAACGTGCAAGACGTGAAGCTATCGTTAGACTTAAACTTGAAGCAGAAAAAATAGGTGCAACTGAAATCTTAGGATTAAGACTCAGCACCACAGATTTAGGTCTTCAAGGTGGAATGGTTGAAGTATTCGCTTACGGAACTGCGATACAAAAGAGAGACTAAAAGTCTCTCTTTTTCTTTACAGGTATGTAGTAGTCACTCAAGCCGTACACTTTACTTGAGGAGTCTTTAAATCCCTTATCACTCGCATGATCATTGAGATAGAAATGCAAACATATATGATTAAATTTTTCTCATCGATATGCGCATGATCATTAAAGTTTACTTCACTTTCATTTTTCGGATCATTCGATACAGTATTGCTGGTGATAACCGTGAAATAAAAACGCCTAATTTTTCTTTTGCACCACCCACGACAATATACTCATCCCCTTTCAATAATGCCTGTACGGTTTGTTTAGCAAATTCCTCTGCTTCTAAACCATTTTCAATGGCCTCATCTTGATAACCTTGGGGCTTTCCTTCACCGTTTAACGCGTTAAAGGACACATTGGTTTTCACAAATCCCGGGAAAATCACCGAGACACCCACACCATCTTGCGCAACTTCTGCACGTAAGCTATTCGCCCACATATGGATCGCACCTTTAGCTGCCGAATAAGTCGCACGATATTGTGTACCCAATAAACCAGCTACACTTGAGATAAAGGCAATTCGTCCTGACTTCTGTTGCTGAAAAGTCGGCAAAACCGTTTTGGTTAAAAAGACTTGAGAGAAATAGTCAACTTCCATGATCGCACGTTCAGTTTGCATGGTCGTGTCTTTAATTAATGCACGTTGTGATAGACCTGCATTATTGATTAACCAATCAATACGTCCCTTTTGTTGGAGGACTTGTTCATAAGCATGACGAACTTGTGATTCATCCGTGATATCCGCTTTAATGGAAATATGTCGTTCTGGGTGTGCCAAAGACTGCCTTACCGTTTCCAGCTCTTCAAAACGACGAGCCGTCAAAATAACCTGTGCCCCTAAACTGGCACATTCAGCAGCCAACGCTTTACCAAGACCCGATGATGCACCTGTAATCCACACCACTTTCTGATCAAGCTGTTCCAACTTTGCCATTCCCTTTATCCTTATGGTTTAAGCATTTAATTTTGCTTTTTGCTGTCCTTCATTATCAAGAAAAACCAAAAAATGGTCAAAGTACTTCACGATACTTTGTGCATCATGAATTTTGCTTAAATTTTCAAATCGCTTATACCCTAATCCTGTGGTCAAACTGATCACACCATTTAAGGTTTTATCCACCACCATATTAAATTTCAGCATTTTTTTAGGTTCACGAATTAAGCTCGTAACGCCTTGATCAACCACTTTAGTGAAGGCTTTTAAGCCAGGAGCAACATATTGATTTTGACCTTCACGCATACGTTCTGCACAGCCCAGTAACTCATTCACAATAACTTTTTCAACTGGGTATGAAATATAGTATTTTCCATCTTGTTCATACATCAAACTTTGTACATGATTCACCATAGGCGTTAAGCGATCATTACCAAAAAAAGATACTGACCAAGGCATGTATTTCAAGATTGCATCTTGCACTTGTTTCAATACTTTTGCTGAGTCTTGATCCTTTGCATTAGAATCTTTGACCAGTGTGCCAAAGGCTTGATCAATAATCTCACAAGCAATTTTGGACAGATTATCTCCAAGAATTTTAGCTTGCGCTTCACGATCTCCTGCATTGAGTTTTTGGTGAATGGTTTGATATTGCTGATAAGTTTCAGGTTGTAAGCGCAAAGAAATAGTATAGGTCATGCGATTGTTATCCTTTATTGTCAGGCCGATTCCGCGAGTTGACGCTGGCTTTAGTGTTATTCAAAATCAATTACTGTTCGATTGTGTGGGATTTGAAACGAGAATGCATTTGCTTAACGTGCCTCTCCATGCATTTTTTTTGCTACAATAGATGCAATTTTTTATCTACTTTTGATCTGTTCGAACTATGACTGATTCAGCGCAAAATATTGCTACAACCTACGATCCGACCGAGATCGAGAAAAAATGGTACCAAACTTGGGAAGAACGCGGTTACTTTAAGCCGTCTGAAAAAGGCGAGTCTTTCTGTATCATGATTCCGCCACCAAACGTCACTGGTAGCTTGCACATGGGTCATGGTTTTAACAATGCCATCATGGATGCTTTGACACGTCATAAACGTATGTCTGGCTTCAACACGCTTTGGCAACCGGGTACTGACCACGCAGGTATTGCAACGCAAATGGTTGTAGAGCGTCAGTTAGGTGCACAAGGCGTAAGCCGTCATGACTTGGGGCGTGATAAATTCATCGAAAAAGTATGGGAATGGAAAGAACAATCTGGCGGTAATATTACCCGTCAAATTCGTCGTTTAGGTTCTTCTGTTGATTGGTCACGTGAACGCTTTACCATGGATGAAGGTTTATCAAACGCTGTTAAAGAAGTGTTTGTAAAACTTCACGAAGATGGTTTGATCTACCGTGGTAAACGCCTTGTAAACTGGGATCCAAAATTACAAACTGCCCTTTCTGACTTAGAAGTTGAGTCTGATAAAGAAGAACAAGGTTCACTTTGGCACTTCAAATACTTCTTTGAAGACAAGTCACTTCGCACGCACGATGGTAAAGATCACATTGTTGTGGCAACGACTCGTCCTGAAACATTGTTAGGTGATACAGCCGTTGCGGTTGCACTTGATGATGAACGTTATGCGCATCTTGTAGGTCAAAACATCATCCTACCAATTACAGGTCGTGCTGTTCCTATCGTTAAAGATGAATATGTTGATAAAGAATTCGGTACAGGCTGTGTAAAAATCACCCCTGCGCATGACTTCAATGACTACGAAGTAGGTAAACGCTGCGAATTACCAATCATCAACATCTTCAACAAAAATGCTGAAGTACTTGCTGAGTTTGAATACATCGAAAAAGCGGGCGAGCAAATTTCTAAAACCATTCCTGCACCAGCAGACTACATTGGTTTAGAGCGTTTTGAAGCACGTAAAAAGTTAGTAGAACAAGCTGAAGCTGAAGGCTGGTTAGACCAAATTCAACCATACACATTGAAACCACCTCGCGGTGACCGTTCAGGTGTGATCGTTGAGCCGTTATTGACGGATCAATGGTATGTGAAAATTGCACCGCTTGCTGAACCTGCAATCAAAGCAGTGAAAGATGGCGACATCAAATTTGTACCTGAGCAGTACAGCAACATGTACATGGCTTGGATGAACAACATTCAAGACTGGTGTATCTCGCGTCAATTGTGGTGGGGTCACCGTATCCCTGCTTGGTACGATGCGGAAGGCAATGTTTACGTAGGTCGTAACGAAGAAGAAGTTCGTGCGAAAAACAGTATTTCACCTGAAGTTGAATTGAACCAAGACGAAGATGTATTGGATACATGGTTCTCTTCAGGTCTTTGGACGTTCTCAACTTTAGGTTGGACGGGTGACGAAGCGAAAGATAAAGAAAACTACTTCTTAAATACGTTCCACCCGACTGATGTTCTTGTAACAGGTTTCGACATCATTTTCTTCTGGGTTGCTCGTATGATTATGCTTACGATGCACTTCATGAAAAATGCAGATGGTACACCTCAAGTGCCGTTTAAAACTGTGTATGTGCACGGTTTGGTTCGTGATGGCGAAGGTCAGAAGATGTCTAAATCTAAGGGCAACGTGCTTGACCCACTAGATTTGATTGACGGTGTTGATCTTGAAACTTTAGTACAAAAACGTACAACAGGTTTGATGAACCCGAAACAAGCAGCGAAGATTGAAAAATCAACCCGTAAAGAATTCCCAGAAGGTATTCAATCTTACGGTACAGACGCAGTTCGTTTCACATTCTGTGCGCTTGCAAACACGGGTCGTGACATTAAATTCGACATGAAACGTGTTGAAGGTTACCGTAACTTTGCGAATAAAATCTGGAACGCTACCCGTTTCGTGATGATGAACTGTGAAGAGCAAGTGATTGGTCAAGAGGTGCGTCAAGATCTTTGGGAATTGCCTGAACAGTGGATTGTGAGCCGTCTACAAAAAGCGGAACAAGCAGTGCAAACAGCATTTGCAACCTACCGTTTAGACTTGGCTGCACAAGCGATTTATGAGTTCATTTGGAATGAATACTGTGACTGGTATGTAGAGCTGACTAAGCCTGTTCTGAATGATGAAAACGTATCGGTTGAGCGTAAAGCTGAAGTGCGTCGTGTTCTTCTTTCTGTGATGGAAGCATCTTTACGTTTGGCTCATCCATTAATGCCATATTTAACAGAAGAAATCTGGCAAACACTTGCGCCGAAACTGAACATTGTTGGCGAAACAATTATGCTTGCACAGTACCCTGTTGCTGACCAAGCATTAATTAACGAGCAAGCTGAAGCAGATATGCAATGGCTTCAAGGTTTGATTGGTGCGGTACGTAATATTCGTGGTGAAATGGGCTTAGGTAATGCTCGCTTGTTGCCTGTTCTGCTTCAAAACACGACGGATAGCGAGAAAGCGCAAATCGCACGTATTGAACCGTTGTTTAAAGCATTGGCTAAAGTTGAAAGCATTACCTTCCTAAGCGATGCTGAACAACCGCCATTGTCATCTTCTTCTGTTGTAGGTCATGTGTCTGTATTCGTTCCAATGAAGGGCTTAATTGACCCTAAAGCGGAATTGGGTCGTTTGCAAAAAGACTTAGACAAAGTTCAGAAACAGCATGACCAAATTGCCAACAAACTTTCTAACGAAGGTTTTGTGGCGAAAGCACCTGCTGCTGTGGTTGAGGGCGAGAAAGTGAAACTTGCTGAGTTTGCTGATCAGTTAGCGAAGATTAAAGCCAATATGGAGCAGATTGCGGCGCTTTAGTAAATCCAAATGAATAGTTGCTTTTATAGCAACTATTCATTATTTTAAGTCAATAATAATTAAGAGTTTTCTCATGCCTAAGTTTCAATTTCTTCCTGGTAGTATTGATCTAGAAGATAATATCCATGCTAAAACTTTAGTCCCTTATATCCAGAATACTTTTGAAGACTGTGATGGGTATTTTGGTTATAAGTTAACTTCTCTAGGCAGAGATAGTGATGAAGAAATCCCTGCGTTTATTATTCTTACTAAACAATATGGTATTATTTTAATTGATATAGTTGATAGTAAAGTACAGCAAGTTGAAGAACAAAATGAACTGGAAATATGGGTTCATGAAAATAATGAAAAAAATGTTTCAAAAGATTATTTTGTTGATTTATTTTGTGACGAAATTAAAAGTAGATTAAAGAATGAGCCTTCTTTTTATTCAAGAAAGAAAAAAGATATTACTATTCCTCTACATTCATGGCTTATTTTCTCTTCTAATACAAAATCCGAAATTCAAAATCTATTTAATGATGAGCTTTTTGCTTCTACATTAGCTTCTGATGAGTTAACTCCTGCATTAGATAACATTAAATCTGATTTAGTACCATTTAATTTGAGTGATGATGAATTCGATAAGGTAATTAGTCTCTTAGAGGGGACTTATGTTTTTGAAGATAAGTATAAAATAAAAGAAGATAAAAAATTAGAAACAATTAATGATTTTATTGAAGAGTCACTTCAAAGAACATTTAAACAAGATGAAGCACAACGTATCATTTCTATGCAAATTCCTGATGGCCCTCAAAGAATTCGAGGACTGGCTGGCACAGGAAAAACGATTGTCTTATCTTTAAAAGCTGCCATTACACATAAAAGACTTCCTGAGTATAAAATATTATATTTATTCAATACACAAAGTTTATATGGAACAATTACTCAACATATAAGTAAATATTATGTAGCTGAAGCAAAAAAAGCACCCGATTTTGAAAATAAATTGAAAATTCTTCATGCTTGGGGTGGAAAAAATAGAGCCGGATTATATTCTGATTTATGCAGCCGTTTAGGTTTGGTACCAAAAACTTTTATGGAAGCTAAGCATTATAATGATCCATTAGAATTTATTTATAGAGACCTTTTGAACAAGGTAGGAAGCTTATTAGAACCTGTTTACGATATGGTTTTAATCGATGAAGCTCAGGATTTACCACCAGCCTTATTTGAAACTGTCTACAAAATTACTAAAGATCCTAAGAGAATCATCTGGGCCTATGATGATTTTCAATCATTACGGGCAATGAAAATTAAAGAACCAGATATATTATTTGGTAAAAATCTAGAAACAGGTTTGCCTAATATATCTATGGATATGCTACAAGGTAAATATTACGGAGAAATTGATAAAGATTTCGTATTGCCTAATTGTTATAGAACCCCAAGACCTGTTTTAATGACCGCTCATGGAATAGCGATGGGACTATATAATAAAGATAAAATTATGCAACCATATGATGATCGTGAAGACTGGAAAGCAATCGGCTACGAAATGCTAACGCCTATAAAAGATAAAATTGTCGAAGGCGATCAGGTGCAATTAACTCGTCCATTTGAAAATTCAAAAAATAAACTTGAAAAGATTATTAAAGATGCAGGCTATCAACCAACAGATTTAGTTTTATGTAAATCTTTTAATGATATTCATGAAGAAATACAGTGGATAGCTGTAAAAATTAAAAATTTAATTACTTCCGAGAATGTTTCACCTGAAGAAATTATTGTTGTAAATATTAATAATAAAAAACAATCTGCAGAAGAACTTTCGGAGTTGAGGTCACTACTAAATAGCTATCATATACGTGCTGTAACTCCAGGATATGTTGAAAGTAATGATATATTTAAGGTAGATGGATGTGTAACTTTGTCTACTCCATTTAGAGCCAAAGGAAATGAATCTAATATAGTTTTTGTTTTCAATTCTCAAAAAGTTATTAATGACTCATCTTTAACTGCTCGTAATGCTTTTTTTGCATCTTTAACAAGATCAAGAGGCTGGTGTTATATTACAGGAAATTCATCTTCAATGGATATTCTAAAGAATGAGATTGAAGCGATAAAAAATGATTTTCCTTTCTTTAATTTTATTCGCCCAGATGATAAGAAAATAGCTTCTGTCAATAAACTTATTCATACTTCTAGTAAGGAAATTAAAGAGTTAGAAAAATCCTTTGAAAAACTTAAAGAGAATCCTGAACTTTTATTACAAGAATTAAAAAATAATCCTGATCTAATGAAGTATATTAGTGAGGGATTACAGTGAATATTAGACAGATTCATCAGAGTCTAAAAAATATCGATTCTTTATTCTCTAAAGTTATATTAACCAGTAATTACCATCAATTTGGAAATTGCATTTCTTGGAATAACTACAAATCAGGAATTTTAAAAAATCTTTCCTACCCAAGAGAGTTTCAAATTTTATTAGATCATGGTCAATACTCCTTCTTATTAAAAGATAATTCTTTTATTCAATTCTATTATGAATTTGATACTAATAATAAACTTAAAAGTTGTAGATTAGCCTATTATCCAACTCCAAAATTCTCAGATGAATCCATACAAGATTTTGAATCTTATAGTGAAAATTGCAATGAATGGTTAGCTGAATTTTATTATGAAGTAATGATGGATATGGTTCAAAATGATAGATCTATTTTTAATAATTCTCATCTAAGATTTGATTATGATTCAAAAGTGACTTCACACTCAAAATGTCATTTACAATTTGGGGGAATAAATGATTTCCGATTAACTTCAAAATATATTGTTTCTCCGTTTTGTTTCTTTCATAAAATTATGAATGATTTTTTTAAAAATGATTTCCTACCTGATTTTTTTGAGAATAATGATTTTATAAATTTTTCCAATCATTCTCGTAATAATAAAATATGTTTTGAAGAGGAATATGATATTTTTCTTATAAAAGATTAATCCCTTTTACTATTTTATTAATAACTATAAAACCCCATGCTCCAACAACATCTTCAACCCACTCTCTTTCCCCATATACATCAACCTTTGCTTTTCAGCTTTAAGCTGTTGCTTCACCGCAGACACATCCGCATCAATCTGCTTATATAAGTCCGTAATATTCAATTGCCCTTTCGACTTCCTCACCGCAATTTTGGCTTTATTTGACCACACAAGCGAGTCAATCAATTCCTGAATTTGCTTTTTTAATGCTTGGCTTTGTGCTTCCAAAGCTTGCTGATAAAACTTAACTTGCTCCGCTGTTAAACCTTTATTTGAACCATTTTTACTTTGCTCAACTTCAAGCTGAAGTTTCAATAAATAGAACAAATCTTCCTGTTCATAGGCTTCATTAGCACGCTGTAACAGCTCGGTCTTTTCCACTTTTTTCGACTCATCAGGCTCACGGTCAGGGTGAATGATCGAGGCAATTTTTAAATAGACCGTTTTGAGTGATTGATTTACCATCTTTTCGGCTTGGGCTTGCTTATCCTGCTGTCGTTTGAGCTTGGCTTGCTGCCTTGCTTGTTGATATTGCGCTTTGTCCCATAACGAATCGTCATCAATCGTTGAATCATTTTGTTCACCATGAGCATCTGGTGCTTGACTAGATTCTAAGTTGTTCTTTTTATCTTGCTTATTTCGTGGTTGAGCAAACACCTGTTCGAAATAAATATGTAATTTTTCAACTGTCTCAATTTGAGTTTCATTGAGCATATTTGATTTGCTCAACATTTGGGTCAAGTTAAAACACTTCTCTTCCACAATCTTTTGAGACGACTTATTTAAATCAATTTGACTTAGGCTATTCCATAGACTTTGTAATTGCTGAAACAGCACTTGATAAACATCACGATAGACAGGAATAAGTTTCTTCTGCGTGCAGGTACGAATTTCTTCTTGCGCGTGTTGCCATGCGGATAATTGTAATTTTTGTTGTTCAATCTGATCAATCAAAATCCTCAACTTATGATCTTGAGGAACTTGCACAAGTTGTGCAAAAGAACTGGATTGAATTTCGAATGAAGTCACGTCAGGTGTTTAGTCCAATGAGAGAATAATGAGTTTAACAAAATGTGGATGCTTTATTTTAAGCATCGATCACAGTTTGATTTCGACCATTGGCTTTTGCTTGATAAAGATGTCGATCTGATCGTTTAAGAATGGCATAAGCATCAGCATCATTGAGATCAATCACACTAACTCCAATACTGACAGTCAAAGTTTTCTCTACCAAAATAACAGCTTGTTCCACCAATGTACGAATTTTCTCTGCCAAAATTTGCGCACCCATCAGATGTGTTGCAGGCAATAAAATTACAAACTCTTCACCACCATAACGTGCCACAAAATCGGTTTCACGTGTTGCTTGATCAATGATTTTTGCTACTTGCTGTAACACTTGATCCCCTTGATCATGACCATATTGATCGTTGACTTGCTTAAAATAATCGACATCCAATATAAGTGCTGCATAGCCAATTTGATTTCTTTTATGTTGAGCAAACCAGTATTCAAGTTGTTCGTTTAAAGCACGGCGATTGTGTAAACCTGTTAATGCGTCATGTCGTGACAATCGAATCAACTCAAGATTAGCCAATTCAAGTGCTCGAGTACGCTCTTGAACCTTCAGCTCTAGTGATTGGTTTGCATCAAGTAATTGTTGTTTCTGTTCCAGTAAGGTTTGCGTCATGCTTTGTAGAGAATGTGATAATCCTTGGATTTCACGGATGCTGCTTTGACTATGAAATGCCGTATGCACGTCTCCCTGTTCGACCGCATAAGCCGATTTGGCTAAAGCCTCAATGGGTCTGCTCAATTTATTGGCAAGTTGATAAATCACATAAAAGATAAACAGCGAGACGAATAAACCAATCAGGAAGATTTTGAATTGCAAATCACGCATATCTGCCAAAGCAATCGCCAAAGGTTGACGAATTACCACATGCCAACCAATATCACTTTTAGTCTCGGACTCCACCGCAATATTTGCGGTTAAGAAATCCTGCCCTTCATTCCAATCATCAATATAATAAAGTGCATCGTTGACTTGAAGTTGAGGTGGCTGGACTCGTCCAATACTTTTAAATGGATACAGCAGTTCACCCTGTTTATTTAGGATAAAGACTTCTATGCCACGCTGAGATGCTGTTTGAGATAAGGCTTTGTTGAGAATATGACGTGCCCACTCCCAATCTGCATGTGCAGCTAACACTCCTTTTAATTTTTGAGTATTTGGATCATAGATTGGTGTTGCGAAATCAATGAAACGCATCGGTTCATGAGGATTTAAAGCTTGAATTTTTTTTGCCAATAACACAGCTTCATGCACATCACCTAAGTACGTACCCTGTAAACCTGCCTTAAACCATGGCCGTGAAGAAACATTTTCACCTTCAAGAATACCATCCGCAGCGATTTGAACATCACCGTTTAAATCCGTTACCCCCATCCAAGCATAATAGACATACGCATTTTTGACTTGTTCCAAGCGTGTACGAACACGTGGATCATCTAGATTTGCTTCTGAAAAGAATGGAGATTGGCTGAGCAGCACCATTTCGCGCTCGCGTTCGGCAAGAGAAGTTGCCAAGGCATTACTGATATTTTTTGCTGCGACATGTAGGGTCTGTCCACTGGCTTTAGCCAAGTGCTGAGATGCGATATTTCCAATATACAGCGATACGCATATCCCAAGGATAATGGTTAACCCAGCAAATATGAACAGAACGCGATTACGGAATGAATCCAAAATACACCTTAACTCTTGGTTAAACACCGAAACATGCAACCATAAGAATATAACAGAATATTACAAATACATAACAAACATTTCAGCTCATTGTAATGAATAAAAAATGCCAACCTTATCTCATATATTCAGAATCCTGATTAACATTAACAACTGTAATTCCACTCCCTATCTTTTAAACAACATGATTTAATGTTCAATTCACGCACCACATCTACATAAAGTCATAATAATTCGACAATAATTCTGTATTTCTTTTTTTTGGCGCTTGATAGCTTAAGTTGAATCACCTAGAAAATTGAGGAACAAATGGATTTTGCTTCTATCTTTTTTTACGACACCACATGGGCATTTGTTTTCGAGATTTTAATCCGATGTGTGGTGATGTATTTACTGATCATTCTTTTTCTTCGTTTGACAGGCAAGCGAGGGGTTAGACAACTCTCCATCTTTGAAGTTGCCATTATTCTTTGTCTTGGATCAATTGCTGGAGATCCAATGTTTACGGAGGATTTACCCTTAATTCAAGCCGTAGTCGTCATGAGTGTGATCATCTTACTTTACCGCACCACAACGTGGTTAATGATGAAATATCAGCCTTTCGAAGACTTAGTCGAAGGTAAATCCTGCTACATCGTTAAAGATGGCATGCTCGTCCTTGAAGCATTCAAGCGAGGTAATATGTCGCATGATGAGTTCTTTTCGGAAATGCGTCGTCAATCCGTTGAGCATTTAGGTCAAATTCGAGTCGGTCTATTAGAGTCCGATGGGAATTTCAGTATTTTGTTTTATCCCGATGAACAAGTTAAATATGGCTTACCTATTTTTCCAGATCAAGCTCAATCAATATACAAGGTAAAACCTAGCGTAATATATGCGTGTACACATTGTGGATTCTGTACTGAACTTCATCAACCACTTCAAGATTGTCCGCGCTGTTCTTGCCAAGATTGGACACAAGCAATCAACAGTCTAAGAATTGGTTAGCAGATGAATAATCTAAAGTCTGTAGAGACGAAGTAGATTATTCATCCTCAGCGCTGACTCAATCGCACATACGTGGTTGAGATTAATCCAACACTTTCACCACAATTTTACCAATGTGATCACCTGCATCCATTGCCAAATGAGCCGCTTGAATCTCATCAAAATTAAAAGTTTTATAGATCATCGGTAGACATTCACCTTTTGCCCATAACGGCGCAACATGTGTCTTTAAATCTTGAGCGATTTTGGCTTTTTCTGCTGTGGTACGTGCACGCATGGTTGAACCAGTAATGGTTAAACGCTTCATCATGATTTGACCTAATTTTACGCCGTCGGCTTTAGCTCCTCCAAGAAATGCGATATAAACCAAACGTCCATCACGACGTAGTATATTCAAGTTTTGAGCTAAATAAGGCGCTCCAACCATATCTAAGACAATATCTACGCCATTTTCTTCAGTCGCTTGCTGAATGACCTGTTCAAAGTCTTCCGTTTTATAATTAATTGCATGCGTCAAATCTCGAATTGCTTTTACTTTCTCATCTGAGCCAACAGTCGCAAAAGTTTTTAAGCCAAATGCGTTACACAACATCAATGCCGTTGTTCCAATCCCACTGGTTCCGCCATGAATTAAAGCCGTTTCCCCCGCTTTAGCTTTGCCCATTTGAAAAATATTCGCCCAAACGGTAAAAAATGTTTCTGGAATTGCAGCAGCTTGAATATGACTCACCCCTGCAGGAATATTAATCAGCTGAGATTCAGGCACCACACAGTATTCGGCATAACCACCACCATTGGTGAGTCCACACACTTGATCCCCCACCTGATAGGCGTTTACCTCAGCCCCTACTGCAACGACTTCCCCTGATACCTCTAACCCAGGTACAGGCGTGACCCCTTTAGGCATTGGATATAAACCTTGGCGTTGTAAAATATCAGGACGGTTAATGCCGAAAGCATGTACTTTCACCAAGACTTCATTGTCTTTAGGTTGCGGAATATCAACCGTTTCATAAGCCAACTTCTCAACGCCGCCTGGTTCAGTAATGATCACGTGTTGCATGCTTTGTGCCATAATCAAATCCTTTATTTACAATACTTTTCATTCATTTCATTCAATTTCATCATAGTTGATCACATTGATAAAGTCCTGTATTACTTATGTATAAGGATGAAAACGAATCATTATTTTTTGGGGAAAATAATATGCGTTACTTGCTGCAATTTTTTTTGCCATGCAGTTTTGCTGCCTTGGTCATCATCTGTTGGACTTTTTTGTTAAGTTTTCCATGGGATTCAGCAGTAATTGCGATGATCTACTTCCAAATTGGGCTGGTATTGTTATTGCTATACATTGAATACGATGCGAGCAAAGTGGATGGTGCAGCAGGTTGGACTTTTTTAGTTTTCTGTTTTTTTGAAATGATATTGTTCGTCGCTTTGGGGATCATTCGTGTCATTATTGGTGGATGGCAAGTTTTAAATCTTTTATTTTAAACCTTGCCTCAGACACGAATATTAAAATAACTCAATAATACAAACAAAGCTTCGTATTTTTTTGATTTACAACGGAATTGTAACCTTAATGTCTTAAATTTTAAGGTCGTCATGGATCGTACACTCGAGAATTTTTAACATGAAAAAGCAGACTCTAGTTGTCATACTATCGCTCATGCTCGGTTTAGCAGGATGCTCTGGGGAAGATAAACCTAAATTAACCACACCAAGTGCCCCTGAACCAACCATACCAATTCAGCCTGAAGATCCAGAACCATCTCTACCACCGGATCTCGAACCTGAAAGACCGATCAATGTTCCACAACCAAAAACGTATTTAAATCTGGATTTTACTGAAATTTATTCAATACCTTCTGATTGGAATATTCTGCCTTCAAATCCAGGTAGCATTCAATTTAAAGAAGGTGCCTTACTGATTGATGGTCGCAAAGATTTAATCAAACCCACCACGATCATGTTAAGTTCGGATTTTCAAAAGCTTCGCAACTATAAAATCGAGTTAGAATTCGAATACCTTGAGCGTAATAACGGTACTCGTTGGGGAAGTATTATTTATCGAGCTTCAGATGTGTTTGCTCAACCTGAATATACACCATATTACCAATTTGCTATTCGCGCAGATGCATCTGCTTATAATGGTCTAGAACTCGCACTTAGACGTTCGAATAACACATGGAGTGTCATCAATACATCCAAATTCGAATCAAACATCGCTCTAAATACGCCTTATAAGGCTACAGTTGTTGTTCATAATCAACGTGTTCGTCATTACTTGAATGATCAATTGGTATTTGATGGTGAATTACCCAATAACCTAAACCAAGGTGCCATTGGACTTTCAGCAGCAGGATTGCTGATGAAGGTCAATACAATACGGGTGATTGAACAACTTGATGCTCTCCCTACTCAAGATCGAATCACAGATGTCATTGATCACAAATATCCAGTTGCAATGGCGCCTGCTTTAGCACAACCAGCCGACTCATTAACAAATGATAACGCTCATACCGCCACTTATATTGCTTATCAACTTGATGAACAATTATTTTTAAAAGATTTCGAAAATAAGACCTCGATGCACCTCAGAAGTCTACTTTCTGATCAAACCAAAAGAACACTTCCTCTTCTGCATATCGACTCTGAAAACACACTGGCTGAATTAAGATCTTTGTCTTCAGATTATGATTTTAGTGATGTCACGCTAGTCTCTGATGATCCATATCTATTAAGAAAAGCGCGTGTGGAGATTCCAGAAATCCGTACAGCATTGGATTGGTCTGAAAAGTACAATTTGATTTCAGATCAAAATAGTGTTGTGAAAATTGCACGGGCAACCAATACAGCACTTTCTAAAATTGTGATTTTACCAGCCCATTTGGTTCAGTCTCATGTAGTTGCACACTTGCAACGTTTATTGATCACACCTTGGGCAGGTTTTACCCACAATACTTATGGACAGACCAGTCCTAAGCTTGATGCCTATCAAGCCGCTGAGATATTAACAACAGGAGTAAATGGCATTTATACGCATCAGCCTGAATTATTTCATTCCATCATGCGCTCAATGGCGCCCAACACCCTACTTCGTAAACCACTCATTACAGGTCATCGTGGAATTCCATCTCAAGTTGATGAAAATACCCTTGAAGGTATTCTTAAGGCGATAGAAGTTGGTGCTGACGCCGTGGAATATGATGTATATCTGACGAAAGATGACCATGTCGTTTTAATGCATGATAAATCGGTTTTACGCACGACGGGTATCGCAAAAAATATTGAGAACATGACGCTCGAAGAAGTTCGTAAACTAAAAACGACCGGGCAGCGACTTGCCATACCGACGATGGATGAAGTATTGGCTGCAGTAGTTGAAAAATACCCACATGTCACCAATTTTATCGAGATTAAGAGTGCAAAACCCGAAATAATTTCAAAAATTAAAGATTTACTTGATAAATATGATGCATATGGTCAAGTGATTGTCATAAGTTTTGATGGGCAACAAATTCTTGAAATGAAGAACACTCTAAAAGGTGTATCAACGGGTTTATTGGTATATCCACCAAAGGAACAAACTACTTTTCTAAACGTTCGAAGAATTTTGGAAACAACACGACAATTTTCTTCAACATTTAATCCGAATTATAGTGGTTTGAATCAGGACGTCATGTATCTGGCAAGTTTACGTGGTGTAACCTTCTGGCCTTGGACGTTCCGTTTAATAAAAAATGATTTCTATCGTATGTACATTCAAGGTACACATGGGTTGACCACAGATTATGCACAAGATGCATCAAATTTTGTGGTCAAAATTGAAACTTCACGACAAATATCAGCAACTGTTGGTCAACCTTTACAAATCACTGGGCAAAAATTAACGCAACTGGGTCAATCTAGTTACCAAAGCTTCAATACGATGCTCGTACTACCAGGCTCTGCAAAATATAGTCTAAATGGTCAATCTGTGAGTTTTAGTGAACGTGGTACTGCCTATGTCATGCCAAGCTACCAATACACCATAGCACCCAATTTCACCTATACCATCTATGCAAAACCCGTGACTGTGACCATTCAATAAAAAATCCACATTGATATTCGAAGACCAATTCAGTTCGCTGAGTTGGTTTTTTTCGAAAATCGCATTTTCCCTTATCTTTTCATAAGATTTCAACTGGACTTTTAATGATATTCACCGCTTAAACACGACAGTATTTAAAACTGATGAATTTCATAAATATTTAATATGTAATATTTTTTTTACTTTATGACAAATCCATAGAATTGTCATTTTATGTACTTAGATTGTGTCTCGCTTAGGGACATACTTTTCGAGTACTTTTTAATGATGAAATTTACAACACTGACGTCAGCAATATTATTAACATTAAGCTTAACGGCTTGCTCCGATGATGATCAAAAAAATGCTGTATCAAATCCAGATCAAACGGAAAATCCTAATCCATCTCCTGAACCAGAAACACCAGACATTGAAGTACCTGTACCCGAAATACTTTTTGAAGAAAATTTCAATGCTTTAACTACTATTCCAAACAATTGGACTCAACTTCGTAGCAATCCAGGTAATATTGAAGTTAAAGATGGAGCACTACTCATCAATGGTACGGCGCACGATACACAAATGACGACCATCATGTTGCCAACCGAACTACAGCAACATCGTAATTATCGTATCGATATGGATTTTGCTTTCTTAGAAAATAACAATGGCGGGCGTTGGGGTAGCATCATCTATCGTGCCGCTGATCAATATGCTGATCCAGCTTTTACTCCATACTATCAATTCGCATTTCGTGTTGATGCAACCGCTGCAAGTGGTCTTGAACTGTCTATGCGTCAACCTAACAACACATGGAATGTTTTACAGAAATCTGCATATAAAGAGAATTTTGAGTTAAATAAAACCTACAAAGCAACAGTCATCGTACATGGCCAACGCGTACGCCATTATATTAATGATGAACTCGTACTCGATAGCACGCTACCTTACAATTTAAATCAGGGTGGCATTGGCATTTCTACAGCTGGCGCTTTGATGCGTGTAGATTCAATTAAAGTGACTGAGCAACTTGAAGCCCTACCAGAGTCTAATCGAGTTACAGATCTAATCGATCAGCAATTGCCAGTCTCTATGGCACCAGCACTCGCTCAGCCTGCTGGCGCAACTACACTGAACTCAGCTCCATTAGCAACTCATGTTGCCTACCAACTGGATGAGCAACTCAATCTTCTTAACCAAGATCAAAAGAAAATTACTCATTTAAAAGATTATTTAAATGATTCAACACGACGTCATATTCCGCTATTAACGATCAATTCAGAAAAAACAATTCGTAATCTGAAAACGTTGACAGAAAACTATGATCTCGCTGATATCACCTTGGTGTCGGATCAGCCTGAACTCTTACGTAAAGCTCGTGTTGAAATCCCTGTATTGCGTACAGCACTCGACTATTCAAAACAATCTGGTTTAACCAATAGTAAATCAGATATTGTAAAAATTGCTCATAATACCAATTCTTCTTTATCAAAAATTGTCATTTTACCGCCGCACTTAGTGCAATCAGAAGTCGTATATCATCTACAACGCTTATTAATTACACCTTGGGCAAGCACACTTCATCCAGATCAAAAAGATGGCATTGATGCATTCAAAGCAGCTGATATTTTAAGCACTGGGATTAATGGGATCTATACACAACAGCCAGATGTTTTCCAAAACATTATGAAGCAGATGGCACCGAATACCCTGTTAAGAAAACCCCTCATCACAGGCCATCGTGGCATTCCAGCTTTAGAGGATGAAAATACTTTAGAAGGAACAATTAAAGCTATTGAGGTGGGTGCTGACGCAGTTGAATATGATGTTTATCTATCGAAAGATGGTCATGTTTTCCTGATGCATGATGGAACATTAACTCGTACCACAGGTGATAATAGAAATACTGAAGATCTTACCTTAGCTGAAATTCGTCAGTTACGTACGATTCCCAATGGTCGCCCAGTTCCAACCATGGATGAGGTTTTGGCTGCAGTCAAAAAATACCCCCATGTGACCAATTTCATCGAAATTAAAAGTGCTAAGCCTGAAATTGTAGCGAAGATTAAAGAGCTTTTAGATAAGCATAATGCCTATGATCAATCGATTGTTATTAGTTTTAATGGTGATCAAATCTTACAGATGAAAAATACCTTACCGGGTGTTTCTACAGGCTTCTTAACGAGTACGCCGAACGCACAAAGCAATATTGTAAACACACGGCGAATATTAGACGCGACTCAAAAATATTCTTCTACATTTAACCCATCTTTTGCAGGATTAAGCAAAGAGTTAATGTCAATGGCAAGCTTACGTGGCGTGACTTTCTGGCCTTGGACTTTCCGTACCAATAAAGATGATTTTAATCGTATGTATGTAAAAGGAACACATGGCTTAACCACCGATTATGCTCATGAATCTTCTGATTTAGTCACAAAAATCAATACTCCACGTCAAATCACTGCAAAAGTGGGACAGCCTGTTGTTTTTAGTGGAGAAAAAGTTACTCAAATAGGTAAGGCTTCAGCACAAAACTTTAATTCAATGATTGTTCTGCCTGGTTCTGCCAAATATAGTAAAAATGGTCAGTCGATTACATTTAGTGAAAAAGGCAAAGCCTATGTCATGCCGAGCTATCAATACACGATTGCTCCGAATTATAGCTACACTTTGTACGGTAAACCCGTGACAGTCACGATTCAGTAAGAAACTTTAAATTTACATGCCCAATTGTTAAGTTTGAAGCTTCAATTGGGCATTTCTTATTTTTTTAAATTTTGAATCACTTCGGGTAAAAAAGAACGGTGAAATCCATCATAGGCTTGATTATTCTCAGCCGGACTTAATGGAAATATACGTGTGCCTTGAGAAGCTGCGCCATCAATCCGTATCGTGACACCCGATATAAATTTAGACGCTTCAGACAATAAATAGACGATCGCTGATGACACCTCAGCTTCTGTTCCCATGCGTTGCAAAGGAACTTTCTCCGCCATACTTGGAATCACTTTTTCAGCCATTTCACCAGTATATGTATCCATACCTGATGACAAAATCCATCCAGGTGCTACGGCATTCACACGAACTCCATATTTGCCCCATTCGACAGCAGCTGTCTTGGTCAGATTATCAACCCCTGCACGGGCTGCGCCTGAATGTCCCATATTCGGCATACCTCCCCACATATCAGCAGTCATGTTGACAATACTTCCACCATGCTTATTCATCCATTGATTGTAAGATTCGCGCATAAGATAGAATGTAGCGTGTAGATTGTTTCGAATGACAGCATCAAATCCATTGGCTGAGATTTTTTCTAAATGCGCTGGAAATTGTCCACCTGCATTATTCACCAAGCCATCAATTCGTCCGAATTTTTCAATTACTTCGCTAATCATGGCTTTCACTTGTGCTTCATCACGATTATCACAAACGATGCCATAGGCTCTGCCACCATCTTCCATGATTTCAGCAACAACTTTATCGAGTTTTTCTTGGGTACGCCCTGTAATAATCACTTGTGCACCCAATGATGCAAGCTCATGAGCTGTACAACGTCCAATACCAGAACCACCTCCTGTCACAATGATGACCTGATTCTGAAATAAGTTTTCCTTGAATA
This sequence comes from Acinetobacter sp. 25-47-122, assembly GCF_056779695.1. NCBI lineage: Bacteria > Pseudomonadati > Pseudomonadota > Gammaproteobacteria > Moraxellales > Moraxellaceae > Acinetobacter > Acinetobacter sp. 25-47-122. The sequence goes on from NZ_JBWYIJ010000001.1 coordinate 271,190, forward strand.
CTGAGTTATATGTCATGCCAATCCTTAGGTTGTAGTTTTTATCGACTTGCAAAATTATCCCGATTTTTTAACAGTTGCAAGATCATAGAATTTTATAATTGTTGTTTTAAATGCTAATCAAACCTTTCATTCAAGGGCTATGGCATAGTTTTTACAAAACGCATTAAGATTTTTCTTACCACAGGTAAAAATATTAAGATCAATGGAAATGCGATTAACCAAGACATTGCCCATGTCTTTATCCAGACCACCCAGATCCCATCAAAAAATCCACGATTCATTACAATATTAATTAAAGAAATTGAACCACTCATCAAACATGACAAAATTAACGGCATCAGCCAATTGAGATGTTTGGGGTGAAATTTTGGGAGTGCTTTATTCATTGTAGCGCCTAATCATTTCATCTCATTTAATTTAGCACCAAAGCAATCACTATTCCTATATTTTTCAAGTTTCAAGTACATAAAACTAATCCAATATCGTTAAAATTTTGAACCTTGAGACATGATTTAATAATTTTTCTTAGCAAATGAATATTAAATAGAATGGATTAGTTTCCATCTTAATCAAGACTCTTGAGCGATAAAAAATATTTAACTTTAAACGATGATTTTATTTTTTAGCTTTTCTACTCTACGAAAATGTTTTAAGTTTTTAGTTCAATTTTACCGTTAATCTCTATTCTTTAGATTCGAAGCATTTTTTTTGCAGTTTTTGCATAGCTTCTCTAGGCATAGGCGCTGTCATCATTTGTTGGTATTCTAAACAAGCTTTACTAGGGTGTTTTTGTTGTATCGGAGCATTCATACACGCCGTCAAGAACATCAAAAGCAAATACGCTACTATTTTCATAATATCTCTAATTTATGGTTAATGTTCACCCTATCATAGCTCATTAAGACTAGTGTGATCGTTATTGAATTTTAAATAAAAAAACCCGCCATCAGGCGGGTTTTGTTTAAATCAGTCAATCTTAAAGACGAACCAATTCCACAATCTTCTCAGCCAATTCTTCAGCAGCTTCTACTTCAAAACTTGCATCAGTACCTGTTGCAGTATCGGTAATCACTACCACACCAGTTTCACGTAATAATGCAACGTGTTCAGCAGTTAAGTCCGCTTTAGCAATCGCAACAACACCTTGTTGGATCAATAAGCTTTCTAATACTTGCGCATTCGCAATTGCAGCATTTGATACAGTTACCGCAGCAGGTTTTTGACCCAAACGTGCCGCACGTGCTTCTGCTGTTACAGGCTCATTATGTGCAGTCCACTCAACAGCCTCTTCAACCATACCTGCACCAACAGTTACGTTGCTTAAGCGGTCAATAAAGATAAATGAACCTGTGTAACGGCTATCTTGATAACGGTCAAATACGACTGGTGCATCAAATTCTATCGTTACATTCGCAATCGCATTCAGCTCCAAGTTTTCAACTTGAACTTTTTCAAGCGTATTTACGTTTGTACGGAAGTTAATTGCTGTTACCTTAGCAGGAACAGTTTGCGTACCAATCTTCACGTTATATAACTTACCAATCGCAAGCGGTTGGTCAGCCATCCATACAACAGTCGCTTGAACAGAACGAGAAATTGCAGGTACTTCTTGGTCTGCACGTACAAGTACGTTACCACGGGAAATATCAATCTCGTCGTTTAACGTTAATGTCACTGCTTGACCAGCAACTGCACGCTCTAAGTTACCGTCAAAAGTAACGATTTCTTTAACTGTAGATGATTTACCTGATGGCAACGCAGTAATTGTATCTCCAACGTTGATATCACCTAGTGCGATCGTACCGCAGAAACCACGGAAATCGAGGTTAGGACGGTTCACATACTGTACAGGGAAGCGGAAGTCAGCTTTAGCTGAAGTACGATTAATCTCTACAGATTCAAGCGTACCCATCAAAGTTTCGCCTGTGTACCACGGCGTATTTGGAGATTTGTTTACAACGTTATCACCATTTAACGCAGAAATCGGCGTAAAGATGATGTTAGATGGTTTACGGTCACCCAATTGTGCAACAAAGCCTGCATATTCAGTTTGAATCTCATTGAAGCGTGCTTCAGAGAATTCAACCAAGTCCATTTTGTTGATCGCAACAATAATGTTCTTAATACCAAGTAAGCTTGCAATATACGTATGACGACGTGTTTGTGTCTGAACACCGTAACGCGCATCAATTAAAATGATCGCAAGATCACACGTAGACGCACCTGTAGCCATGTTACGTGTGTATTGTTCATGCCCCGGAGTGTCGGCAATAATAAACTTACGTTTTTCTGTAGAGAAATAACGGTAAGCTACATCAATAGTAATACCTTGCTCACGCTCTGCTTGTAAACCATCTACAAGTAGCGCTAAGTCAGGTGCATCCCCTGTTGTACCGACTTTTTTAGAGTCACGTGTCACTGCTTGCAATTGATCTTCATAAATCAATTTTGAATCGTAAAGTAAACGACCAATTAAAGTTGATTTACCATCATCTACGTTACCGCAAGTCAAAAAGCGTAATAAGTCTTTATTTTCGTGTTGTTTTAAATAACCCAAGATATCTTGGCTAATCAAATCTGATTGATGAGACATGGCTCATAGCTCCACAAATATGTTGAAATCGGTGTATTTGAATCCCCCTCGTTCCCCCTTTGAAAAAGGAGGATGACTCCTCTCTTTTACAAAGAGAGGAGCAGCACTGCTGCGGCAGAGAGATTCTAGAAGTAACCTTCTTGCTTTTTCTTTTCCATCGAGCCCGCTTCATCATGGTCAATCATTCGACCTTGGCGCTCAGAACTCGTTGCAAGCAACATTTCTTGGATAATTTCTGGCAAGGTGTTAGCAGTTGACTCCACCGCACCTGTCAATGGGTAACACCCCAAAGTACGGAAACGAACCGATTTTATTTGTGGAACTTCACCTTCTTTTAAAGGCATACGCTCATCATCCACCATAATTAATGTACCACTACGCTCAACAACAGGTCGTTCTGCCGCCAAGTACAATGGAACAAGTGGAATACTTTCTAAGTAAATATATTGCCAAATATCAAGCTCAGTCCAGTTCGACAATGGGAACACACGGATACTTTCGCCTTTATTCACTTTACCATTGTAAAGATTCCAAAGTTCTGGACGTTGGTTTTTAGGATCCCAACGATGTTTATCATCACGGAATGAATACACACGTTCTTTGGCACGTGATTTTTCTTCATCACGGCGAGCACCACCAAATGCAGCATCGAACTTGTATTTATCTAATGCCTGTTTTAAACCCTGAGTTTTCATGATATCAGTATATTTCGAACTACCATGATCAAATGGGTTAATCCCAGCATCCTTACCTTCTTTATTTTGGTGGACGATAAGATCGAAACCGTGTTGCTTAGCCATATTGTCGCGGAAAGCAATCATGTCCTTAAATTTCCAACCTGTATCTACATGTAACAGTGGAAAAGGGAGTTTTGCAGGATAGAATGCTTTAAGCGCTAAATGCAGCATAACTGCCGAGTCCTTACCAATCGAATAAAGCATGACTGGATTTTCGAATTCTGCAGCAACTTCGCGAATGATATGAATACTCTCAGCTTCAAGCTGTTTAAGATGAGTAAGTCTTTCCTCATTTAATGACATGGACAACACCAGCTAGAATATGTGTACTTATGACACTTTTGAAAATTTATATTCATTATAGTGATTTAGACAACAGAGCTTTATCTCGTTTTTTTATATTAATATACTCAAATAGAATATAAGCAAAGAGACAATCTAATTATGATAACAATTACAGGCCTTTCAAATATAAAATACCAAGAATGGTTAACCCTTTGGTCAGCTTACCTTGAATTCTACAAGACCGAATTGAATCCTCAACAAGCGGCTCTGACTTTCAAACGATTATCTGATGCGTCGCAAACCGATATGTTTGGCTATGCCATTATAAAAAATCAAAACGTCGTCGGAATTGTACATCTCATTTCTCACGCAAGCACTTGGACTAAACTCCCTTATTGTTATCTCCAAGATTTGTTTATTGATGCAAATTACAGGAATCAGGGCTTAGCCAGGAAATTAATAGAATTTAGCTATGACGAATGTAAAAATAATTATGATAGAGTATATTGGTTAACCCATAAAAGCAATGATAATGCTAGACTTTTGTATAATCGTGTTGCAACCGAAACGGGATTCATTCAATATAAAAAATCTCTAAATTAGTTATTTTTATCTCCCATGCTTAGCCTTGAATCTCTTAAACAACATTTAGAGCGAGCTCAAATTGCTGGTCATATTTATCAGCATCATCAAATTCTAGTGTTACAAGAACCGTTTACTGAAAATGGTTCTGCTTTAAATATTTTTGTTCAGCACGAGTTAACTGCTGATCAAATTGGCTTACAGTTTGCTGTTGAACATACTGATCAAAAACTAAAGTTCTTGATTGGCGTTACACATAGCAATCAAGATCATAGAAGTGAAATTAGTATTGGTCATTTAAAAGGCAATCAAAAAGCTTTTAATTTGTGCTACGCCTTTTACAATTATCCAAAACATTTTTTTGTAGTTGAAACAGATTTATATGCGAACGCTGAGCAATTTAAAGACTGCTTAGAAAAGCAATTATTCAGTCAGCCTGAGCTTAGTTTTTTAGACACAGCCACTAAAGTAAATCCAATGGGACAGAATTACCCATGGATGAAGGATTATATCGCGCAACTTAGCTTAGAAATGAAAGTTCGGATACAAACAAGTCTCATGTAAAAAAAGCCACCTTTTTAGGTGGCTTTTTCAAATGCTAATCTAAGAATATTAACGTCCCAGTTTTTTGACATCTAAAGGTATTTCAATACCAACAGAAGCACCTGCATCATTACCATGACGATCTGAATCTGCAATCCAACCATTAATCTTTAATGGCAAATTCGGCTTCACAAAATGCGTCCAAGTTAAATCTAATGCTTGGATATCATCTTCTTCGGAAAATGCAGCATTGGTATCTCGATTTGATTGATTTACTTTTGAAAATAATACGCGACCTGAAAGTCTATTCATGGCATCAAAACGAATATTTCCACCCAAAGAAATCATCTCACCATCTCCTCCAATCGCATGTGCAAGAGGATAGCCATGTTGATAATATCCATCTGTATAAACACTGTGATTATAAGATATTCCTTGGGCCTTCCCATTTGTAGTGGTGTCTACCCACTCAGCATAAACTTGATAAGGCATTTTTTTTAAAGATGAAGAATAATCCACCCCAGCCTGATACATTTTCTTAGCAGGTAAGCCACCTGCTTCATCTTCCCCCACGTATTGAGCATAGACGCCGATTGGCAGGTTCAATAAATAGCTTAGATTCAAACGCGCATCAAATCCAGCAATCTGGTTAGATGGATTAACAGTATCCCCGTAAACATTATCCTTACCAATCCAAGCATCCCAGAGAGTTCCTAAATCCTCAGGGCGACCTTCACCACCCCATTGAATAATGCGTGATGCACCGAACTCTAAATAAGGTAGTGGTTGTGCGGTCAAACGTAAACCAATAATTTTAGCATCAGGAACTGCTTTATAATCATCTAACTGGCCGCCAAAAGCTTGGTATTGCCAAGGCCCGATCCATGAGAGCCATTTATGATCAAAAGCAGACTGTTCAGCACGCTGTAGAGTGAAACCATATACTGGTCGACTTGCATCTCCACGTATCAAACTACCATCGTGTCCAGGCCCCCAGTAGGTTGGAATCTGACCAGCAATGAGCCATTGATTCCAAAGTTTACCCGCAAGATATGAGCCTTCTAAGTTAATGTCTTGCCCATTGTCTATCTGAGGGTCTTTTTCACCTCTAACTTTGAGCTTCGCATCCCAATTTTGCCCCCCAAGATTTAACTCTGCACCAAGCGCGTATTGTGCTTTTTGATAATCGGCAAAAGATTGTGGAATTTTCTTTTGATCACTCTCCGCGAAAGCATCAACTTTTAATGTTTCATTTTGCTGCTGAATCGCTCTTTCAACTTCCTGAATAACCTTTTGTTGTTCGATGGAGTTAATTTTAGCATTGTTGAGGGCACGTTGGACTTCATCACCACTTAGCGGCCATGTCGAAGTGCTTATTTGAATCACACCTTGTTGATTCAGCCAATTTAAATCATTTCTTAGGTTTTCATCGTTGAGGAGAATACCATTGGCGAAGACCAGTGGACTAGAAAATAGTAAGCTCGATGAAAGGATTTTTATAAGTCTATTCGGGTTCATCACAAATCAATTTAGGATTATATCTTATTGATTATTTGAATTTTTAATTTATAAATCCATTAACTTTACATTAAGTATTTAATTAGATACATTTAATAACATTGTGTAAATATTTGGATAAACATACAGCTGGTTAAACAGATTAGCTTTAATGATAATTTTCTATATTTTTTATCACCTTAATTAAATATTTTGTGATTAAAACCTCAAAATACACTCACACTAAAAAACATTTAAATTTAATTTTATGTTAAGAAAAATTAAAAAAGCCCTTCAAAGAAGGGCTTTTTTAATTTCACTATTACGCATTTTTGTGACGCATATGTGGGAATAAGATCACATCGCGAATACTTGGCTCATTGGCAAATAGCATTACCAGACGATCAATACCAATCCCTTCACCTGCTGTAGGAGGTAAACCATATTCAAGCGCCTCAACAAAGTCGGCATCATAGTGCATTGCTTCATCATCACCCGCATCTTTTTCAGCTACCTGTGCTTGGAAACGCTCAGCCTGGTCAAATGGGTCATTTAACTCTGAGAAGCCATTTGCAAGCTCACGACCACCAATGAAGAATTCAAAACGGTCAGTAATGTGCGGGTTGTCATCGTTACGACGTGCCAATGGAGAGGTTTCCGCAGGATATTCAGTAATGAAGGTCGGTTGACGAAGTTTCGTTTCAACAGTTTCTTCAAATACAATCGTTTGAAGCTTACCTAGACCAAAACCTGGCTTCACTTGCTCTTTAAGTTCATTCTTAACAAACTCAGCTAAGAACTCGCGATCATTTACATTTTCAGGTGTAAATTGTGGGTTATGTTCAAGAATTGCATCAAACATTGAGATTTTCTTGAATGGACCTTTGAAGCTATACACTTCTTCGCCATAAGGTACATCTGTCGAACCTAAGATATCAATTGCTAGTTTTTCTAGCATTTGCTCTGTCAGTTCCATCAAGTCTTTGTAGTCTGCATAAGCTTGGTAGAATTCGATCATGGTGAATTCTGGGTTGTGACGTGTAGACACACCTTCATTACGGAAGTTACGGTTAATCTCAAACACACGTTCAAAACCACCTACAACCAAACGCTTTAAGTAAAGTTCTGGTGCAATACGTAAGAATAATGGCATGTCTAAGGCATTGTGATGCGTTTCAAATGGACGCGCAGAAGCACCACCTGGAATCACATGCATCATTGGCGTTTCAACTTCCATATAACGTTTTTCAGTCAAGAAGTTACGAATACCAGCAACTACTTTTGCTCGAATTTCAAAAGTCTTACGCGTTTCTTCGTTCACGATCAGATCAAGATAACGTTTACGGTATTTAACTTCTGTATCTGTTAGACCGTGGAACTTATCTGGAAGAGGACGGAGTGATTTAGTGAGGAGTTCAAAATGTTCAATATGCACATAAAGATCACCTTTGCCTGAACGTCCAATGTAACCTTCAACGGCAATAATATCACCTAGATCAAGACCTTTAATAATGTCTAAAGTCTCTGCAGATAATTCTTTACGTGCAACATAAAGCTGAATACGGCCGGTCATGTCTTGGATCACCATGAACGAACCGCGGTTCAACATCACTCGACCCGCAACTTTGACATAAACTTTTTCACTGCCTTCAATTTCTTCTTTTGATTTATCAGCAAACTGATCCTGAAGGTCTTGTGCATAATGTTCACGCTTAAACGTGTTTGGCCAAGGGCTCGTACCCTGCTCTTGAGCCTTATCTTGAATCTGTTTTAACTTGGCATGACGCTGTGCGATTAAATCGTTTTCGGAAATGGCTTGTTCAGAAGTCGATTGAGCGTTTTGTTGCGTCATCTCTGCCTCGTAATTTTATTTAAAAAAGAAGTTGCATAGCATAGCAGAATTCAAAGTACTTGAGCATTAGAAAAAATAATCAGCCATTTGAAAAACGCTTAATTTCATCTACTAAAGTCTAGGTCTGAACATTTCTTAGACCAAAAGCTAAGTTGTACTTTCAATACAGCACTCTACAATCATCCTATAAATTGTGGAAAAGTATACTTTCAACAATCATAAAAAATAGAATGGATTTAATGATGACTTATGAACACTCAAGAGCCTAAAGTATTGTTTATGCATGGATTAGATTCTTCAAGAGAATCTACCAAGTTTCAGGCAATTCTTTCTAAAAATAAATATTGCATTAATGTTGATTATCGAAATTTAAAATACGCTGCTGTTGAACGTTTTTATATCGATATGATCGAGAAAATTAAACCAGACATTTTAGTAGGACATAGTCTAGGTGGTTACTGGGCATTAAAGATGTCAAATCGATTTCAACTTCCTGCTGTGATTGCAAATCCGAGCCTAATGCCATCTTTTGATCCTGATTATCCAGCGATTACAATTGAGGAGCTTCAATCCAAAACCTCATCTCAAATCGCTTATATCGAACTTGGTGATGAACTGATTGATATGCATAGTACCTCTGACTTATTAGAGCCATACATGTACGTTGAAAGTATTATTGGTGGTCGTCATCAACTGGAAAACCCTGATCGTCTGAATTACCTGATCGGATTAGTCAGCCACTCAAATCATCAATCACATTAAAAAAGCCTTGTGAATCACAAGGCATTTCGACTTAAATTTGAGGTTTTGATTTATCGTCCAAAACAGACCAAATATTCATTCCTAAATCCGCGTGTAAGTCTGGTAAATCAAGGAAAATACTCGCCCCTAAAACAGTGTGCTGACATTTATCCATCAATTGCTTAACTGCTTTTAATGTACCACCTGTGGCCAATACATCATCAACAATAATCACTTTTTGAGCCTGTACATCCGCAGACATTTCTAAACGGTCCATGCCATACTCAAGGCTATAGCCCACACCAATTACTGGTGGTGGTAATTTTCCAGCTTTACGAACCAACAACAACCCCTTGCCAGTACGTTGCGCCAACAAACTCGCCAAAACAAACCCACGTGCTTCAACCGCAACGAAACTCTCTACCTCTGCCAATTGTTCCGCAGGAATACTTTCGATTAAGGCATCAGTTAAAGGTGCAATGCTCTGCATGAACAAAGGAGTTAAATCAAAGAAACAAATTCCTGGTTTTGGAAAATCTTGGACCGTACGAATGTGTGACCACAATGATGTAGACAAAGAAGTAGACATAGGAGATAAAAATTAGACAAAAGAATGCGTGAATTTTAACGAATTATTGACAAAAAATATAGCAAACATGAGCTAAAAAAAAAACCCAACCAATATAACTTATTGATTTTTAATAAACCATTTTTTAATTAAATAACAAGTATAAAACACAAACAGTATAAATTTTATATGAATAGCTGGTAAATCAATACGCGACAAAAGTCTGACAATTTTTTTTAAATCATAATACATAAAATTTTGGCAAATATTTCAAAGATTTAATGTTCAGTCTTATCATGCATTAGCATAATTAGCATGCGTTTTGTCCTAATCTGCCATTCAGCTTCTCTTTTAGTCAGCTAAACTCCGTTATTTACTTTACTTTCCACCTCGAACTGCGTAAAAATTTGCTTGAATATGAACGATAAAAATTCATATCACTTGAGTCTAGGTGTGAGAAAGATTTTGGCTGACACCAATAAATGGAATTGTCAGTATTTTTGGAGAATCAAATGAAAAAATATCAATGCATCGTTTGTGGATGGATTTATGACGAAGCAGAAGGCTGGCCACAAGATGGCATTGCTGCAGGCACTAAATGGGAAGATATTCCAGATGATTGGACTTGCCCAGATTGCGGCGTATCAAAAGCAGATTTTGAAATGATTGAAATCTAATACAGATTTCCTTTAAAGACCATTTTGATATGGTCTTTTTTCTTATTTACTAAAAAAATTATCAGTATTGGAGAGTACTATGCAACCGATCATCATTGTTGGCTCTGGCATGGCAGGTTACACATTAGCGCGAGAGTTTCGCAAACTGAATGCTGAACAAGCACTTGTTATGATTTGCTCAGATGATGCGGTGAACTATGCAAAACCAACTTTATCTAATGCACTTGTAGGTAAAAAAGCGCCAGAGCAAATTGCCTTAGGTGATGCTGAGAAAATGTCTGCGCAATTGAATATGCAAATTATTCACCATGCGACTGTAACTTCAATTTCTGCAGATCAACATCAATTGACCTACACAAAAAATGGACAAGTTGAAAACCTTATATACAGCAAATTAATATTAGCTGTAGGTGCTAACCCTATTCGTTTAGCCATTTCAGGTGATGGCGCTGATGATATTCATGTAGTTAACTCACTGATTGATTATCGTGAATTTCGCTCTAAGCTCGACCTTAAACAAGACAAGCGTGTTGTCATTTTAGGTGCAGGCCTCATTGGGTGTGAGTTTGCCAACGATTTACAGAACACTGGTCATCAAGCGACTGTGATTGATCTTGCCCCACAACCTTTGGGTCGCCTTCTACCAGAACACGTTGCATATGCTTTCCAGCAAAATCTTGAAGAAACAGGTATTCAGTTTGCATTAAGCACCACTGTAGATCGTGTAAGTAAAAATTCAGACGAAAGCTATACCGTAACGCTTGCAAATGGACAGAGCTTTACAGCTGACGTTGTTCTTTCCGCTGTTGGCCTGCAACCAAATACATCAGTTGCACAAGAAGCAGGAATCCATACCAGCCGTGGAATTGTGACTAACACTTTAATGGAAACCAATAAGACCGATATTTATGCATTAGGTGATTGTGCAGAAGTAAATGGTTTACTGCTTCCGTATGTCATGCCAATTATGCAACAAGCACGTGCTTTAGCTAAAACATTGTCTGGTGAAAATACACAAGTTCATTATCCAGCGATGCCAGTCGCAGTGAAAACCCCTGCGGCACCACTGACTGTATTACCTATACCTCAAGGTGTAGAAGCAACTTGGGAAACTGAAGAACTCGATGACGGAATTATTGCTAAAGCACTTGACCAAGAATCAACGCTTCGTGGATTTGTGCTACTTGGACCAACAGCAGCGAAGCAACGTTTAACATTGACCAAACTGGTTCCGGATTTAATTCCAGCTGCCGTTTAATTATTCAAAGATTTAGGGTATTTTCAAATGAAAGTACCCTTTCAGTTTGGACACAATAAAAATGAATAACGCACTAGAATATCAAGTTTCACCTTATGCTCCATTCATGCAAGAAAGTAAAGTAAGTCTAGGCAATGGGATCGACCTTCATATTGAAGTTGGTGGCAAGGCTGAACATCCTACGATTATTCTCATCATGGGACTGGGTGCACAGATGCTTTTTTGGCCAGATTTTTTTTGCAAATCATTAATAGATCAAGGTTTCAGAGTCATTCGTTTCGATAACCGAGATATTGGGCTCTCAACAAAAATTAAGCACAAGGGACCTCGCCTCAATACATTTAAACTTATGGGTCGATTTGCTTTTGGTTTAGGAAATCAAGGCTCTCCTTACAATTTATATGATATGGCTGAAGATGTAGCGTTACTCATTGAACGATTAGGTCTTGAAAAAGCGCATATTATTGGTGCATCAATGGGGGGAATGATCGCACAGATTTTGGCAGCAAAATATCCAGAAAAAGTGGATAAACTAGGATTATTATTTACCAGTAATAATCAGCCATTTCTTCCGCCACCATTTCCAAAACAATTATTTAGTCTTATTGGTCGCCCTGCATCGAATGATGAAGATGGTATTGTAAATCATAGTATTAAAGTCATTCAGACGATTGGTTCACCTGGTTACGTCAATCAATTGGAAGTTATTCAAAACGCGCGTAAATTATATAAGCGTAGTTATCATCCAGCGGGTGTACTTCAACAGTTTTTAGCAATATTATGTACAGGCTCATTAGTTTCTATCGATAAGCAAATTCAAAAGCCAACACTGGTTGTACATGGTTCAAAGGATCGTCTACTCCCTTTTAGCCACGGCAAGGCAGTATCAAAAGCAATATCAGGCGCAAAGTTTGAATTAATCGAAGGAATGGGGCATGATATTCCTGCGCATTTCATCCCACAACTGAGTGGTTTGTTTGCAAAACATTTTAAATGATAAACACTAGGACACTATGGCTGCATTACCATCCCTAAGACAGCTGTCATATCTCGTGACTCTGTCTGAGACGTTGCATTTTACAGAAGCAGCACGTCGCTCATTCGTTACTCAGTCTACGCTTTCTGGCGGGATTATGGAGCTCGAGCGTTTATTGGGTGGCGTTCTCGTTGAACGTGATCGCCAAAATGTACGTTTAACCCCTCTCGGTGAGCAAGTGGTTGCACGAGCACGTGTCCTTCTTGCTGATGCTCAAGATCTCATGCGACTGAGCCGTGAGATGAGCGAACCACTTACTGGTGATCTTCATTTAGGAATTATTCCAACGATTGCACCATTTATTTTGTCGCAATTGTTAGAAGAAGTTCATAAAGAGCTGCCTAAAATTCAACTACATCTTCATGAAGCACAGAGTGAACATTTGGTTGAAAAGCTAGAACATGGCAATTTAGACATGATCATGTTAGCGCTCCCATTCGACACACGTGGCTTAAAAGTCGCTGAAGTTGCGAAAGAGAGTTTGTACTTAGTTGCAAATAAAGCTGACCACAAAACGTCGCAAGCTAAATCTCTAGAAGACCTTGATTTGACACACCTCATGTTACTTGAAGAAGGTCATTGCTTAAGAGACCATACTTTAAGTGTATGCCCTATCGGTGAACGCAAAAATGATCATCGTCTTAAAGCGAGCTCATTACCAACCTTGGTTGAAATGGTGAGTTCTAATCTGGGCTTTACATTACTACCTCAGATTGCGGTAAATACACATATGCTGAAAAATAATGATCAATTGGTGATCCGACCAATTGAGAATGCCCCTTCACGCATTCTGTCATTAGTGACGCGTAAAAGTACGCCATTGCAAAGCGAATTTGATGTCCTTTTACAAATTCTACAGCGCATTACTGCTGATATTTGCTAATAAGCCATCACAAAAAAGGAGCCATTTGGCTCCTTTTTTTATAAAAATCATTTAAGATTTAAAAAGTTCAAGCAATTTATGTTGCGCATTATGAGGAGTCTCACCTTCATCGCATTGCGCACGTGACCAAGTTCCATCACCATTTAACAACCAAGCTTGTTGATTATCTTTCATATAATTTAATAAACCATGTTGATAAATATGCTTTCTCAAAGTTGGATCCTCAACAGGGAAACAAACTTCAACACGATTAAATAAATTACGATCCATCCAGTCTGCGCTTGAACAATACAGTCGTGGTTGCCCTGCATTTCCAAAATAATACACACGTGTGTGCTCTAAGAATCGTCCAACAATAGAGCGCACACGGATATTCTCAGAAAGACCTGGTAAACCCGGTCTTAAGCAACAAATTGAACGTATGATTAAATCAATCTGCACACCAGCTTGTGATGCTTCATAAAGTTTATTAATCAGTTGCACTTCAGTCAGCGCATTCACTTTTACGATAATCTGAGCTGGCTTGCCCGCTTTGGCGTGAGCAATCTCTTCATCAATATAACTAATTAACTGTGTATGCAACGTAAATGGCGCATGAAGTAATTTCTTCAATTTTGCCATTTTGCCCATTCCAGTCAACTCTTGGAATATACGATGCACATCTTCACAAAGCTCTTTGTCCGTTGTCATCAATCCGTAATCGGTATAGATCCGGGCATTGGTTGCATGATAATTCCCTGTACCTAAGTGCACATAACGAACCAATTTATTATTTTCACGGCGCACAACGAGAATCATTTTTGCATGTGTTTTATAGCCTACGATGCCATAAACCACCACAGCACCAGCCTCTTGCAAAACATTTGCTACCGCAATATTTGACTCTTCATCGAATCGCGCTCGAAGTTCAATGACAGCTGTGACTTCTTTACCATTACGTGCAGCTTCAGCCAACACTTGAACAATCTCAGAATCAGGTCCACTTCGATATAATGTTTGCTTAATCGCTAAAACTTGTGGATCTCGTGCTGCCTCACGTAATAAATTAATAACTGGAGCAAATGATTCAAATGGATGATGTAAAAGAATGTCCTGTTTCTTCATTGCAGAAAAAACATTTTCAGACTTCTTTAATACTTTAGGAATGACCGGCGTATGGGAGTCATATCTTAAATGTGGACGTTTAAAATTAGACACTAAACGCGCCAAGTTTACAGGTCCATCAACTTTATATAATTGTTCTTCATGTAAGTCGAATTCGTTGAGAAGATAATCATAAATATGTTTTGGACAATTTTCTGTCACTTCTAAACGGACAGCACGTCCAAATCGACGAGAGTTTAACTCCCCTTTTAATGCTTTTGCCAAATCTTCGACATCTTCATTAAGGGCTAAATCCGCATTTCGCGTCACACGGAATTGATAGCAACCTGTCGCAGTCATTCCTGGGAATAAATCAGAGACATGCTCATGAATAATCGCTGACAGCATCACGTGGTGTTCTTTACCATCGGTTAACTCGTCAGGTAAACGAACCACACGTGGTAAAGAACGTGGCGCAGGAACAACAGCTAAATCAATCTGTCGTCCGAAAGCATCTTTACCTTCTAGCGTGACGATAAAGTTGAGTGATTTATTGACTAAACGCGGGAATGGATGAGCTGGATCTAAACTAATTGGAGTAAGTACTGGCGCTACTTGTTCCTGAAAATATTTTTTAATCCATTGGGATTGAGCAGGTGTTAACTCTCCACGACGTAAGAAGCAGATATCTTCTTCACGTAATTTTGGAAAAATTTCATCATTCAAAATACGATATTGGCGCTCTATTGCAGCATGCGCAGTCTGTGAAATTTTCTCAAGAACTTGCTTTGGTGTTAACCCATCTGGACTACGGCTTTCATTACCGAGCTCCAATTGCTCCATAACACCCGCAACACGAATTTCAAAGAATTCGTCCATATTTCTTGAAAAAATCAATAAGAAATTCATTCGCTCAAGCAATGGATGCAATGGATCAACCGCTTGTTCTAAAACACGAAGATGAAAATCTAAAATCGAAAGTTCACGATTGATATATCGTTCATTATAAGTATATTCAGTTGGAGTATTTGTCATCGCGGTATTCATACCACAAAACCTGCATGCTAAAGATCTTTCTTAAGTATGCTTCAAATTTATGACAATTTCATAAAAAATGCGCATGATCACTGTGCATTTTTGATCTCACGAAAGTTTTTTAGACAATTACATCTCACGGAATTCTTGAAGCATTCATGTAACGCAAAATAATACGCTGTTTATTTTTGAGTTTGCGATCTTGTCGGTGATGTTGATAATAACGCGGATTTGGCAGGATCGCTGCCAAAAATGCGGCTTGCTCACGTGTTAGACTGCTTGCAGATTTTCCAAAATAATGACGTGCTGCAGCTTCCACACCAAAGATATGATCTCCAAATTCAATGGAGTTCATGTATACCTCAAGAATGCGTTGTTTTGACCACATACGCTCCATCATGACAGTGGCGACAGCCTCTTGTCCTTTACGCAAAAAAGAACGCTTATTAAATAAAAATAGATTTTTGGACAACTGTTGGGAAATAGTAGATCCACCCGCAACCACTTGTTCTTTTTCTTTATTTCTTTCCAAAGCATGTTTTATGCCATCAAAATCAAAACCATGATGTTGCATAAATTTCGCATCTTCAGCTGCAATAATCGCACGTTTCAGATGATCACTGATATTCTCATAATCACGCCATTGATGCTGAATAGGCTTCGAACTGTCGGTCCAATATGTCCAACGCATGAGCATCGTTGTATCAACAGCATTGGTTCTCCACCATGCAAGACTTGAAAAAATCCATAGTTGAATTACAAGGATGATACTGACAATGACCAATAAAGTTCGAACAATAAATGCTTTCATGTCAGTGTGTTGCTCCTTTTGTTAGCGTAGTACATGCTTGACCTTAATCCATATCACTATCACAGAATACAATGACATGACTGAAATGCAACCACCCCAATTTCAAAGCCAATCACGTCTACCGTTAAGTCAGATTACG
Source organism: Acinetobacter sp. 25-47-122 (assembly GCF_056779695.1). NCBI lineage: Bacteria > Pseudomonadati > Pseudomonadota > Gammaproteobacteria > Moraxellales > Moraxellaceae > Acinetobacter > Acinetobacter sp. 25-47-122. The sequence continues at coordinate 287,510 of NZ_JBWYIJ010000001.1, forward strand.
TTTTTACTCATTACACTGAATGTTGGACTTTTTATCTGGCAAATCTTTAGCGGGGTGGATGTATCAAACCCAGCAACAATAGATGCTTTGCGCTGGGGTGCTGATTATGCACCGCTGACTTATTTAGAGGAACCCCTCCGAATCTTCAGCAGTACATTTTTTCATTTTGGTCTTATTCATTTAATGCTCAATATGTGGGCATTGTATATCTTTGGCAATGTCGCTGAGAAAACACTTGGACACGTTTATTTTTTAGGCTTGTATCTATTAGCAGGCATTATGGGAAGCTTGGTCAGTGGGCTGATTGATATTCGGAATAGTTACGAGCTATTGGAGCATGTCAATCATGATTTATTTCCACGTGTATCCGCAGGTGCATCAGGTGCCGTTATGGGTTTAGGTGGTGCTTTAACACTCTTATCTCTTTTTCCCCCTTTACCACAACAACAATTTCTCTTTGATCGTAAATCGCTGCTGATCATCTTGGCATTAAATATTGCTATGGGATTCATGATCCCTGGAATAAATAATGCAGCGCATATTGGCGGAATGTTGATGGGTGCAGTCATGGCTTTATGTTGGTACATCGGTCAACGATTTAGACTAGGCTTCACCACCACCATCGTGGTACTTCCTCTAGGCATCTTCTTATGTTGGCTCATGTATCAATATAACTTAGGCTTAGTGAGCGGAATACAACCCATTTGGGCTGAAATTTTGCAGCAAATGAAAATGCAATTGGCGTATTAATTCCAATTGCATTTTTTAGACCTCATAAATTTTATGATTGATTGAGTTCGCGCAAGCTTTTTAATGGAGGAATCTCAGTTAGGTAGCTTAAACGATAACGACCAATCAGCGCACATAAGATCATCATGCTCATGGGTAGAATCACCCAGATTTCCCAATGCGGTTGTATTGCGAGCTCCATTTTATAACTGGCGATCGCACTGATGACCTCAGCAAAAAAACACGATACTAAGCCAGCCATAAAGCCGATAAATCCAATTTCTAAACTCAGCATATTTTTCAAATTGGATTTTGAGCTGCCAAATGATCTTAAAATCGCGACTTCTCGCTTTCGCTCATCCATCAATAAATTAATGCAAGCAATCAACACCAAAAAGCCTGAAACACTGACGAGAAGCGCAAGAATGGTAATAATCTGAACCAGAACAGATACTAAGTTTTTAATTTCCTCTAAAATTAAGGAAACATCGATAAATACAGTATTTGAGAACTGCTGAATTAGATTGACTAACTTGGATTTTTCATATTGAGGTACAAAAAAACTTCCTAAATAACTTCCAGCATTTTCATCCATCGTATTCGGTGAAAAAATGAAGAAAAAGTTTGGACTGAAGCTTTCCCACTCGACTGTTCTTAAATTTACAACATTGGCTTGAAGTTCCCCTTCTGGCAAGCTAAAACTGAGTTGATCACCCACTTTTATTCCTAACTCTTCAGCAAGATTTGCCTCTACAGAAACATCTCCCACCTGCTGCAATTGCGGCTGCCCACTGACAATGACATTATCTTCTGGATAGCCTTGAGCTTGAGTCAAATTCAACTCTCGTCTGAGTGAGTTATTTTGCGCTCTTAATGATTCTGAAAATGGCTGACCATTATGTTTAATTAGGCGTCCGCGGACATTCGGATACAATGGGGTACTTGGCCAACCTTCTTTTTCGATCTGAGCTTTAAATTGCTCAACTTCAAATGGAGGAAGACCATAGATAAATTGATTTGGCGTACCTTCAGGTAACTGTTGCTGCCAACGATCTAATAAATCCGTCCTTAATACCACAAGAACTGTAATCAGGCTCAGACCTAATGCAAGTGCAGTAATTTGAAGTGCTGTTTGATTAGGTACACGCACATAGGCTGACCATCTATTTTTCAAAGATTTGATCATCTTTAAGAGCAACCAAACCAAGCTGAACATACTTGCACACAATGCGAGGATCGTACCGATGACGAGCAATGAGAGCTGTATATTTTGAGTGAGCAAAATACAAAATAAAATAAGACTTACAGCTCCCGCTCCCAATAAGGTCAAGAGAGAACGCGTAGATTTAACATCCTCACGGATAACTCGAATTGGAGGCGTATTTAAGAGCTGCATCAAACTTGGGACAATAAATCCAAACATCACAATGACACTGGTGAATATTGCAATCGGCAAAGGACCCAGAACCAAATCAAACAAGCTAAATTGGATGTCTAAATGCGGAATCAGTTGTAACATAAACTGTAATAAAATATAGCCTAGACCAATCCCTAATCCAGTACCGATGAACATCGAAATTGCGACGGCAATCATAAGCAATGCAATATAGTTCTTAAGAATTTGGAACTTTGCAGCCCCCATACATCTCATTAAAGCAACATGATCTTGATTTTGTTGAACGTACCGTTGACTGGTCAACGCAATTGCAATACTGCACAGTAAAATTGTAAGAATGTTTGCAAGCTGTAAAAAAGTATCTAGATTTTCAATTGGACGCATCAAGCGGGTATTCGCCTCATCCGCAGTTCTCAAGCGAATTGAGCTTTGGGTTTCCATTGCTTGCTGATCATCTGCATTTGGTTCAATCATTTTTTTAGGATGGAGCTGATCAAAATAAGCCGTAAACTCATTAAGTCTATTCGGCTCACCAGACATAAGCAGACGATATTCGATACGACTACCAGGCTGAATCGCATTGGTTGCCGCAACATCAGATTGTGAAATGATCACTGTAGGTGAAAAGGCTGAAAATCCGAGTTCTTGGTTAGAATCCTTTTCAATGACTCCTGTGACTGTAAAACTCGCATCTGCGATTTGAACCCTCTCCCCTATTTTAACATTTAATAAATCTAAAGCACGTTGACTCAGCCATACCTCTCCTGACCGAATAGCAGTCTGATCAGGTTGAATAATGAGTTCACCACGTAGCGGAAAATTGGACTCAATCGCTTTGACATTCACCATGACAAATTGTTCATCAGTATGTGCCATTGAACCAAAAACTGTCACTTGGGACTGTTGTAGATTGAATTGACTTGCCTTCTGTTTAAATTTTTCATTGAGCGGATATTGATCACTCAACACTAGATCTGCAGCTTGAAGCTTAGCAGCCTGCAATGAAACAGCTTGTTGAATCTGATCATTACTGAACTTTAAAGCGGTTGTCGCACTAATCGCGAGACTCAATGCAAAAATGAGCAAATAAATCCCTGTGCTAGCAAAACTTTGCTTCAACAAAGGTTTAAATAGCGCACTCATACACGCTCTCCAGATCTTGAAGCACCTTGTACTTTTTGTAATTGACCATTGATCAATTCATAATGCGTCTCACATTTTTGTGCTAGCTTTTGATCATGGGTGACTAAAACCAATGTAGTGCCCAGCTCCCGATTCAAATCAAATAAAAGCTGTTCAGTCTCCTGGGCTGTCGTCCCATCTAAATTTCCCGTTGGTTCATCCGCAAATACAATTTTGGGCTCAGCAATTAAAGCGCGTGCAATTGCTACGCGTTGTTGTTCTCCCCCAGACAGTACTTTAGGTGTTTGAGTACTTTGACGATCTAAACCCACTTTATTCAACCAATAAAGGGCTTGTTGTTCTGCTTTGGCATAATCAAAATTCTTTTGAATTCTCAGCGGTAACATGACATTTTCAAGCGCAGATAAAGAAGGTAAAAGCTGAAAGGATTGAAATACAAAACCAATATTTTCAAGTCTAATTTGAGCGCGTTGCTCTTCGCTTAATTGCTCAACTGCTATACCATTAATCGACAATGTTCCTGAACTTGGCTGATCTAATGTCGCCAGAATTCCCAACAGTGTAGATTTTCCAGAACCCGATCTGCCTGTGATTGCGACTTGCTCGCCAGGATAAATTTGTAGATTTAGATTCTCAAAAATCGTCAACTTTTTTTGTTGGATCTGTATCGTTTGTGTCAATTGCTGTGCAGAAATTAACGCTTGTGGCATGATTGAAGAAGTTGAGTCATTACGAACCATAGAAAGCCTTTATGCAAATCAGTCAAAGTTTAAATATTGTTACGTTGAGAAAAACTGCCTTTTTATTTATCTGCAGTTGTCTGTTTCTTTTACCGATCAATAGCTTTGCAAAAACTATCCTTATTCTTGGTGATAGTTTAAGTGCTGGTTACGGCGTACCCACCGAGAAAGGTTGGGTCAATCTTTTGCAAAAACGTCTTGATCAACAGTATCCGAAACAACATCGAGTGGTCAATGCAAGTGTCAGCGGTGAAACAAGCAGTGGTGCATTAGCACGTTTGCCTAAATTGCTACAAACACACAAACCAGATATTGTCGTAATTGAATTGGGAGGTAATGACGGTTTACGAGGTCAACCTCCAAAAATGATTCAACAAAACCTAACTCGATTAGTTCAATTGAGCCAAAAATCTAATGCCAAAGTACTCATATTTGGCATGAAGATTCCTCCAAACTATGGCTCAGCGTATAGCAAAGCCTTTGAAAATAATTATAAAGTTGTGAGCCAGCAATTTAATGTGAAGTTGCTCCCTTTTTTTCTAGAAGGTGTTGCTGGAAATAATAAACTCATGCAAAAAGATCTGATTCATCCTAATGAACAAGCTCAACCTAAACTCTTAAATAATGCATATCCTTACATTAAAGGCGCTCTATAAAGTTATAGACATAGAGATCCATAAATCCCAATCAATAAAAAAGCCAGCTTAAGCTGGCTTTTTTAAAATGCTGATATTAGAAGTCAAAGAATGTAACTTCACCTGTTTCAAGTGAGTATTCTGCACCTACAACTTTTAATTTACCTTGTGCAATCAAGTTTTCCAACACCGCAGAACCATGGCGCAACTGGTTAACTGAAGCAAAAACATTTGAGCGAACCGCGTGTACTGAAAGCTTTTTCAAATCATCTTTTAACTCAGTTTGCATTAAAATTTCGACTGATGGACGTACGCGATTGACAATAGACATCAAATTAACAGATGGCGGTTGTTGAGGATTACGTAATGCTTCAATCGTTGAGTCGATTGCGCCGCAATGTGTATGACCCAATACAATCACTAAAGGACAATTAAAACTTTCGGCTGCAAACTCCACACTTCCAACTTGAGATGGAGCTACGATATTGCCTGCTACACGAATAACAAATAAATCACCTAAGCCCTGATCAAAAACCATTTCAGCTGGAACACGTGAATCAGAACATCCTAATACAATCGCAAATGGCTCTTGAGTTTCAGCCATCTGAGCACGCTCATGATGCGTCAATAATCGTTGATGCTTGGTTTGACCTTCAACAAAACGTTGATTACCAATTTTTAAACGTTCTAAAGCTTCTTGTGCAGTTAGCATCTTGTATCCATGGTTTATCAAGGTTTGAGGTAATTTTAATACTGTGCTTTTTGATTGTCACTGACAAAATTTAAACTCTGTTACAATTTTTGTTAATTGCTAAAAATATCTTCAATTTCTTCAAATCTGATGATTATGATCATTCCTTACTGAAACACTTTAGCAGCTGATTCAGCGCTTAAATTTATGTTTATGAAGTAAAACTTATATAAATCGAGAACCAATTATCACAAAAATAGGATTTATTTTTTTACTTTTAACTACTACTTTATAAAAGTCACTTGATTATAATGTCGCCCTGTTTTAAGGGATTTCACCTGCATGTTTGTTCATCTTCCTTTACCCATATTAAAGCATCAACATTTATTTTCCATTTTACTCGCGTTAATGCTCAGCCTCGGTATCTCATCTACTCGAGCAAATACTGTTGAATTTATCGACTATCAAAAAGTTTTAAATGAAGAACGTGCTTGGTCAGGACTATCCAATAAAACGATTCGCGTCGGAGATGTTGTGTGGTCTTATAGCGAAGGTGGTCCTGCTGATCGACCTGCCTTATTGCTCATTCATGGTATAGGCATGAATCGAGACAGTTGGAATCATGTCGCTCGGAATCTCACACAGCAATATCGTGTCATTATTGTTGACTTGCCTGGAAGTGGACAAACGCTAACGCCTAAGGGATTTGACTTATCACTTCCTCATCTGACTGAACAGTTACGTCGTTTTGCAGAAGCATTACGCATTGAAAACCAGCTTAATCTAGCGGGTCACTCTGTCGGTGGATCAATCGGACTGATGTATGCTGCTAAATATCCTCAAGAAATGAAAAGTTTATTTCTGATCAGTGCCGGTGGATTATTCAGAAGCAACAAAACATTCTTCCTCAATAACCCAATTTATTTAAAGCAGCTTTTAATCTCACAACCTGGAGACTTGAATTATGTTTCTAGGAGAGTCATGCATAAAGCTCCCTTCGTACCCAGTTTAATCAAGAAACAACAAGAGCAAGCACTTATTCAACGCGCGGCGGATACATCTGAGCTGATTCATCAGCTTGTAAAACTCAATCAACAGTACACCGTTGAATCATTTGCTCAATTGTTAAAAAATATTGAGGTTGAAACATTGATTTTGTGGGGAAAACAAGATCAGATAGTAAATGTTGAAGTTGCACATGAATTAGGGACCGCCTTAAAAAAAGCACATCCCCCTATTTTATTAGATCAAATTGGTCATACACCTATCGTAGAAACACCTGATCTTGTGGCGCAACATTACTTAAGTTTTTTAAATAAGATGAACACCGTTAAAACGTCATCATCAAATTAAGGATATTGAGAATTTTCATGGAAAAAAATCCTAAAATCGAACAGTTGATTGAGGCACATTTGGCATTTCTTGATCATGAATTTTCTCAAGACGACACCATTGAAAATGAATTTTTATATTTTTATCAATGGTTTCGAAAACAACCTTTAAAGCAAATTTGGTCTTTCGAGGCGATTAATGCACTGCTTCAAAAACAAATTCTAAATACACCTGCAACTGATTCTCTCGTTCAACAGATTGCGGAACATATTCGATTTGCGTTGGTTCACCCGCTTAATGAAACGACTCAAATCGAAGATATTATCTCGGTTCACACCATTGATCGAATTGCACTTTATATTTCATCTAAAAGTGCTCACCGCCAAGCTCTAATTAAACGTATTGTGAACAATCCCGCATTTTCGAGTATGCTCACCGAGTTAATCCATCATTCAATTCAGGATTATATTGATAATTCAGTGATGAATAAAAAAGTACCCGGTGTCGGCCGCTTTATGAAAATGGGCAAATCAGTTCTTGAAAGTGTCACTGATTCAAATCTTGATGATACGGTCAAACATTATCTTCAAAAAAATATTATCAAGATCAGTCAAATTAGCGAACAAGTGATTAACCAACACTTTGCTGACAATAAGCTATACCACTTCCAAGCCAATCTTTGGCACAAAATAAAGCAAGTCCCACTCTCTGCTGTTAAAAACTATGTAGAGATCAATGATCTACCAAATACTGTGGCAATGGGACATGATATTTGGGACAACCTCCGTCAAACTGAATACCTAAAGCAACAATTACACGATGGTATTTACACGTGGTATTGCCATAATCAAGACCGCTCTTTTGATCAGATCATGCAAGATATCAATATCAACGAAAGCCTTGTTCAAAATGAATTAACTGCTCTACTCTGCCCCGTAATTAAGCATATGATTTCTAGTGAACACCTTAAACAACGTGCACGTGTATATCTTGAAAAATTCTACTATTCTGATCCAGCACTAAGTATTCTCACATCTTAATTAGAAAACCGCTCCTTAGAGCGGTTTATTAGAAATATGTCGTCGGAATTTGAATCTCAATTTGATGCTCACTCAGCCATGAATTGAGACATTCTATTTTACGTAGGTCCTTTGATTTTCTATGCTCGCTTATAGGGTAGATATAATGGCAATTCATCAATAAAAATATACTCTCAACAAGTAGTTTTAAATTTTGCTGAAAACAAGGAAGGTGATGTAACTGTTGAAAAGTTTTAGAACCTTTTCTTAAACTTTCAATAATGGCACTGATCACCTCCTTCGGAGCTTGAATTGGGCCAATTGATGTTTTTAAATTAATATTATCCAATCGCTGATTGTTAAGAATAAGATCTAATCTAATCTTATGTAAAATTCCTAAATGGTCTTCAAAACGGTAATTCACTGATTTTTTTTGAAACAAATCCATACGCTGCTTTGAATCCCGAGCAATATCTTTTAGATACTCTTTTGTATTCGAAATATTCACATCTGATATCAACTGTTGCAAGTCGACTGGAATGCTAAGCGAATCTAAGTTTTCAGTTGGAACTGCACTCCCAATATATGATAGATCAGCTTCGATCTTTAAAATCTCATGTACATCTACACTATAAAGGGGTTGCCAATAATCAGTTAAAAGTTCGTGAGCGAGATAATTGGTATCATTTTTTAATGTATTCACAATTCCTTGTATTTTGTCATATCCAATAAAAGCGCCTCTCCGATTTAATTCACTCACTAGTACTGTAGACAATCCAATACTTTGAGCAGATTGCTGAGAAGTATTTTTATCAACCAAGTTAAAGATTTTTTGAATAGGCTGTAAAGTAGCGGATCCAGGAAAGCACATATAGTGTAAATAGAATAGCCCTTGGTCCTTTAAAGATTTATCTAGAATCTGCCTAATAAAATATTGATTGTGTTCAGAAACCCAAGAATACACTCCATGACAGACAATGAAATCAAACACTTCATTATTATTTTTGTTAAATTTTTCAAAGTCTATATTTAAGAATCTTATATTGCTTAACTGTAAGGATTGAGCAAGCTCTGTAGCTCGTTGTATGTGTTTGTCATTAAAATCCACTCCGACAAACTCAGCGTGCGGATTTGCAATTGCTGCCACAATCAAGTTAAGACCACAACCACAACCTAACTCTAAATATCGAAAATTTTGAGATATATCTGGCGCTATATAACCTTGAAATTGGCTGATTGTACTCAGCCAAATTGGCTGCATCTCTGGATAAAAAAACATAGGATAGATGGTGTCAACCACATAGCCATCAACGCGCTTCATTATTTTCCTTCTAAACTCGACTATTCAAAGCTTGGAGTGAGATTCTCGCTCTCACTCCAAGCACAAGACATTAAAACTTATAATTCAAGGCAAAGCTGTAACGTCGACCATCAAGCACCCAATCATTTCCATCTTTCAGTACATTTTTGTTTGCAACATTATATACACCAGTAGATAGCTGGAATTGGTCACTATACTTATACACAGCTCCAACATCTACAAATGTATAAGCTGGTGTTTTATCTCCATCGGTATCACCCACTGTTTTGCCACGATAATTCAATTGAGTCCATAAATACAATTGATCACTAAAGTCCCAATCTAAGCCTGCATTAAACATATGTTTAGGCAAATTATTCAATGGTTTACCTTCATACTGTCCAGATTTTTGCTCACTATCTGTGAATGTATAAGAGTGTCTATATTTTAAGTAATCTGTGATGTTGTAATCTGTGGTCAGTTCAAGTCCTCTAATTTCGGCCTTATCAATGTTATAGTTGAGTGTATAACCATTTGCGTTATATGGCAGATTAGGGTTGGACTGATAAAAAGCACTACTATCAACGAAATCATTAATTTCAGATTGAGTGTAAGGCGGCTCACCGTCATTTTTTGGGGGAAGTCGACTACCATCTAAACGACCAGATCGAGTAATTTTATCGTTAAAGTCAGTTTGATAGACCATAAGACTTGCAGATAAACCCAATTCAGGATGAGTGAATGCAAAACCTGTTTCATACGTTAAACTGGTTTCTGGCTTTAAATTTGGGTTTGGCATAATTGCCCCGCCCATTGAGTTCAGCATGTAATCTGGAGAAGAGTTACGTAAGCTTGGCGCTTTATAACCTGAGATTACCCCTCCTTTTAAAGTCACGTTGTCTGTAGCTTTATAAACTGCATATGCCTTTGGACTGAAATTATCACCAAAAAACTCATTTTCATCGAAACGACCGCTTAAGGTTAGTGCTAACTTATCACTGACATTCCAAGTATCTTCTGCAAAAATAGACCATTGATATCGATCCATTTTAGTGACTTTACCAGCCATCGCTGCATTTTGGTTACTTGTACCATCTTCAAGATTTTCTTTTAAATATCGCCCACCAATGGTCAGACTATGATCTTCGAAAAAGTAGGTTCCTTGTGTATTGGCTGTGATAGTCTCAAATAAAATCCCCCCTGGATTTTGAACTTTACCCACAGTACGCCCTGTAATTGCATTATTTTTATCTTTATCATATTGCAAGTAAGAAGTGAGTTTTAGATTGTCGTACTCGCCATCATGAGTAAGGCTAAAATTATTTTTTTCTAATTCTGAGTAAGTCCCTGTATTCGGTACGACATCTGAACGATAGATTAGTTCACCATCATCATTACGATTATTCGTATTATATGCTGGATAATAATTTCCATTAGATAGAACGAAATCTTTACCATCAATATCAACTTTAGGACCCGTTACTGAAACATACTGGGTATAACTTTTACCTGGGTTGTGTGTACGCTCTTGTTGAGTTCTTACATATTCAGCAGTGAGTGTGTTTTTTTCATCTGGTGTAAAAACAAACTTTGTACCTAGATTTGTTTTTTGAAAATCTGGTTCACTCTCACCTGTTTCGGCTGTATTTTTTTGTAATGAACTTTCTTCAATCGTTTGAAGACCAGCTGTAACTTGGACCGAAAGAAGCTTATCAATTAATGGTGCATTTACATACAAGCTGGTATTGGTTGCGTCGTTGTTAACGTCATTCGATTTACTAGCTTTGATATATTCTGTTCGAATACTTGCAGTCAAACGATCTTGATGCTTTTTAGTAATGATATTAATTACACCACCCATTGCATCAGAACCATATAGAGAGGATGACGGGCCTCGAATCACTTCAATACGTTCAATTGATTCTATTGGCGGTAAGAAATTTACTGATGCTCCTTGAACCCCCCCATTAGTTGTTAAAAGACTACCATCATTCATTGGACGTCCATCTACTAAAAATAAGGTATAAGCTGATCCCATACCCCGAATGGAGATCGTCTGGTTCGTTCCACCGCCTTGTACAAATACACCTGGAACATTTTTCAATGCATCAGTTACATCACTATAAGATTTTTTTTCTAATTCTTCGGCAGTAATCACTGAAATCGTAGCAGCAGCATCCGCTATATTTTGCTCATAACCACTCGCTGAAGTTACGACAATTGTTTTTAACTTAGTTGTATCTTGTTTTGCATTAGTATCTTGATCAATTTGCTCTTGTGCAAAACTTGAAACCGACATGGTGGTTAAGACAGCAAACGCTAACTTAGATTTTAAAAATGTCTTTTGCATTGTGTAATTACCAAAGAATGTGTGGAGAGATCTTGTTCGAATTGTGTCGCATTGTAACAAATGATAATCACTTTGCAATAGATTATGATAACTATTCTCATTTATAGTTTTGTTTTTACATTTCAATTTTATTGATATTACTCATTTTATTCAGTTTTCAATAAAAAAAAGCCCCCTTTTAATGGGAGCTTTTCAAATCTGCTTTTGTAAATTTAAATGCGACTTATTTCATATAAGCGCCGTCAGATTGACTGTGGTCTGTTTGATCCACGACACGTTGTAACTCTGGAATATGCTGTTTTAGCGTAACTTCAACACCTTGTTTAAGTGTCACATCAATCGCTGAACACCCTTGACAGCCACCACCAAATTTCAAGACCGCTGTTAAACCATGCTCAGCATCTTCAACCACTTCAACCAATGCACAGCTTCCACCATGCCCTGCTAAACCAGGGTTAATTTCTGACTGTAATACATAGGTTATACGTTCTTCAATCGATGCATCTGGACCTACACGTGGCACTTTCGAGTTAGGTGCACGGAAAGTCAACTGACCACCAAAGCGATCTTTGTTGTAATCAATCACTGCATCCAATAAGTATGGGATTGATGGTGTATCAATATATGCAGCAAATTTTGGATATTCTTGTTTATAGTCGGTTGGAACGACTTCATCTGGTGCACTATATGCCATGCAGCATTCAGCACGTGGTGTACCCGGATGTTCTACGAAAACACGTACCGCGATACCAGGAGTATTTTGCTTTTCTAAAAGTTCAAACAAATACTCTTGCGCAGTTGGTGTAATTAATAAATTTGGAATTTCTTCAGCAACTGCAGTGCTGGTGTTCTCAGTCGACATAACAATTTTTCCTCAAGCTGAAGACTCTATTTTAACTGAAGATCGGGGGTAATATTTAAAATTCAACTAAATTTGTCAGAATTATTATATTAATAACAATTAAATTTAAAAAAATGGCATGATGAACAGAATTAAAGCAATTTACTCAATCTTATCCATATGCTTGATTTACCTTTTAATCATACTGTCACCATCGTTTTAATTACGGTTGCCATTTCACTGGTTGCATTTTCCAATCAAAATATTATGAATCGTTTGATTTTTTGGCCTCCAGCCATGCAGAAAGGTCAATACGATCGATTTATCACGCATGGTTTTATACATGCAGATGGAACACATCTACTGTTCAATATGATCACACTCTTTTTCTTTGGAAGTGTAATTGAGAGTTTTTATCGACAATACTTATATGAACTCGGATTTGTTCTGTTCTATTTAGGCGGTTTAATCGCGGCAATTATTCCAAGCTATTTAAAACATAAAAATGATCACCGCTGGGCAAGTCTAGGTGCCTCTGGAGCAGTATCAGCAGTCTTGTTTGCTTATATTTTATTTCAACCATGGAAACTGATATTTGTCTTCTTTATTCCAGTTCCAGCCATTATTTTTGCCGTGCTTTATGTTGCTTATAGTATTTGGTCAGGTAAACGTGGAAACAGTAACATCAACCACAGTGCACATTTATGGGGTGCAGCCTACGGTGTCGTGGTTACGATATTGATTGAACCTCAAATTATTCCACATTTCTTCAGCAAGTTGTTTCAACTACCGCTCTAATTCTTTGATCATTGCGGGGGCTTAAAACACTCCGCACAAATACCCTTAAATTCAAAGTTGATGCTGGTAAATAAATCAAAAACACAAATTCAACAATGATAATGATTATCATTTATATATTCATGTTAAGCTTTTATCAAACCTCGAGGTATTGATATGACTTACATTAAACTTCCATTGGCACTCATTCTTTCATTCAGCGCCTTTGTTTCATATGCTCAACCTGTTCAATTCACTTATCAAGATCAAACTATTCAACTTCAAAATACGCCACAGAAGCTGGCTGTTTACGAACTATCCGCGTTGGATACACTGAATGCTTTGGGTATTCAAGCATCAATCGTACCCGAAACTACTTTTGTTGGTGCTTTGAAAAAATTTAATGACAAACAATATGTAAAAGCTGGATCTTTATTTGAACCCAACCAAACCTTATTAAAAGAACAAAAGCCAGATCTCATCATTGTCGGCGGGCGTTCTGCTGCAAAATTAAATGAGGTCAAAAAAATTGCACCTGCAATCAACCTCTGGCCTGATACTCAAAACTTCAATCAAGACCTGAAAAATCGCACACTTTTTTTAGCAAAAATGTTTAATAAGGAACAACTCGCACAATCTAAATTAGATCATGTCTATGCCCTTCAAGCACAACTTAAACAACTCACTAAAGGCAAATCCGGCCTGATGCTTTTTGCCATGGGTGATAATTTTATACCGCATGCAAAGAATGAAAGATTTGGATTTGCCTATGATATTTCTGGCTTAAAGTCAGTGGTGCCGTCTGCAGCACCTCAAGCCTCAAGTGCTCGACCTGCTCCAAACTCACCAGAAGCGCTTGCTGCCGCGCAACGCAATTTAGAGCGTCTAGCACATGCAATAAAACAAAATCCTGATTTCATCATTGTGTTAGACCGTGGTGCTGTAAACACGCAAAACTATGCTGCGAAACAACATATTCAATCACATCCATTACTCAAGAATAGTCAAGCAGTCAAAGAGAATCGTGTCATCTTTGTTGATGCCGATGCCTGGTATTTAACGGGCGCTGGCTTAGATAACACTGCATTTATGTTAGAAGAATTGATCAATGGTATAAAAAATACTAAATAATTGATTTTGTTTATAAAGGAAGTCTTCGGCTTCCTTTTTTTAGAAATATCTCGTAATAATTCAATCAATATCTGGTAATTAATGCCACCTAGATCATTAATTTTGTCAGGATAATGTAGGCATCCGCGAATTTATTCATTTTTTTTTGAGATTTTTTGCATGTCTAATCAACCTGATGGTTTACAATTTTCCTCTAACACGTCCTCTAAACCCAGCAGTTCAAAATCAGGCCAACGCATCGTCAGTGCGGCATTACAACAGATTCAGCCAGAATACGCTGATGCAGTTATCAATGAAAAGAATTGGCGAAAATCCTATCCGATTCATTTTAAACGGTTGGTAGAATGTGGGCTCTCATCACCTGAAGCTGCGCTGCGCATCGCTCAAGATGGACTTCAACAAGCTTATGAAGAGTTTAGTTTTCAACGTGATCAACATACACATGCATTGAATGAAGTGATGAATCTTAAATCAAAAGATTTAAATACCTACACACTTCAAGGAAACTCTAATGCTGAGCCACAATGGTTTGTACCTTATCAGGGTAAAAATTTAGAAGGTCAAGCCCTACTCGACCAAATTCAACTTTGGTTAGACCGAGGTATTATAGAAGCATCACATGCACAGGCACTACAAGCGTGTGTGCAGCATCCAGAGTGGTTTGACCTTTCAGATCGAACAATGGTGCTGTTTGGTGCAGCTTCTGAAGCAGGACCTTTACCTTGGCTGGCGAAATGGAAAGCCAATATCGTGGCGCTTGATTTAAATCATGAGCGAGTATGGACAAAGATTTTGAATACTGTTCTGCAAGGCAATGCGACCTTATACGCTCCAAGTGTCGAATCAATAGATTCATCTGCATCTATACGTGAAGCTGCAGAGCGTTTAGGCGTTAACTTATTAACAGATACCCCTGAGATTGCACATTGGCTCACCCAGTTTGATCGAGACTTAGATCTTGCCGCGATTGCGTATTTAGATGGCGAAAAGCACGTTCGTGTTTCTATGGCGATGGATGCCATTATGCAACATGTCAGCCAACAAAAATCCAATACCAGTTTAATGTATATGTGTACGCCCACTGACGTCTACGCTGTACCACAGGAAGTTATTCAAGGTGGATTAGATAAGTTTAAATCACGCTCTAAACTTGAAAATATTCTGTCCAAGAGTATTTCGACTGTCTCTCGTGATTATTTTTTCAAACAAAATGAAGAACGCTTATTCCAATGTCATGATAAACAGTATGGGATCTGCGACTGTCTTGTGGTTGAACAAGGTCCAAATTATGCGTTGGCGAAAAGGATTCAACAATGGCGCGCTACGTTAGCACGGTCACAAGGTCAACGTGTCAGCATTAATATTGCTCCATCGACCACTACACATTCGGTAACCAAAAACCCATTATTAAAAGCTGCTTTCAATGGTGCCAATTTGTTTGATGTTGAAGCATTTGAACCCGCGACGACCAATGCGATTATGGCTGCGTTGTGGATTCATGATTTGAGAAACCCACAGTCGGTTGCCAATCCTGACATCGCCCTCAATCATCCATTAGACTTAATCATGCATGGTGCTAATCATGGTGGATTATGGCGTGTAGCATATCTCGCACGCACCGCCCTACCATTTGCCGCATTATATGGTTTTGCTGAGGAAAAACTCCCCTTGAAAAAACTTTGGTCTAAATTCCAAAAATAAGCGTCATAAACAATTGATCATAAAAAAAGCGCTGATTGTTCAGCGCTTTTTTAGTCTTTAAGTATTGAATTCCATCAGGTGAACTGAAGGAACAACCAGAATAAACCACCTGATAAACAGATTGTTGCTGGCAGTGTGAAAATCCACGCTGATAAGATTGTGCGAACCATTTGGAAGTTTAAGCCCGACTTATTCGCAACCATCGTACCTGCTACAGCAGAGTTTAAAACGTGTGTTGTTGACACTGGCATACCAAAGCCATCAGCAGCAGCAATCGTTGACATTGCAACTAACTCTGCAGACATCCCCTGACCATAAGTCATGTGTTGTTTACCAATACGCTCACCAACGGTAACAACAATACGTTTCCAGCCTACCATCGTCCCTAGACCTAATGCCAATGCAGTCGCAACTTTCACCCATGTTGGAATGTATTGAAGGAATGAATCTAAGTTATCACGGTAGTTGTCCACTGTTTTTTCTTGCGCTTCAGTCATGGCAGGTAAAGCTTCTGCTTTATCTAAACGCTTGAATGCAGTCGTGCTGAGGTACATATCATTACGGAATTCAGCCACTTGATCTTCAGGAACATCTTTAATGGATGTGTAGCTTCCTACTTTTTCACCTAAATGATCCGTTAAACTTGCCAAAGCTGGTACAACTTCAGGCGTGATTTCTTTGGTTTGGATATATGACGTGATAATTTCACGCGCTTTTTCATCTGGAATATCTTGGTGATTTGGATAAATCAAATCAGCAGTTTGAGCAGATAACTGACCAAACGTTTGGATATGTTGTTGATCTAGACTCTTGTTTAAAGAGTATGCCAATGGCACGATCCCGATCAGAATCAACATAATCAGACCCATACCTTTTTGACCATCATTTGAGCCGTGTGCAAAACTTACACCGGTACACGTGAAAATCAAAATGGCACGAATAAGTGGCGGCGGCGGTTTATTCCCTTCTGGTGGTTGGAATAATTCCACTTGTTTCTTAAAGATTTTTTTAACCAATAAGAACAATACAGCCGCAAATGCAAAACCGATTAATGGTGAGAATAAAAGTGCTTTACCCACTTTCATCACCTGTTCCATGTCTACACCTGACGCACCATTACCTGCGTTTAAGATGTAGTTCATGATGCCCACACCTAAAATCGAACCGATCAGTGTATGAGAGCTAGAAGCAGGGATACCGAGGAACCAAGTTCCTAAGTTCCATACGATTGCGGCAATCAACATGGCAAAGACCATGGCAAAACCAGCACCTGAACCGACGTTCATAATCAATTCAACAGGCAATAGCGCGATAATACCGTAGGCAACTGCACCACTTGCGACCATTACGCCAAGGAAGTTACAGAAGCCTGCCCACATTACAGCGACAGGTGCAGATAAAGCGTTGGTATAAATAACTGTTGCCACAGCATTTGCCGTGTCATGGAAACCGTTAACGAACTCGAAACCCAATGCGATAAACAATGCCGTGGCCAACATGATCACAGCATAAAGATTTAAAGCAGGCACATGAGATAAATCAGCAGCCAACTGAAAACCAATGTAAATCAAGGTTGAAACAATCAGTGTAAGGAACACTGGCATAAAGAATTTCGGCGTTGGCACGTGAACATTCGTCGACTGCATAGGCGTTGACGATTGTGCTGAATCTGAAACTGGAGTTTGATTAGAATTCATGCAAGCAGAGAAAGAGGATAAATATCCCCTCTATTGTTCAATTTAATTATTACAATTATATGACAAAGAGCTGTCATATAAGTCATCCAAATGACACTTATTTAAGAAAATTAAACTTTAAAAACAACCAATATTCAAAATTTAACAATAATAATCAAATAGTTAATACAAAACCCTCGTCTTTAATCTTTATTTCAATCGGTAATTAAATAGATGAAATAAAGATGACATCACTGTCACATTTGTTACAACGGCAGTTATTATTACATTAGATTATGACAACATGATGAAATATAGTCAGTTTCAGTTTTGATAGATTGATCATCGTAGTTGATGGATGAAATTCATCCTTAATTTTTTGGGAATAGGTTCATAAATTTTTATTTATCAGAAAAGTGGACGTAACTCTGCTAAAATATTGCACCATTATTTGTGCAGATTTTTGTGAGAGTCATTTGATGTCTACCCTCGCCACCTTAAAAGCGCTTCTTGCCAAACGTATCCTGATTATTGATGGTGCAATGGGTACCATGATCCAACGCCACAAATTGGAAGAAGCTGATTACCGTGGTGAACGTTTTGAGGATTGGGCCTACGACCTTAAGGGTAATAACGACTTATTGGTTCTAACTCAGCCACAGATTATTCAAGGCATTCATGAAGCTTATCTTGAAGCTGGTGCAGATATTATTGAAACCAACTCGTTCAATGGAACGCGTGTTTCAATGTCTGACTACCATATGGAAGATTTGGTTCCTGAGATTAACCGTGAAGCAGCTCGAATTGCCAAAGAAGCATGTAAAAAATACTCAACACCTGAAAAGCCACGTTTTGTCGCAGGCGTATTAGGACCAACGTCACGTACCACTTCAATTTCACCAAATGTAAATGATCCGGCATTCCGTAACATCACCTTTGATGAGTTAAAAGTTAACTACATTGAAGCGACTAAGGCATTGATTGAAGGTGGTGCAGACATCATCTTGATTGAAACGGTCTTCGATACCCTAAATGCCAAAGCTGCGATCTTTGCAGTGAAAGAAGTGTTTAAAGAAATTGGTTACGAACTGCCAATTATGATTTCGGGCACCATTACCGATGCATCTGGGCGTACACTCACAGGTCAAACCGCAGAAGCATTCTGGAACTCAATGCGCCATGCAGAGCCTTTATCGATTGGCTTTAACTGTGCACTGGGTGCAGATGCGATGCGTCCACACGTCAAAACCGTGTCTGACGTTGCGGATACTTTTGTTTCAGCGCATCCAAACGCAGGCTTACCAAATGCCTTCGGTGGTTATGATGAAACTCCTGAAGAAACTGCAGCATTTATTAAAGAATTTGCTGAAAGTGGCTTAATTAACATTACGGGTGGTTGTTGTGGTACGACGCCGGATCATATTCGTGCGATTGCGCAAGCAGTTGAAGGTATTGCACCGCGTCAAATCCCTGAAATTGAACCTGCATGTCGTTTAAGTGGTTTAGAGCCATTTAACATTACTAAAGATTCATTGTTTGTGAACGTCGGTGAACGTACCAACGTGACAGGTTCTAAAAAATTCTTACGCCTGATTAAAGAAGGTAACTTCACTGAAGCTTTAGATGTTGCTCGCCAACAAGTTGAAGCCGGTGCGCAAATCATCGACATCAACATGGATGAAGGGATGCTGGATTCGCAAGAAGCGATGGTGCATTTCCTGAATCTGATCGCATCTGAGCCTGATATTTCACGTGTGCCAATCATGCTTGACTCTTCTAAATGGGAGATCATTGAAGCAGGTTTGAAATGCGTCCAAGGTAAAGCGGTTGTAAACTCAATTTCCTTAAAAGAAGGTTATGACGAGTTTGTAGAACGTGCTCGCCTCTGCCGTCAGTACGGTGCGGCAGTCATTGTCATGGCGTTTGATGAAAATGGTCAAGCGGATACAGCTGAACGTAAAAAGGAAATCTGTAAGCGCTCTTACGATGTCTTAGTCAACGAAGTGGGTTTCCCATCTGAAGATATTATTTTTGACCCGAACGTGTTTGCGGTCGCAACAGGTATTGAAGAACACAACAACTACGGTGTGGACTTCATTGAAGCAACAGGTTGGATTAAGCAAAACCTGCCAAATGCCATGGTGTCAGGCGGGATCTCAAACGTATCGTTCTCATTCCGTGGTAATGAGCCTGTTCGTGAAGCGATCCATGCGGTGTTCTTGTATCACGGCATTCAACAAGGCTTAACCATGGGGATCGTCAACGCAGGTCAGCTTGCAATTTATGATGATATCGATGCTGAGCTAAAAGAAGCTGTTGAAGATGTGGTACTGAACCGTAACCAAGGCGCAAGCGGTCAAGAAGCGACTGAAAAATTACTCGCTGTTGCGGAAAAATATCGTGGTCAAGCGGGTGCGCAAAAGGCTGAAGAAAACCTTGAATGGCGCAATGAACCTGTAGAAAAACGTCTTGAATACGCGTTAGTTAAAGGTATTACGACTTATATCGATGAAGATACTGAAGAAGCACGTTTAAAATCAGCTCGTCCACTTGATGTGATCGAAGGTCCACTCATGGCAGGGATGAACGTGGTGGGTGACCTGTTCGGTGCCGGCAAAATGTTCTTACCACAAGTGGTGAAATCTGCACGTGTGATGAAACAAGCCGTGGCTTGGTTGAACCCATTTATTGAAGCAGAAAAAACCCAAGGCGAAGCCAAAGGTAAAATCTTGCTTGCTACTGTTAAAGGCGACGTACACGACATCGGTAAAAACATCGTGGGTGTGGTACTTGGCTGTAACGGTTATGACATCGTTGACCTTGGCGTGATGGTACCGTGTGAGAAAATTCTACAAACTGCGATTGATGAGAAAGTTGATATCATCGGTTTGTCAGGTTTGATTACACCATCACTCGATGAAATGGTCTTTGTTGCGAAAGAAATGCAACGTAAAGGCTTTAACATTCCACTCATGATTGGTGGTGCAACAACATCGAAAGCGCATACTGCCGTGAAAATTGCGCCGCAATATCACAATGATGGCGTGTACTACACTGCTGATGCCTCTCGTGCAGTCGGTGTTGCAACGCAACTTTTATCTGCTGATATGAAGCCTCAATTGGCAGCGGACTATGCAGCGGATTATGAAAAAATCCGTACACGTCTAGCGAATAAGCAACCGAAAGCTGCAAAACTGTCTTATGCTGAATCAGTTGAAAATGGCTTCAAAATTGACTTTGAAAAGCATGCACCTGTAAAACCAAACTTTATTGGTTCTGAAACATTCACCAACTATCCTTTAGAAACTTTGGTGGAATACTTCGACTGGACACCATTCTTTATTTCTTGGAGTTTGGCGGGTAAATACCCGAAAATCCTTGAAGATGAAGTTGTGGGTGAAGCTGCACGTGATTTGTTTGAACAAGCACAAGCGATGCTCAAAGACATCATCGAAAATAAACGTTTCGATGCGCGCGCTACTTTCAGTCTTTACCCTGCCAACCGTGTTGCAGCAGACACTGTTGCGGTAACTGATGAAAATGGCAATGTGACGCATACCTTTGAGCATATTCGTCAGCAGTCTGACAAAGTGACAGGCAAAGCGAATTTCTCACTGGCTGACTTTGTAGCGCCGAAAGACGTGGCGCAAGATTATTTGGGTGGTTTCACTGTATCGATCTTTGGTGCGGAAGAACTTTCGCAAGAATACAAAGCCAAAGGTGATGACTATAACGCGATTATGGTTCAAGCCTTGGGTGACCGTTTTGCAGAAGCATTTGCTGAACACTTGCACCAACGTATTCGTAAAGAGTTCTGGGGCTACCAAACCGATGAACAGCTTTCGAATGAAGAGTTGATCAAAGAGAAGTATGTGGGTATTCGTCCTGCACCGGGCTACCCTGCTTGTCCTGAACATTCTGAAAAAGCGCCGTTGTTTGATTGGTTAGGTACGACTGAAAAGATTGGAACTTACTTAACTAGTAGCTTTGCAATGTGGCCACCTTCATCAGTGAGCGGTTTCTACTACGCCAACCCTGAAACTGAATACTTTAACGTGGGTAAAATCTCTGGCGATCAGTTGGAAGATTATGCGAAGCGTAAAGGTTGGACGTTGGATGAAGCGAAACGTTGGTTAGCGCCGAATTTGGATGATTCTATTGTTTAAGAATCTCGTAGTTTAGAAAAAATAATCCCCTCGAGTGAGGGGATTTTTTATTGAAATATTAATTTCTGTTTTGTCTTCTCATATTCTCGATTGATTTTTCAAAGTTTGTTTCTTTAACCTCCTCAGACCATTTTGTCCAAAAATCAATCGTAGCACTGAGTGGTTTCTGAGTTGGTTCATGAATTTTAATACGACTAGGAAGTAATACCGCATCACCAACAACCATTGCCTCACCCACATCCAGCAATGGTAATTGCTCTAATAAACTGGCATAACTTTCAGGCAAAACACTTCTCACAGCACTCTGATCATCAGAATTTGTTAATCTTAACGAGATAATATTATTGCATTGGCTTAATATCGTAGTACTAACATCAGAAGGCCGTTGACTCACAATTAATAAAGCAACACCATATTTTCGTCCTTCTTTAGCAATCTTTTCAAAAGTTGCAACTGCTCGTTTTTCTAATGGGCTATTAGGATAGTTTGGTAAATATAGATGTGCTTCGTCACATACAAAAGCTAAAGGTCTTCTACTAGCAGAATCACTCCAAAATTGTACTTGATACGTTAGTCGAGAAACCAATCCGATAATAGTTGGCAAAATATCAGCAGGCACATCAGAAAAATCAACAACTTTTATATTTCTTTCAGCAAATGACATTAATTTTGCAACAATATGATATAAGGATTCGTATTGAAGATATGAGGAATCATTTTGAAACAGAAAGGAGTATCTTTTGTCATTAACACGACTTTTTATCCTTACAAGTAACCTTGTTAATTCTCCATGATAGGGACCATTTTTATCTTTATTATTAGCACCCGGAACTCTTTCTGTATTTAAATATTCTAATCGATCTAATAAGTCTTCAATTCTATAAGGAATAGGGCTGTCAAATGTTAAAGTTTCTATAAGATCACCTTTATTATTATCTTCTAAAAAATTTTTCTTTAACTCCAAAATAGTATTTTGAACTAAAACAACTTGGTTATGAGCAGTAAACTCACTACCATCTACAAAAAGTGTCTGAATTTCATCATTATTAAGTAACCAATAAGGCAAATATATATTTTCTAGTGAAGAAATATCATCTTCTGGACCAGGAATTCTAAGTTGCTTAGCATAGGCTAGACTTTTATATTCACTATGCAAATCATAAACAATGATATTAGAGGAGGGTAATTTGGAGGTATTTTCTAGTAAAGTAGCGACTGTCCAAGATTTCCCTGAACCTGTACTTCCTAATATAGCAGCATGACGTTGAAACAGTTTATTTCCATCTAATAACGCTTTCGCCTTATCATCTAATTTGAAAACCCCTAACTCTAGTAAGCTTTTTGAATCTTTACCATCAGATAAATGACCCATAAAAACTTCTAAATTTGCATCTTTTAATACAAAACATTGAGTATCAATTTCAGGCACATGATCTACTGATCTAGTAAATATATTTTTTTGTTTACTCGCATCCCATTTTAGAGCACCCATCAAAGTTACTTTAACCGTATTAACTATCGTTTCTTCCAAATATTCTAATTCTTCTTCCTCTTCCGTTATACTAGTTGGACTTACTACAATAGATTTAATAACTTTATCTATCATACCAATCAGCCAATAATCGTAAGCAATATTTAATTTAGCAGCGATTAATTGATTTACTCGTGCTTTTTTTAAATTATTACTGTCTTCTACTAATATTGATACTTTTCTAGTATCTACTTCTCTAACATCACCTAGATAATAAGATTCATCAAACGAAAACATAATTATGTCCCTAAAATTTCTTTACTAAAAACTGAAAATTCCCATAAATTAATATCAAGCTCATACCAACTACCAAGTTTTTTATTAAAGACTCTTGCATTATCATTTGAATCTTGTTTGCAAATTACCCACATATTTTCAGAGCTATTCATCCACTCTTCAATTCTTTCATTTAAATCTCTTGTAATAACTAAAGCATTATTCTTATTATTTTGAATTTTATTCTTTATTGTCCCATTTACTAACTGCATATCATTAAATCCAAAACCCAAAAATAAAAATGAACTTGACCCATTTACTGCAGCATCATAAGCACTTAACAATGAAGTTCTATGCTCATGTAATTTTTCATATTTTGATAAACCAGGTGTTACCAATATACGCTCAACTGTAAGAGGCTTCGAATGTGTCCAAATATCACTCTCAACAACTTTATCCTTATATAAAAAAGTATTAAGAGACCCGTGAGGCTTATAAAACTTAATATGCTTTTTTAAGGCTTTTCTCGGTGGTCTGCGACCAGTTGACGGAGTAATATGCTGATGATGATTGCAAGACTTTTCCCAATCTAGATATTTAATAACACCTCCGCTAAATCCGGTGCAATAAGCAATATTGTCTGATACTAGACTATATTCACAAAGTAAATCATAGTTAGGGGTTGCCACATTCAAGACTTGATTTTCGCCAATAGAATTAAATAATTTATTAATTATTTTTCTTAAGCTCCATGAAACTTTGCCATCCAAAATTTGAGTTGAATATTCTTTATCTATTGAGGCTACAAAATTAGCTGTATTTTCAACTATCCTATTAATTAATTCAGTTGAATTAACTTCATTCATAGAATTTTCAAAATCTATTCCACTATTAAGTTTATCAAGAACAGCCTGCCATTCTTCTAACATTACACCCGATAGAGTACTAAACTCATTTTCTAAATATTGTTGTAATGCTCCCATACCGAAACGAGTATCAAGTGCACAAGAGGTACCTGTACCAAATAACACAAAAGGAGTATCTAAGAAAAAATTTTGAAGTTCTGTGTAAATTGTACTTTTCATAGCCCCAATTTTATAATTTTAAAACAATAATATAACTTAATTTTTTGAATACTTAATAACCTAAATTGATTTTCTTGACTCCCCTCCCCCCTTGCGAAGCATTGCTTCACATCCCAATAGGAGACGGAGCATTCATTGTGAAGTTAAAACCACTATAAATTCGATAAAGAAAATACCCTCTCCTTCTAGGAGAGGGTTAGGGAGAGGTGAAAATAGCCCCCCCCAAATCATCCGTTTTAACATTTTTAGATCAGCAAATATTTCAAGTTTAGTGAATAATTAAAACTTATTAATGAAATTACCAAAAGTTTGATATTTCCATGAAAAAACTCATCAACCACCCTGAAAACTTGGTTGTCGACATGTGCAAAGGCTTTGTCCTTGCTCACCCTGAACTCGCATTTACTGAGTCACATAAAATTATTTCAAGAAAAGAAAAACATAATAATGTTGCTCTCATCAGTGGTGGCGGTAGCGGTCACGAACCTGCACATGCGGGCTTTGTAGGTCAAGGCATGTTAGACGCTGCTGTGTGTGGCGATGTCTTTGCATCACCGTCACAAATTCAGGTCTATAAAGCATTACAACACGTCGCAACCGACAAAGGCGTGTTGATGATCATCAAAAACTATTCTGGCGATATGATGAATTTCCAGAATGGTGCAGCTTTAGCCACTGAAGACGGGATTCAAGTCGACTTTGTGAAAGTTGCAGATGATATAGCGGTGAAAGACAGCCTCTATACTGTCGGTCGTCGTGGTGTGGCAGGCACAGTCTTTGTACATAAAATTGCAGGGGCTGCCGCATCAAAAGGCTTAGAGCTGAGTGAAGTTAAAGCGGTGGCACAGAAAGCCGCAGCCAATGTCATCAGTTTAGGTTTTGCCTATAGCTCATGTACTGTTCCCGCCAAAGGTACACCAACTTTTACCCTTGCCGATGATGAAATGGAATACGGCGTCGGTATTCATGGTGAACCAGGCATCCGTCGTGAAAAAATCTTGCCAGCAAAAGAACTGGCACAACGTATGGTCGATGACCTGTTTTTAGATCGTCCAGACATGAAAGAAGTTGCAGTATTGATCAATGGCTTTGGTTCTACCCCAATGCAAGAACTGTATCTGTTTAATCATGATGTATGTGAACACCTTGCACATAAGGGCATCAAAATTTACCGTACTTTTGTCGGCAACTACATGACCAGTATCGACATGAATGGTGCATCCATTTCATTACTTGAATTGGATGATGAACTCAAAACATACTTAGATGCTGAAGCCAACACCCCTGCCTTTAAACTTGATGGTTCACCTGCTTTAGCCATTGAGTTTGCGATAAAAGATACGGCTACCCAACATCAAGGCAACAGCCAAGTTGAAACTGCAGCAGAACATGCTGAAATTCAAAATGAGCAATTTACCATTGAAAACATGCGCTATGTGGTCGATGTCATGGCTGCCTGTATTATTAAAAATGAAGTGCTATTTTGTGAGTTAGACGCGCACGCAGGTGACGGCGACTTCGGCATGAGTGTGGCTAAAGGCTTTAAACAACTCAAGAAAGAATGGCAAAGCTTGATCCAAGCACAGCAGATGGATGAATTCTTGCTCAATAGCTCCATGATCATTATGGAACATTGTGGCGGTGCTTCGGGTCCCATCTGGGGTTCTGCATTCCGTGCCGCAAGTAAAGCCATTCAAGGTAAAACCACGTTAAGCGTGGTGGATTTTGCCGATATGCTGCAAGCCGCAGTAAAAGGTATTCAAACTACAGGCGAACGTTCATTTGGACGTGGCGCTGTTGTCGGTGATAAAACGTTGATCGATGCTTTAGTGCCATGCGCAGATTCATGGTCAAACAACACCGACAAAAGCTTTAAGGAAAACTTTATCTTAGGTGCTCAAGCTGCTGTTCAAGGCGCAGAATCGACCAAAGAGATTGTTGCACGTATGGGTCGTGCAGGTACTGTCGGGGATCGTAGCTTAGGCTATCCTGATGCAGGTGCATATGGTTTAGGTGTGATTTTTACCGATATTGCCGATCATCTAAAATAACATCTAAACATGACATGAATGATTGATCTGTTCTACAAAAAAGCCCTGATGATTCAGGGCTTTTTTTGCTTTTTATTTTTTAAAACTTGATAATAATGCGCTGGTAATCGCCTGATTATGTGATGCCACACGAGACTTCTTCGCTTTCGCTGACTGGTCAGCTACACGTTGAATTTTGACTGCTTTTAATTTACCTTGATTTTCAACAACCTGAAATTTGACTCGGTCATTGCGTTTTGGCTCACCTTCATCTGCAGGAAAGTCAGAAATGTGGAAAAAAATATCCTCACCTGCACCACCAATAAAACCAAAACCTTTATCGGCATGATAAATTTTAATTTTTCCTTGCTGGACTTCAGACTTCATAACATTCCCAAAAAACGGTATACAATTTTCAATATTATACACGCATCTTAAAGTGCATCATCTTTGCTGATCACTTTAAATAATCATGCAAATGCTGTTGGACAATGACGCGTTTGTGTCCTTTACTTTGTTGTTCCGATAACAATGATTCCGCATCTAAGACCACCACTTTGTGACCATCATCCTGTAGACGTTTCACACCTTCAAATAACATTCGAGCACCGACATCATGGATTAAGGTCAGATGTGTAAGATCAAGCACTACTTTATTTTTACCTACAGGCTCATTCTGTAACTCACGCAAGAACATTTCAGTCTCTGTAAATTGCAAGACACCACGTAGCTCATACACCACCATGCCATCATCATACTCACGGCGACTTTGGATAATGGTTTGTGCTGAAGGGGTTCCCTCCATTAAATGTAATCCCATATCACTTGATAGACGTTCAAAGATTTCCACACCTCGAACACTATTGCCGTGGCTGTCTAATTTAGGCGAAAAAACCGCAATTCCAACCTGACCTGGCAAGACACCAATGATCCCCCCTGCCACACCACTTTTGGCAGGAATACCAACGGTGGTCAACCAATCTCCAGCTGCATCGTACATACCACACGTCATCATGACACTAAGTACCTGACGACATACCTGACGATCTAAAATACATTTTCCCGTAACAGGGTCTTTTCCGCCATTCGCTAATACACTGCCCATTCGCGCTAAATCTTTCACGGTGACTTTAATCGCACACTGTAGAATATAACCATGAACAATATGCTCTGGGTCTTCTTCTAGCACGCCGACGGTACGCAACATATATCCAATCGAAAGATTACGAAATGCTGTTTTGAGTTCAGATTGATAGACTTGCTCATCAAAGGTTAATTCACGCCCACACAGTTCACTTAAGAAACGTCGTAAATGTTCTGCACGAGAAACAGTCTTTTTATGAGGTAATAAAGAATGTGTCGTAATCGCACCCGAGTTAATCATTGGGTTCTTGGGAATCGATCGTTCTTTTTCTAATGAGATTTGATTAAATGCTTCCCCCGAAGGTTCAACACCAACTTTTTCTAATACCTGAGCCAAACCATGTTCTTGAATCGCTAACGCATAAGCAAATGGTTTAGACATTGATTGAATCGTGAACTCAACCTCATCATCCCCTGAAGAATAAATCGTACCATCAATGGTTGAAAGTGCTAAAGCGATACGATTTGGATTGGCAGCTGCCAGTTCTGGAATATAGTCAGCCAATGCTCCTTCGGTATTCGCATGACATTGGTCCAATACATGGGCAAGATAATCAGGTATAGGTGTCTTCATTTTTATTCTCTTGGTGATCAATGGAGACCCAAAATAAGATCTCAAATGTTAAATTCAGCTGTCGATATCGTGTCACATTTGACTTGATTACGGCCATTTTGCTTTGCAATATATAGTGCTCTATCCGCTGCACTATAAATCCTTTGCTTTACTTCGTCTGTGGGTAGATATGGTAAATTTTGTGACATCGCCACGCCAAAGCTTGCGGTCACTTGAATAAAAGTCGCTGGGCTAATCTCAATTTTTTCACTTTCGATCGTTCGACGGCAGCGTTCTGCGATGATTAATGCTTCGTCGATATCACCATCTTTAAGTACTAGAACAAACTCTTCACCACCGAGTCGTCCCACTATATCCTCTTCTCGTGTTTGCTGTTTTAAAACGAGAGCAATACGTTTAAGTACAAGATCACCAACATCATGACCATAATTGTCATTAATCTGCTTGAAGAAATCGAGATCTAAGAGGATGAAAGCAAAGCTGCGATTTTGTTGAATTAACTTACTAGTAAACTGATTGATGTAACGACGGTTATAGAGGTTGGTTAACGCATCTTTCTGACTTAGTATTTCAATCTTACGCTCCCGTCGTCTCCACTGTGACAAGATCAACTCAAAAAAAACTGCTGAGCACAACAGTATGGGTAAATATAGTACCGCCATACTTTTCAGCCAAAAAGGATTGGCATACAAATTAGATTGATTCAGTGCATCACTAAATAATGGTGCATAAGTCAGTTGACCATTGGCCGTCAGTACTGCCAACCACACGATAATACAAGCAATAATAAAAGAGACGCTATAGATGATGCGCTGTTCATATAACACAAAACCAATTAATACAATATTGACCGTTCCCGCCATCACCGCAGGACTATAAATCCCAACCGTGTATCCCGAAAAAATGACAAGCAATCCATAAAATAAGGGGATTAAATAGCCCAAGATTCGGCGAGCAGTAGCATTTTTTCGAAGCATTAAAGCGATTATCAGAAAACACGTGGTCAAAATCACTTGTAAACATGTGGTCAATGTCCGATGAGGATAATATTCTGGATCTAACCAAATTTGATATTCTGAATTGAAAGTTAGGTAGTACCACAACCAATGACCAATGAGCATCAACAGCCCAAATATAAGTAACAGAATCCCTTTATTAAAGTTGGACCAGTTAATAATAGAACGATCAGATTCTAACAAGACATATTTGATAGCTTGCAATAAACTGCGCTGTTGTTGTACTTCATTCTCTCGAGTCATCATCTAATTGTATTATCGAATATTCATATTTATTTTTATTAAAATTTGGATGTATTCAGCGATCATGTCAATGCGCTTTAAGCATTAAAAAGACTGCTTTATCGTTCAGATCAATTTATGGTATGAATTTGATGATCACTGACCAAAACAAAAGCATTGCTATAAAAAAAACCTAAGCGTATGTTTCTCTATAGTTAGTAGTACCAAAACCGAAATTTAATCATTCAACTAAGCTGGCTGATATAACTGTACCTGATTTCGTCCGCTTTCTTTGGCAATATATAAAGCGTGATCTGCACAATGCGTAATGACGTCTTGATCAGATAACTCATGGGATAGTGCAATACCAAAGCTTGCCGTCACATTTAACGAGGTTCCATCATCCAGCACAATCGGCTGCTGTGCAATCGCGTTACGGCAACGT
Source organism: Acinetobacter sp. 25-47-122 (assembly GCF_056779695.1). Taxonomy (NCBI): domain Bacteria; kingdom Pseudomonadati; phylum Pseudomonadota; class Gammaproteobacteria; order Moraxellales; family Moraxellaceae; genus Acinetobacter; species Acinetobacter sp. 25-47-122. Next base: position 317,399 of record NZ_JBWYIJ010000001.1, read on the forward strand.
TCTGCGATATCAACCGCTTGATCACGACTGAGATTGTCCAGAATTAATATAAATTCTTCACCGCCATAACGTCCAACCGTATCACCAATACGAACATGATATTCCAAACGCGTCGCCACCTGTTTCAGGACTTCATCTCCTGCTGCATGACCATATTGATCATTAATTTGTTTAAAATGATCCAAATCCAATAAGATCACAGCATAATCAGCACGATCCTGCTGAAAATGTGATAACACTTCATTGATCTGACGACGGTTATAAACGTTCGTCAGCGCATCAAATTTACTGCTGGTTTCGAATTGTTTTTCACGACTGCGCCATTGAGTGAGTAAAATCTCAAAGAATAAAACACTCATAAGTAAAATAGGCACGTAGAGCTGTACCATGCTCATGACCCAAAAATCATTTTGGTAAACGATACTTTTATTCAACTCATCACTAAACATAGGTGCATAACGAATTCGATCGATATGCGTCAAGTAACACGTTAATAACGTGTATATCGTAATTGGAATTGCAATCCCATAAATAATTTTACGGCTATAAAATACCAACCCGACCAATACAATACTGATGAACCCTGCCATCGTTGCAGGGCTATAAATTCCAATCGAATACCCTGAATAAATCATGGTCATTCCAAAGAAACTAGGGGCAAAGTAAGCAATGAAGGTTTGAAACTTAGCGATATGCTGAAACTTGAAACAACTCCAAAACAGGACAAGATAAATCACGGAGGTCACCAACAATTGGGTAACACGTAATTCAAAATAGTCAGGATTTAACCACTGTGCTTTTTCAGGGGTATAAAAAGCCACAATTAACCAGCGAGCGACCTCAAGTTGGCTTAGAATTCCAAAAAAGAGGATAAGCCGTCCCTTTTTAAAATCACTCCAATTGATCAGCATATTTTGAGGATCAAGGATGTACGTATTGGCCATACGATACAATCGCTTAATCATATGTTGAATCTTCCTGATTAACTTCATTCTGTCCTTTTATCTTTTATATTGTCTTTTTAAGCAGCGTGAACTCGCTCTACAAACAAGATCCCATCAAGATGGTCAATTTCGTGTTGAATAATTCGTGCAGGGAATCCTGAAAAAGTCTCAGTAATTTCCTGTCCTTGCATATTACGATAACGGACACGGATTGATGAAGCTCGAGCTACTTCCGCACGTCGATTCTCTACACTTAAACATCCCTCTTCTCCTAAAACAACATGATCAGAACGCTCCAATATTTCAGGATTAATCATGTAAATAGGCTCCATCTCAGGCGCATCGGGATACCGTATATTGGGTTTTGAAGCGACGATAATAATCCTTTTAGAGACATAAACTTGTGGTGCAGCAATACCGACACCATTGCGCTGTTGCATCGTAAAATTCATTGCTTCAACCAGATGCGTTAACCAGCTACTACTAAACTCAAGTTCACTTACCGGCGATGCAACCAATTCAAGGATCACTTCACCTTTTTGAGCAACGGGTAGTATCGTCATAATACGTTCATCTCAATTATGATAAGAATTTGATCTTCATAATTTTTTAAATTTTAAATCAAATATTTGATTAATAGTCAACCAATCTTAAAGCATTTCAAGATGAAGTAAAACTGATTTAAATGACGAATTTGTGACCTGATAATTTTACGGCTCAAGTTTCACTTTTTTGTATGACATCAGCATCCTGAAGTTCGTAGTAGTGTCTAACCTGATTACGACCACGTTTTTTTGCCAGATATAATGCTTGATCTGCATGACGAATCACCGCTTCTTTATTTAAATTAAATTCAGAAATGGCTATACCAAAGCTTGCTGTCACTCTGATCGTCGTACGTTCATCGATATAAAAGAGCTCATTTTCAATTTCTTTGCGACACCGCTCTGCGACCTCCATCGCAGCTCTGAGGTTTTTATTCTGCAACAGCATCACAAACTCTTCACCACCAAATCGCCCGACAATATCTGTATCACGTATATTTTGACGTAGTACATTGGCAACACGCTTTAAGACGTTGTCTCCGATATCATGACCATAGTTATCATTAATACTCTTAAAATGATCAAGATCTAACAGAATGAGAGCAAATTTTCGTTCTTGTAATTGAATTTCATTGAGTTCTAAACCTATTTTTCGACGGTTATAAATCCCCGTAAGCGGGTCCATTTGACTCATTAAATTAATTTGTTTTTCTCGATTTCTCCATTGCGTCAACAAAATCTCAAACAATACAAAAGTCGCAAAAAAAATAGGCACGTAAAAATAAAGTTGTGAATAAACCCAGAATTCATTAAATACCATGACTGAATAATTGAGCTGATCACTAAAGACCGGTGCGTAGGTCATGTAACCCAATGCACTACTGACAATTGCAATGAGCATATATACAGTGACTGGTAAAAAAAGCAGATATACAATCTTGCGTTCAAATAAAACCAGACCAACTGTTAAAATACTGATAAATCCCGCAACGGTAGCAGGACTACTGATACCAACCGAATAGCCACCATAAATAAAGCTTACGGAAAATACCAAAATAATAAAGTAAGGTAAATATTGTCTCACCCATTCTTTATGACGCCATATGACACAAGGAATGATCAGCAAAAACTGTAATACACAGCACAGCAACATCCGTGATAGGTGAAAATAATAATAATCAGGATTGAGCCAATGATGTAATGCAGGATGATGAAATGAAAATAAATACCATGTAATCCAGGTGATATGTGCAAGCCCGCCCAATACCATGACCAGAATACATTTATTTAAGTTACTCCAATTCATCAACACACTTTGATTCATAAATGAATGAAGTGTATAGGGGCGAAAAATTCGATTGAATAGTCTTAACATAATGAACTAACTCAATTGAAACAGCTCATCAAAATAAACTATATTTTCATTTAACTCTGTAATCATTAAATCTATTTCACCCCTACAAAATATAGTGAATAAAATCACATATTTTTTATTATAATTGCACTTATTATCACAATCTAACCTTAAGATTAGGATTTATCAAGGTTTTTTTACCATTTATTCTATTTTTTTTTAAAGCTTTTTTTGCTTAAATCCAGCTAAGGATACGCTCAAGCATTTTAATTTGACTCAGCTAAAAATTGCTAAGCACACTCCTAACTCTTAGAGATCGAGTTCTCGATAAATAACTTTAATTTCTTGTGCAATGTGAATACTGACTTGATGATGCAAATATTGAATCAAAATATCAAATTGCTCTGCACCATCGTCTAATCCAGTACAAAAATATTCAGTATGAGGAGGAAGCGTTTTTAACCACTGACTTTGATAAAAATCGGCAACGGATTCAAAGTTAAGATAACGATGAGGATGCTGTTGTAATGATTTTACAAATTGCAGAAATCGAGCTTCCCAAAAGTGGATAATCATACATTTAAAGTCTACTGGTTAAATTCAATTTCATTGTTACGTCGATCTGCTTTATTTTGCAGATCGAATCATTCAAATCAATGTCCAAGGATGTAAATTTTTCAGAGTGAGTAGACGGTTTGCTGTTGAACTTGATATTTTTTCTTCCACTGAAGATAACCTAATAAGGCTAAAACAATAAATGCGCCATAAAGACCAGCCGTCAAGTATAGATCTTTATACATAAACATCATCACATAGATGATATCCACCGCGATCCAAGCAGGCCAAATTTCCAAATATCGTTTAGACGTCCAATATGTAATGAGCAGACTTAAACTTGCCAATTGAGCATCTAAATAAGGAATGGAAGCATCCGTAAAATAATCCAGACCTAAACCAAAAATAAATCCTGCCAACATCGTAAAAAACACATGTTTGATAATTCTCAACCCTTGAATACGATTGATGGCAAGTTGCTCTTGTTGTTTAAACTGAGCTTTCCATATCCACCAACCATACAGTCCTAAACCGATAAACACGCATTGCAATATCGTTTCACCATAGAGTTGATAGTCATAAAATAACTTTGCATATAAGCCATAAGCCACGAGATTCACAGGCCAACACCATATATTACGACGAATCGTGAGGGTTACACCCAATACACTCATCAATACTGAAATAATTTCTAAAAGGCTCATACACTACTTAAAATGATCGTGGTTTATTCAATACGTCTATCCTAACGTATATTGAATGGCACCATACATGATTCTTAACGAACACGACTTAGCGCTGTTCAATTTGAACTGCACAGTTTTGACCTAACCATTAAACTCCTCTAAAAATAGAATATCCTCAATGGAAAATAATAATGATGAATACAACTCAAATGACCAGAATAACTATTGAAATTCGTAATCATCTGATGCTGATTGGTTTAAACCGTGCTGCGAAGCGCAATGCATTCGACAGTCATATGATTGATGAACTTTCACAAGCACTTACCACCTATGAAGACCAGTCCGATTTACGCTGTGCTGTGATTTATGCACATGGAGAGCACTTCACGGCAGGATTAGATCTGGTTGAGCTTCAGCCGCGTATGTCAGATGGTATATTTTCGGAAGATATGAATCTGATTAACCCATGGGGCACGACTGGTCGTAAACGAAAAAAACCAGTCGTTGTCGCTGTGAAGGGGTATTGTTTTACTGCTGGAATAGAATTGATGTTGAATGCCGATATCTGTATTGCCCATCAAAATACCCAATTTACTCAACTTGAAGTGCAACGTGGCATCCTCCCCTTTGGCGGAGCAACTTCACGCTTCGTTAAAACTGCAGGTTGGTCTAATGCAATGCGCTACTTATTGACGGGGGATTTTTTTGATGCTGCAACTGCATATCGACTTCATTTAATTACCGAAGTAACAGAACAAGATCCGCTTGACCGTGCTATTGAACTCGCCGAATCCATCGCTTCAGCTGCTCCACTCGCTGTTCAAGCCACCTTGACGGCTGCTCACGAAGCGATTTCACATGATGAGCAGTACGCTTTTAATCAGTTAAAGACTCATCTTCTTCCACTAATACAATCTGAAGATGCAGTCGAAGGTATGCGAGCAATGAGCGAAAAACGTCAACCTCGCTTTAAAGGTCAATAGTTCAATATCGGGAAATATAGACATGCAAGCTATTCCAAATGTGAACCAGATGCCAAGAAGCATCAATAAAACTCAAGTTCAGTTTCCTGCCTTAGATAACTATATGCTCACCGGCACTCGCTACCTATCATCTGGTGTGAAGACTGTTGCACGTATTATTGTGGCTTCAGCGACAGCGGTTCCCCAACCTTTTTATCGCAGATTTGCAGAGTATGCTGCAGAACGTGGTTTTGAAGTGCTAACCTTTGATTATCGTGGTGTGGGGGCATCATCTCCAGCACAACTCAAAGGTTTTAAAATGAGTTATTTGGATTGGGGGAAACTTGATCTCGCTGGTGCCATTGAATACTTTTCTAGCGATACTTTCCCCTTATTTGTGACTGCACACTCTTATGGTGGTCAAGCCTTGGGACTTACCCCTAATCATCATCAAGTCAGTGCCATGTGTTGCTACGGTACAGGTGCAGGTTGGGCAGGATATATGCCGTTCAAAGAAAGATTCAAAGTATCCGTGATGTGGAGTATTGTGTTTCCACCCATTGTCGCAGTCACAGGTTATTTACCTTGGAGTAAATTCAATATGGGCTCTGATCTGCCTTTAGGGGTATATCAACAGTGGCGTCGTTGGTGCAAAAATCCGTTATATTTTTTCGCTGACCCCGAGCAACAAGATTTAAAAGCACAATATGCAAGTGTTAAAACCAAAATTTATGCTGTTTCAGCATTAGATGATGATTGGGCTCTCCCAAATTCGAGGCAAGCCTTTATGCAACATTATCGTTCTGCTGATATGCGCTACATTGATATCACAGCCAAACAGTATCAAATGCCTGCAATTGGACACATGGGATATTTCAAAAAAGGCGCAGAAAAAATTTGGGATGACATGCTCCAAAATTATCTCAATTTAGTTGATGATTAAATTCTAAATTACTGAATAAAGTCAGATTGATGCTCTACCCCTTGTGCGTCAGTATGTCGATACATGATGCCATATTGACTCACATAGTATTCAAGGGATTGATTACGATATTCCCATAAAATCGACCACTCACCTAAATCAAATTGATTGATCTGACATAAAGTTCGTGATGGCATCTTGTTCAAAAACTCATATTGAATTTGCTGAGCAAACTTGATATCACGATGATTTACACGTTTCTCAAACAGTAATTTTGCAACCTCATCAAACATACGAATATCTTCGACAGAATCCGTATCATACACCAAGCGCGCCGGCTGGCTGAGATCAGTAGGCTTGAGGAGTTTTGTTAAATCAAAGTGCCTCTGCGTATTCCCCATAATCAATTTAGGTTGTAATAATAGTCGCCATACGGCATAGCAACTGACCAAAGCAAAACACACCACGATTAGCATCATATTTTTTACTCATTCCGATGATTATTCATTGAATCGTTCATTACAGAAATGATTATTTCTTTATTTTTATTGTTAATTTTCTTGGTGTTATTAAGTTTTAACTTTTAAAATATTAACTTAAAAACCAGTAGAGGGATGGCACGAAACGTAACAACTCATTTCAAAATCCACATGTTATGTAAACCGTGTAAATCTAGGTAATTTTATTCAATTAATATGACTTAAAAGTACGTTGAAAGATTCTCATTAAAATAGGGTTTAAAATCTTAGTGTTCTAAATCATTACGACATTTTTTGTCGTTTAACTTGATACGCATCTACACTATTCTTTTCTCAAATTTTATAATTTAACCATGAACTATTCCCGTAAACGCAAACCCATTACCAGTGCATGGCCAGTTGAGCATGATTGCTTCCTCATTGAAAACAGTCATCTTCAACTCGAAGCATTGCAACAGACGCTTCCTTATTCTGCTCAAGAAATTCAAGATCGCCAAGAAATCTTGGGGCTCACGAGACGTCGTCGTCAAATGAAAAAATTAGGTCAATTTTAATTTTCTAATGAAGCTAAAAATTAAATCCCAATAATCGATCAAGTTTAAGCATTTTTTGTTTAATAAATTAACCCTCGTGCCCTCTCTGACAATGAATCAATTTCGCCATATTCTTGGATGGTGATTTGCCATCATTTTTGCTCAAAAATAATTATTATTTAAATGCTCTCTCAAAAATGGATCCAAAATATTTATTTTTAAAGATTATTATTGACTTTCTATCTAAAAAATAGAATTATTGGATCCAATTGATAAGGAGATCAACTCATGTTTGTAAAAAATGCTTGGTATGTGGCGGCACGACCTGAAGAAGTACAAGATAAGCCTCTAGGAAGACAAATTTGCGGTGAAAAAATGGTTTTTTATCGTGGAAAAGAAAACCAAATACATGCCGTTGAAGATTTTTGCCCACATCGCGGTGCACCTTTGTCATTAGGCTTTGTTGAAGATGGTCAACTGGTCTGTGGTTATCATGGGTTAGTGATGGGATGTGACGGCAAAACGGTTTCAATGCCTGGGCAACGTGTACGTGGCTTTCCTTGCAATAAAAGCTATCGCGCAATTGAAAAATTTGGCTTTATTTGGGTATGGCCAGGAGACCAATCGCTTGTAAGTGAAGATCAACTCCCAACTTTAGAGTGGGCTGAAAATCCAGAATGGGCCTATGGTGGTGGACTATTCCACATCAACTGTGATTACCGCTTGATGATTGATAACTTAATGGATCTCACCCATGAAACATATGTTCATGCAAACAGCATTGGTCAAAAAGAAATCGATGAAGCTGCACCAACCACTCGTGTTGATGGTGACCACGTTGTGACTGAACGTCATATGGAAAACATTTATGCACCTCCATTTTGGCAAATGGCTCTAAAAGGTAATAATCTCGCTGCAGATGTTCTAGTAGACCGTTGGCAAATTTGTCACTTTCATGCACCTAGCAATGTTCATATTGAAGTTGGTGTTGCCCACGCAGGACATGGTGGTTACAACGCACCGGAAAATAAAAAAGTGTCTTCAATCGTTGTAGATTTTATTACCCCTGAAACGGAAACGTCTCACTGGTATTTCTGGGGAATGGCTCGACACTTCCAACCTGACAACATCGAATTAACTAACCAAATTCGTGAGGGACAGGGCAAAATTTTCTCGGAAGATTTAGATATGCTTGAACAACAGCAACAGAATTTATTGAGACATCCTGATCGTAAATTGCTGATGCTGAATATTGATGCAGGCGGTGTTCAATCTCGAAAAGTAATAGACCGCTTGATCAGCTTAGAGCAAACGAATGATGAGCAGAAAATTACAACTTTGAATGTTGTTTAAAGTAAACCCACATTTTATCAGTTTTTCATTTTACCAAGGAGTGATACTCACATGGATGTGACTATTCAGAAGATTTATCGTCATAATGAACACATTTTATCTTTCGAACTGGTAAACACCCATGGTGAATTATTACCAGCTTTTCAAGCCGGTGCACATATTGATGTGCACTTAGGTAATCAATTAATTAGACAGTATTCTTTGGCAAATTGTAGTTCAGAGCAGCACCGTTACGTCATTGGTGTCCTGAATGATCCTTTATCACGTGGTGGTTCTAAATTTATTCATGAACAACTTCGTGAGGGTCAGCAGCTCAAGATTAGTGAACCACGAAATTTGTTTGCCTTGGTTCCTGAGACAGAATATGCATATTTGTGTGCAGGTGGAATCGGTATCACTCCTATCTTAGCAATGGCTAAAGAGCTTAAACGCAATAATCAGCCCTTCCAATTACTGTATTTTGTGAAAACGAGAGCTTCTATTGCATTCCAACAAGATTTAGAGGCTCTAGGAGATTCCGTCCACATCCATATTGATGATGAACCTGAAACACATATTCTTTTGAATACAGTCTTTGCCTCTCCTCATATCGATCATCATATTTATGTATGTGGCCCAGATGGTTTTATGAACTATGTGATCCATACCGCAGATACGCTCTCTTGGCCTAGTCATCAAGTACATAAAGAGCATTTCAGCGCACAAGATATTGATACCAGTCAAGATGGGAGTTTTGAAATTGAGATTTTAAAAACAGGGCAACGTATTCATGTCGCAGCTGATCAATCTGCAGCACAAGCTTTAGAACATGCTGGAATCTGTATCCCTTTATCTTGTGAACAAGGTATTTGTGGCACTTGCTTAGTAAATGTAGTTGAAGGTGAAATTGATCACAGAGATATGTATTTAACTGAAGAGGAACAAGCTGCAAATGATCAATTCACACCTTGTTGCTCAAGAGCCAAATCTCAACGAATTATCATTGATGTTTAATTTGGATCGATAGATTTTCAAGTGTAGCCCTTCATTAATTGAAGGGTTTTTTATATAGACCCATCTGTATGAAATATTGAACGCATAGTCTCCCCTAAAGTAACCACATGACTATGCTCACGCATTAAACTTTCAGCGCGTGCTGAGTCTTGTTGCTTTAATGCATTGAATATTGAGCAGTGTTGGATATGCGCATATTGCAAACGACGAATTTCAGACAGCGCATTATTTTTATCATAAGTCAGTGCTTGTGCAGATGCCATAGGTAACTGATTGTTTTTACTGAGTGCTTGCACAATTGCGACATTATCCGAGCCTTGAATAATAGTATTGTGAAAAATAGTGTTGTAATGATGGTAGGTTTCTAAATCATCGCTTGTTAATTCTGGTTTATTGAATATGGAATCAATTTGCGTAATACAATTCAAAAGTGTTTGATGTTGATCTAACGTCATGCCTTTTTCAGCAAGCGTTTTTGCAGCAAGACCTTCTAAAACGCCACGTACATGCAACGCATCATGAACTAATTTGGATGAAATTTCTCGAACAGTATAGCCTCGAGTTGGATTTTTAACGAGTAAGCCTTCTTGCTCTAAAAGCCGAAAAGCCATTCGAATAGGTTGACGAGATACACCTAGCATTTCAGCAGTCGGAATTTCAGCCAAACGAGAACCTCCTGCAATCTCCCCAGAAATAATCATTTTTCGAAGTTCAATTAACACTTGCTGCCCTGAAGACATATAACTACTCAATTTTTTTGATCATGATTGATCCTAACGAGTCAGATTTGGAATATCAATCTCTGTTGACTTAAAGGACTCTTTTAGGCCGGAAATTCACTATTCTATTTTTGATAACTGAGGTGATTATGAGTTCGTATCATCAATATTTATTTTTTGAAGATTGGTTGCCATTAACTCTAGATTGTTTCGAATTAAATAAGCTAAATGGATATCTACCCCATCTAACATTTTTTGTTCTATCTCATTAACAATGTTTCGACATTGTTCGAGTTTTTCAAATCCTTTAGGCGTTACATTAATTAAAATTCTTCGTCCATGTGAGGGATCTGAAGCTCTACTGATCCAATCCTGGTTTTGTAAATCTTGTAGAATTTTATTGGTAGATTGCGGTTTAATAAATGAACGTTCTGCAAGTTTTGCATTAGATAGATTGCCTTTCGCAGCGATAACTGACAATGCTGTAAACTGAGATAAGGTGATATCTAAGTCTTTTAAACGTTCAGTTAAAAGTTTACTCACAATACGATCAACCCTTGCAATTATATAGCTCAGTGTCGGAATCGAATGATTAACTTCTGACATTTTATATTCCTTAATAGATGAACAAAAGTATGACTACTGTCGTAATCATACTTTTAACATATGTTTAACGTGTAGTTATATTTAGAACAGCATCAGACTGCTCTGCTCGTGGCTTGCGTACAAGCATTAATGCCGCAACAGCTGCAAATAAAATCAGGGGAATACTTGCACCAATGACCATTGCTGAACTAGAACCTAACGACAGTAGCATGCCAGCAAATAGGGGCCCTGCAAAAGATCCTATACGCCCTACTGCGACTGCAGCGCCTACACCCGTGCCACGCATTTCTGTTGGATAGAACATCGCTGCCAATCCATAGAGCGCTGATTGGCCACCTACAATAAATAGACCACAACCCACAGCAGACAATACAAGTAAAGCAACAGTTGGAGAGATTGCAAGACAGCACAGTGATAACAAGATGCCAATATATATAAATTTAATTACAGTACTCATGCGAATCTTATCAAGTAAAGTTCCCATGAGAATCGACCCGAAGATACCACCGATGTTGTAACCAATTTGAACATAGTTCGCTTCTGTTTTTCCTAAACCTTGTGCACCCATCAATAGTGGCAACCAGTTGAGTAAAAAATATAAAACAACTAACGTAAAGAAAAAACTGATCCAAATTTGAATCGTGGAAAAACGCCGTTCTTTTGCAAACAACACTTCAAAGAATGGGGTAGAAGTTTTATTCTTCGTCGCTGTTAAATAGTCTTTAGACTCCGGCAAATACTTCATTAGCAAAGGGATTAAAAGAATTGGAGCGAAGCCACCAATGTAGAAGATATGTCTCCATTGCGCATCACCAGCTAAACCCATTGCCACGAATGATGTCAACATTCCACCAAATGGAATACCGCTATACATAATACTGACTGCAATGCCTTTATGTTTCTCTGATACTGCCTCAGATGCCATGGTGATCATCATTGGTAAAGCGCCACCCATCCCTAAGCCAGTTAAGAAACGAATGATTAAAAGCAGTGTATAATCAGAAGCATATGCCGTTAGAACTGACATCACTCCAAAAATTAAAATACTGGTCAATAGAACTGCCTTACGCCCAATTTTATCAGCGAAACGACCTCCTAATAATGCACCAGGTAAAGTACCCAAGATTGCCGCGCTAAATGCCCATGCCATTTGAGTATTATCTAAGCCAAACTCTGCTCGCATCCGTGGTGCTGCTACGCCCATTGATTGAAGATCGAAACCTTCAAATACAGCGATAGCGAAACACAGTACGAGTGTAAGCGTAGCTTTAGTCTTACTACTTACACTTTGTTCCATTTTTTATTGTCCCTTTTAGAGCTTTTAAAATACTTTTAAAAAAATACACATCCTATGTATTGCCTCCGTCCAGGCAACTCAAAAAATATCACCTAAACTTATAAAATAATCAATATTTTTTTTTAAATAAAATTCATTTAAAATATTATTTTATTAAATATCAATAGATTATAAAAATTTTATAAAAAATTCAAAAAAACACTTGTATGTAAGTTTAACTGATATTATCTTAATTCCAACAGGACATAAAACAAACACTAAGGAGCTTATCATGTCTTATCAAAATCGCTGGTCCACTGTAGATGTAAAAGTTGAAGCTGGCATTGCTTGGGTCACTTTAAATCGCCCAGAAAAGAAAAATGCGATGAGTCCAACCTTAAATAAAGAAATGATTGATGTACTTGAAACGCTTGAACTCGATCCAGAAGCAGGTGTTTTGGTACTCACTGGTGCTGGGGATTCTTGGACAGCAGGTATGGACTTGAAAGAGTACTTCCGTGAGGTTGACAGCCAGCCAGAAATTTTCCAAGAGCGAATTCGTCGTGATGCATCACGTTGGCAATGGCATTTACTTCGTTTTTATTCAAAACCAACGATTGCAATGGTAAACGGCTGGTGCTTCGGTGGTGGATTCTCACCACTAGTCGCATGTGATCTAGCCATTGCAGCAGATGAAGCTACATTTGGCTTGTCTGAAGTGAATTGGGGAATTCCTCCAGGTAACTTAGTGAGCAAAGCTATGGCTGATACAGTCGGTCATCGTGCTTCTATGTACTACATCATGACAGGCAAAACCTTCTCTGGTGTTGAAGCTGCAAATATGGGCTTAGTGAACAAGAGTGTTCCACTTGCTCAATTACGTGCAGAAGTAACTGAATTGGCAAATAATTTGCTTGAAAAGAATCCAGTTGTACTGCGTACAGCGAAGAATGGTTTTAAGCGCTGTCGTGAGCTGACTTGGGAGCAAAACGAAGATTACTTATACGCCAAACTGGATCAATGCAACTACCGTGATGATGAAGGTGGTCGTGCACAAGGTATGAAGCAATTCTTGGATGACAAAACAATCAAACCAGGTCTTCAAACTTATAAACGTCCTGCTTAAGCAGAATCTACTTTTTTCGTCATGATGGACATGTAAGGAAACATTCACCATGCAAAACGTACAGTTACTTATTCACGGCCAATCTGTTGCAGCAAGTTCAGGACAAACTTTTCAAAGAATCAGTCCAATTAATGGCTCAATCGCATCAACGAGTGCAGCAGCGACTTTAAGCGATGTTGATCGTGCAATTGAGTCAGCGCATGAAGCATTCAAAACTTGGTCTGTTCTATCACCAACAGACCGACGTTTAAAATTGCTTAAAGCTGCAGATTTGATGGATCAAAAAACTGAACAGTTTATTCAAACTGCAATACATGAAATAGGTTCAACTGCGACGTGGTATGGCTTTAATGTCCATCTTGCTGCCAATATGCTGAGAGAAGCGGCAGCCATGACTACACAAATTGATGGAAATATTATTCCATCAGATGTTCCTGGCAATATCGCTATGGGTGTTCGCGTTCCATGTGGTGTCATCGTTGGTATGGCGCCGTGGAATGCTCCTGTTATCTTAGCCACTCGTGCCTTAGCGATGCCTCTGGCTTGTGGGAATACAGTCGTACTTAAAGCATCTGAAGCTTGCCCTGCAACACATCGATTAATTGGGGAAGTACTTCATGAAGCAGGTATTGGCGATGGTGTTGTCAATGTCATTACTCATGCTCCGCAAGATGCTCCACAGATTGTAGAGCGTTTAATCAGTCATCCATTGACTAAAAGAATTAATTTTACAGGTTCAACGCATGTAGGACGAATAATTGCACAAACTGCAGCGAAATACCTCAAACCAGTGTTGCTGGAACTTGGTGGCAAAGCACCGGTCATTGTATTGGAGCAAGCGGACCTGGACGAAGCCGTTAATGCCATCAGTTTCGGCGCTTTTTTCAATCAGGGACAGATCTGTATGTCGACAGAGCGTGTTCTTGTGGATGAAAAAATTGCAGACCAATTCATCGAAAAATTGATCAATAAAGTTCAGAATATCAGAGCAGGAAATCCACTTGAGAGTCAAGAACCCCTGGGCGTTCTAGAAAGTTTAAAAGCTGCAACAAGAATCAAAAATTTAATTGAAGATGCACGTGAAAAAGGTGCATATTTACCACTAGGTTTAAGCATTGATGGTGCTATGATGCAACCTACTATCGTAGTTGACGTCACAAAAGATATGCAGATTTATGCCGAAGAGTCTTTTGGTCCTGTGTGCACCGTTCAACGTTTTAAAACTGTTGATGAAGCAATCGATTTAGCAAATGACTCAGAATTTGGATTATCTGCAGCAGTTTTTAGTCAAGATTTATCCCTAGCTCTAGATGTTGCTAAACGTATCGAATCAGGTATTTGTCATATTAATGGTGCTACCGTTCATGATGAAGCGCAAATGCCTTTTGGTGGCGTGAAACAAAGTGGTTATGGACGATTTGGGAGTAAAGTCTCAGTTGCAGAGTTCACTGAGCTGCGTTGGATCACCATGCAAACCAAAACTCGTCACTACCCTATTTAACGAATATTTCAAAGAGTTGACATGAAGTCAGCTCTTTTCGTTGGAAAAGAATAGCTAAAAATACATGGAGTGAAAACAATGTCGAATATGACGGTTCATACGCATAAATATCCTGAGCGATTTGTTAAATTAGGCAGTCACGAGATTGAGTTTCAATCTAAAAATGGCACTTTGTATATTTCCCCAAAAGAACAACTTAAACCATACCCACAAAAAATTACTGACCGTTTAATTCAATATGCTCAAACACATCCCGATCGTGTATTCGCAGCAAAACGTGGTCATGATGATGAATGGATTAAGCTTACATACGCAGAAACATTAGATCGAGCATGGCGTATTGCACAAAGTTTGAAACAATATTCACATCTTTCAACTGAACGTCCTATTGTCATTCTATCTGGAAATGATCTAGAGCATCTTACTTTGTCAATGGGAGCAATGCTTGCAGGAATTCCATTCTCTGCAATTTCTCCTGCCTATTCACTTATTTCTAAAGATTTTGGCAAGCTCAAACATGTGTTTGATGTTCTAACACCAGGTTTGGTTTTTGCTAATGATGGTCAAGCTTTTGCTAAAGCGATTGAACATTGCTGCGATACAGATGATATTGTGATAGTTACGAATTCTGGAAAATTTGGTGAGAAAAATTGCCTTGCTTTCTCTTCATTCCTCTCCTCTGAAATTAGTGATATTAAAGATCATTATGAGACCATTGATGAACATCAAATAGCGAAATTTCTATTTACATCTGGCTCAACTAAAATGCCGAAAGCGGTACCTACAACGCATCTAATGCTATGTACCAATCAACAGATGCTGCTTCAGACCTTCCCTGAGTTTGAAGAGACCCCCCCAGTATTAGTTGATTGGTTAGCATGGCATCATACTTTTGGTGGCAGTCATAATGTAGGAATCGCATTATATAACGGCGGCACAATTTATATTGATGACGGCAAGCCAGTTCCAGGAAAGATGGAAGAAACCATCAGGAATCTTAAGGAAATTGCACCTACTGTGTATTTAAACGTTCCTAAAGGATGGGAAGAAATAACCGTAGCTCTTGAACGAGATGCTGAGTTACGCGAAAAATTTTTTAGTCGAGTTAAAATTTTGTTTTTTGCTGGTGCTGCACTATCAGAAGCTGGTTGGAACAGACTTGACCAAATCGCGCAGTCACACTGTGGAGAACGTATTCGTATCATGAGCGGTTTGGGGATGACTGAGACTGCACCATCATGTGTGTTTACAACTGGTCCCAAAGTAATGGCTGGGTTCATTGGATATCCAGCTCCAGGTTGTGAAGTGAAGTTAGTGCCTTATGGTGACAAACTTGAGTTTTGTGTTCGTGGTAAAAATGTCATGAAACATTACTGGCGTCTACCTATAGAACAACAAGCTGACATCTTTGATGATGAAGGCTTTTACCGCACCGGGGATGCTGTGAAGTTAGTGGATCCATCCGATCCAAGTCAAGGACTCATGTATGATGGCCGTATAGCTGAAGATTTTAAGTTGAATACAGGTACCTTTGTCAATGTTGGAACTTTACGCAATAAAGTTCTCATTACAGGTAATCGACTTATTCAAGATGTATGTATCACCGGTTCTAATTTAAGTGCGATTGGATTTTTAATATTTCCCAAAATTGCAGATTGCGCTGAGTATGCAGGATTAGATTTAAGTCTAGTTGGTGCTAAAGAGGTGCTTCTACACCCTAAAGTTCAACAATGGTTCAAGCAGTTTTTAATTGATTTCAACAAAGATGCGACAGGTAGTTCAAACACTGTTTCAATGCTTTACCTCATGATTGAACCTCCACTTCTTGATGCAGGAGAAACCACTGATAAAGGCAATCTCAATCAAAGTGGTATCTTGAAACGTCGCATAGCAATGGTGGAAGAGTTATACGAAAAAAACATCAATAATCCACTCATTATTCGCATTCCAACCCTTAGAAATTAACTCAACTTTTTTATTCAGCAGCGTTTAGTCAAACGCTGCTTAGACAGTTGCATTCAAAATTAGGATAACGCTATGCAGAAAGATAGTGATTTTGAGCTGTTTCGGGACAATTATCGACGCTTCCTAGCAGAGTTTGTCGCCCCATATTATGAGTCATGGGAAGAGCAAGGACTCATGCCTCGACAAGTTTGGGATCAACTTGGACAAAATGGATTTTTATGCGTCGATGTGCCTGAACAATATGGAGGTTACGGCGCACCGATATATTATTCACAAATGATCGTTCAAGAAACGGCTCGAGCGGGCTTCTCTGCGTTAGCCGTTGCAATCGGTGGTCAGAGTGAACTTGTTTCACCCTATATCCAGAATATTGGAAGTGAAGATCAAAAACAATATTGGTTACCTAAAATGGTATCCGGTGAAGTTGTTACAGCTATTGCAATGACTGAAGCCAATGCAGGTTCAGACCTACAAGCCATCCGCACTCAAGCCTTATTAGATGGCGATCATTATGTGGTAAATGGCTCAAAAACGTTTATATCGAATGGTCAACATGCAGATCTCATAGTTTTAGTTGCTAAAACTGATCCTCAAGCAAGAGCTAAAGGTATTTCGATTTTATTGGTGGATGCTCATTTAGATGGAGTAAAAAAAGGTCGTGGTCTAAAAAAAATTGGACTTCAATCTCAAGACACTGCCGAATTATTTTTTGACCAAGTCAGAGTTCCTAAAGACCAATTATTAGGTCAGGAAGGTCAAGGCTTTAGCTATCTCATGCAAGAACTTCCACGTGAGCGTTTGAGTATTTCTCTCATGGCATTAGGCGCTTTGCAAGGTGCTTTAGAAATTACTCAAGAATATGTCCTCGAACGTAAAGCTTTTGGACAATCAATTGCACAATTTCAAAATACTCGTTTTGTAATCGCTCAAGCCAAAATTAAAACTCTAGCAGCCGAAGCCTTTGTCGAAAAATGTAAGTCGCTTTATCAACAGGGAGTATTGGATGTAAGCGAAGTTGCGGCATTGAAATGCTTCATCACTGATACCCAATGTGAAGTCATTGATCAACTTCTGCAATTGTTCGGGGGATATGGATACATGCGGGAATATCCAATATCTCGATTTTATGTCGATGCACGTGTTCAAAAAATTTATGGGGGAACCAATGAAATTATGAAAGAAATCGTTGCAAGAGAACTTTTAGGAAAATAACACAAAGATTACCTCTATGTATTAATACTATTTCAGGATGAAATAAAGATGAAAAAATTATGGATCACACCACTTCTATTATGTACCGCTCCAGCATTTGCAAATAATTTTATCGACCAAAGTAAAGTCGAATTAACTGCACGTAACTTCTACTTTGACCGTGACTTTAAAGTTGAGAATAGATACCCCGCATTAAGAGACTGGACACAAGGATTTATCTTTAAAGCGCAATCTGGATTCACCGATGGAACGATTGGTTTTGGTTTAGATCTATTAGCGACCGCAGGTTTTAAACTGGATGCTGATGCTAAATATGGAGGTACAGGAAACTTAATTCGTTCCTTGGCAACCAATGAGCCTGCAGATCAATATGGTGAAGTTGGAGTCACTTTAAAAGCTAAAGTTTCTGAAACCGAGGTACGTATAGGGACTCTTCAACCCATGACTCCTGTTTTAGTCGGCTCTCCAGCGCGACTTTTACCTCAAACGTATCGAGGTGTTGCAGTTCAATCTAAAGATATTCAAGGTCTGGATCTCCAAGCATCCTATATTGATGAAGTCAATCAACGTGATTCTACAAATTATGAAGCTATAAAGATCTCTGGAGTAAATGGTCGTTATATTTCTGAAGAAACAGATTATTTGTATTACTTAGGTGGACATTATGACTTGACTCATAATCCATTGCGGTTGACTGCATTTCATATGGATGTTAACGACTTATATCGCCAATCGTTGTTAGGCATAACCTATAAATATCCAATCTCAAATCAATCCACTTTTACAACACAGTTGCGTTACTACATTAGCGATGAAGATGGGACTGCTAAAGCGGGTTTAGTTGACAATAATTTACTTCATAGCCATTCAGAACTTCAACACCAAAACCATAAGTTTATCTTTTCTACATTTCACCACTTTGGAGATACTGCTTTTCCGTACTTAACTGGAGGAGAAACTGGACTAGCAATTGATACTTGGACTGGTGAGTTTTTGAATGCGAAAGAGCGTGTTTATAGCCTGCGTTATGAATACGATTTTAAAGACTATATTCCAGGTCTTCGTTTTATGACCCGCTATACCCATGGTAGCAATATTTACGCACCACAGTTGGGTGGTACAGATTTTTCGGAAGATGAATTGGATTTTGATCTGGCTTACACAGTTCAAAATGGTCCACTAAAAAATTTAGGTTTACGCGCGCGTTACGCGATCTACGATAATGATATGCCAATTACCGCCAATATTAAGCCAGCCAATGAAACTCGTATCAATATTGATTACACGTGGAAATTTAAATAATAACAAAAGGGTTCTTCACTGAGGAACCCTACCCTCTCTAAGGATAATAAGTATGAAATATTTAATCGGCTTATTGGTCTATACCACCAGTGCATTAAGTTTGGCAAATACCCAATATTCACCACAACCCATAAAACTTGAACCCCTTGCGACATTCAATGTTGAACTCACAGCCCCAGTTTGGGAATTAGGTAAAACTTCAGATTTAGGGCAAAGACGCATAATCCCAATCACTGGAGGAACTTTTTCTGGACCAAGTTTGAAGGGGCGTATTCTTAACAATGGTGCAGATTGGCAAAAGGTCGATAGCAAAGGTTTGGCATATATAGATACGCGCTATTTATTAGAAACTGATGATGGTGCTCTGATTTATTTACAAACTAAAGGTTATCGCCATGCTTCACCACAAGTACTAGAACAATTAAGTCGTGGCGAAGATGTTAATCCCACTCAGTATTACTT
Source organism: Acinetobacter sp. 25-47-122 (assembly GCF_056779695.1). NCBI lineage: Bacteria > Pseudomonadati > Pseudomonadota > Gammaproteobacteria > Moraxellales > Moraxellaceae > Acinetobacter > Acinetobacter sp. 25-47-122. The sequence goes on from NZ_JBWYIJ010000001.1 coordinate 336,894, forward strand.
CAAATTAACCATGCAGTTTGAAACTAGCTCAGAAAAATATGCATGGTTAAATCAGACAATTGCAGTTGGAAGCGCAATGCGTCTCGGAAAAGCCGTGATCTATGATGCATTTGCAGTGAAATAAATATTAAAAGGAGTACTTTTCAATGGACGAACAAGTTTTATCTAATTTACCCCCTATTCATCATTTATTGGGTGGTCATCAACTTCAGTGGGACAAGGAAAAGCGAGTAATTTCAGTTCAATATATTGCTCTTGAAAGTTTTACCAATCCTAGGGGAAGTGTTGAAGGAGGCATGATCTGCGCCATGCTTGATGATGCAATGGGAATTTTAGCTGCCTTAAATCAAACAGAAAAACCAGCTGCCACAATTAATTTAACAATTGATTTCTTCAGACCATGTGAAGTTGGTGAAGTATTGGCAAAAGCGTGGTTCATTAAAGAAGGACGTAAAATTTTAAGCCTTGAGAGTGAAGCTTGGCAGCATGGAAAGTTAGTGGCAAAAACCAGTGCTGCATTTATGGTTCTATAAGGATTAAAAAAGAATGGATATCTTAAAATTAAAGGATTGTGTCGATAATGACAAAATAAGTTCATATCAAAAATTCGTCGTTTTTTTCTGTTTTATTTTATACATTATCGATGGATTCGATTTCATGATAATGGCTTATTTGGCAAGTTCAGTTGCCAATGAGTTTTCATTAACTGGTACTAATATAGGAACTTTAATTAGTGCTGGTTTAATTGGTATGACCGTCTGTTCATTTTTACTTGCACCTCTCGCAGATAAAATCGGTAGACGTAATTTAATTAACCTTTGTCTATTAATCTGTGGTCTGAGCATGTTTGCATCTGCATTTGCCACCGATTTTAAACAATTGGTTCTGTGCAGATTTTTCACTGGTGTTGGTATTGGTGGTGTTCAAATCAGTGCTATGATTTTGGCCAGTGAATATTCTCCGACTAAATATAAAAGTTTTAGTGTTGGTATATTATCTGCCGGTTATGGGATTGGAGCAATTAGCGGAGCACTACTTGCTGTATATAGCTTAGAAAGTATCGGTTGGAGACAAGTATTTCTAATTGGTGGATTCGTTACTACATTTGCTTTTCTTTGCTCATTAAAATTTTTACCAGAATCGATCGATTATTTATTACTAAAACAACCAAAACATGCTTTGGAAAAATTGAATCAAATTTTCTCTAAAATGCATAAAAAACCAATTCTCACACTCCCTAAAGCATATAAAGAAAATCAAAAGTCTTCTTACGTAGAAATATTTAACCACAAGTATTTAGTTAAATCCCTTGTATTATGGGTTTCTATATTCTTTATTCTTTTTGGTTTTTATTTCGTGATGGGCTGGACACCTAAAATTCTCAATAGCTCTGGTCTAGATAACTCACTATCTATTAAAACTGCCATGATGATCAGCGTGGGTGGTATTTTAGGTAGTTTTATCATTGGTGTTCTTAGTTCTAAAGTCAGCGTATACATCAATCAAATTGCCTTTTTAATCCTCACGTACGTATGTATTTTATTGTTTGTGAACAATACAGATAATTTAAATATATTAATTATCGTTGCCACAACGCTAGGATTCTTTATTAATGGCTGTTTAGCTGGAATCTATGCCATTTCTACACAGCTCTATGAGGCAGATGTACGATCAACAGGCGTGGGGATTGCAACTGGTGTTGGTCGTTTTGGTGGTATTTTCTCTCCAATCATTGCGGGATACTTTTTAGACCTAGGGAACTCGCCTTTAGAATTGTACGGAAATTTTGGTTTTGCATTTGTTTTAGCGGCTATTGCCATTTTGATCATCTATAAGTTAAAACAAAGATCCGTAGTAAATACACCATATGTCGTTTTACAAAAAGAGCCTCAATAATTTATGCTCACGGATATATAACTTTGTATTTTTAAGATAAGTTGTTTCATCAAAATCTATTGATAGAAACAACAAAAGGTCAGTGAAATCACTGACCTTTTTAATTTCTTGTTCAAAGTTTAAATATCAAAGAATACAGTTTCATTTTCACCTTGAATACGAATATCGAAACGATAAACGATCTGACCATCACGCTCTTCACGCTTAGCAATGAGTGTTTGACGACGTGGCGCCCACTCAATACCATTCAAAATTGGGTCTTTCGCATTCGCTTCAGCTTCATCCTCGAAGTAAACTCGAGTATGTAAACCTAAATTGATACCACGCGCAAAAATAACCAGCGCGATATGTGGTGCTTGCTGTGAACCCTTACGTCCAGGAACAGCACCTGGTTTGATCGTATCGAAGCTCCAAAAACCAGTGTCAAAATCCGCACCCGCTCTACCCCAACCTAAAAAGTTTGGATCTGGCTGCTTCCCTTGCGTATCCTGCTGACTTGGATAAACACCATTGGCATCAGCTTGCCAAATTTCTACGAGTACATCGCGAAGTGGTAAACCCAAACCGTCAAAAACTTGCCCTTCGAGGCGAATACGTTCACCTTGAGTGCCATCTTTCACCATTTGATTATTGAAGCTATGCTCAAATACTTCTATACCAGCTTGATTAGGCATTAATCCAATATGGACATATGGACCACCTGTTTGAGATGGTGTTTCATGTAATTCTTCAAATTTCCAGCCATTCATCCTGATGCTCCCTATCAAGTCAAATCATTTTCAAAATATGTCGCACGACGACCACGTAAAGTAATGTCAAAACGATAGCAACGACTATCTGCTTCAATAAAGTTGCTCTTGTCTTCGAGCGCAATTAAAGCTCTTCGCTGTTGTTCTGAAGGAACAGTTTTTAAAATTGGACAGCTATCAATTAATGTATCGCCTTCAAAATAAAACTGGGAAATCAAACGCTGTGCCCAGCCATCTGCCATCACAGAAAAATGGATATGTGCTGGACGCCACTCATTGATACGGTTACGCCACGGATAAGGTCCTGGTTTTATCGTTCTAAAAATGAAGAATCCATTTTCATCTGTGAGCATTCGACCGCAACCACCAAAGTTAGGGTCCATAGCTCCCACATACTGATCATTTGGATGGCGATAACGTCCTGAGGCATTCGCTTGCCATACTTCAATCAGAGCATTTTTGACAGGACGACCAAATTGATCACGTAAATAACCATGAATAATGACGCGTTCACCAACAGGTAAACCATCTTTTGCATAATTTAAAATTAAATCATTGTCTTTAGGACCCAATAAGTCTGCGCTAAAGTGAGGTGCAGTAACCTCGGTTAATGTTTGCGCAATCGAAATCAGTGCATTTTTCGGGGAACGTAATACACTGGTTTTATATCCCGGTGCATATGCTGGTGGATGATCATCTGTATTTCGCTGTGCATAAGCACCCATCAGAATTTGAGACATGAATCTCTCCTTATTCAATTTAAAATATCGTCCGTTTATTTAATTTTCTCAGGCGAAATGCCTAACTCTGCAAATACTTCTTCTGCCATATGCATTGCAGCATTGGCTGCAGGAAGTCCTGCATATAAAGACGCATGCAAAAATAATTCTTTAAGATCATCTTTAGTAACGCCATTGTTGAAACAAGCACGAATATGCATTCTGAGCTCTGCTTCACGCCCCAATGCAAGTAAGATTCCAATCGTCACCAAACTACGTGTATGTCTTGGCAATCCTGGTCGTGACCAAACCTCACCCCATGCAAAACGACTAATGAAGTTTTGAAAATCAGCATTAAATTCATTTAAATTTTCAAGTGAACGCCCGACATGAGCTTCACCCAAGACTTCAGTACGGACTTCTAGCCCCTGCTTATAACGTTCTTCATCATTCATGAGGTTGTTCCTCTTTAAAATTGAAATTATTTGATGTTCAGATGTGCTTAAGACTGAATAAAAGCAAGCAATGCTTGGTTAAATTCAACTGGTCGCTCAATATTGGATAAATGCGATGCATCTATGACTGTAAGTTGACAGTCAGGTATATGTTGTTTTAAAAACTCACCATCATTCACTGTGGTCACAGGATCTAAGCCGCCACATAATGCCAAACAAGGCACAATAATTTTTCCAAGTTGATTGCGTAAATCCGTCTGAGCTAAAGCACGACAAGAGGCTGCATAGCCTTTAGGCTGAGTGACAGACAAACTCTGAATGGTTTTTTGAGCTGTCACATCGTGTAAATAATCAAACTGTTCACTAAACCAACGCGTATGTGTAGTACTGACGATATCAGCCAAACCATTTTGTTCAACCGCACCTGCACGACTCAACCATGCCTCGGCATTTCCAATTTTTGCTGCTGAATTTGCAATCGTAATAGAGTTAAAACGCTCTGGTGCAATTATGCCTAATTGAATCCCAGTAACTCCCCCCATGGAGATACCACAAAAATGCGCTTTTTCTATAGAGAAATGATTGAGTACATCAAGTACATCATTGGCCAAATCAATGATTGTAGTATTTTCAATGACACTACTTCTTCCATGACCACGTGTGTCATAGCAAATCACATCATAATCTTTGGAAAAATAATCAATTTGGGCTTGCCACATGCCATGATCAGTGCCCAGTGAGTTTGAAAAAATGATGCTTGGTTTTGTATCGTCACCAAAACGATAGACAGCAAGCTGCTGACCATTACGATTATTGATTAATATCATTATGGTGTACTTCCTTGAACGCTCTCTAGTACCGCATCTATTTGTGCTTGAGTATTTCCTAGATAATGTTGCGGATTAAAAATCTGACGGAGTTGATCTAGATCAAAAATAGCTAATATTTCTGGATTATTTTGTACAACATCGAGTAAGTGTCGTTGTTCGGCAACTGCTTGCTTACAAGCAGCTTCCACAAGATGATGTGCATTCAATCGCCCCATCTGAGGTGCGAGTGACATCATCAGTGCTTCAGCCATGATTAATCCTTGCGTGCACTCTAAATTTCTTAACATATTTTCAGGATCTACTTCTAATCCCGTAAATACATCGATTGCTCTACTTAAACTACCCGCCGTCAGTTGAAATAACTCTGGTAACGCTAGCCATTCAGCATGCCATGCACCTAAACTTCGTTCATGTTCTTGTACTAAGCTTTGGTAGATACTTGACATTAATGCAGGGACGCGATTTGCAGCAGCTAGAATTGAAGCAGCTGCAACAGGATTACGCTTATGAGGCATCGTCGATGATCCTCCACGCCCAGCACCACTCGGTTCAAACACTTCTGCAATTTCTGTTTGCATCATGAGTGACCAGTCACGGGCCATCTTGCCCAAGTTTCCTGTAATCGTTGCAAGTACATGTGCAATTTCGGCTACACGATCTCGCTCCCCATGCCATGTACATACGGGTGTATTTAAACCAAGTTTTTGTGCATAGGTACTCACTACAGCCGAACCATATCCAGTTAATGAAGCTAAAGTACCTACCGCACCACCTAACTGCGCTGTTAAGACATGTTGCTGTAACTGCTTAACACGCTTTAAATCTCGATCTAAACTAGAGAGCCACCGTGCTGTTTTATGTCCAAAGGTAAGCGGTAAACCTTGTTGCAACCATGTACGTCCAATCATCACCTGATCACGGTATTGAATCGTCAGTTTTTTAGTTGCCTGAATAGCTTGAATAAGTTGCTTTTCGATCAACTGTAACGCATCTTGAGCTTGCAGCATAAAGGCCGTATCAATGATATCTTGGCTGGTCGCACCCCAATGCACATAACGGGAAGCATCTTCATTGATTTTTTTTACAGCAGCAGTGAATTGCTTTACGAATGGAATTGCAATATTGCCAGCGAGACCACTGGACTGTGCCAAATGATCAAAATTAATAATGGAATGAATTTCTTGTGCTGCAACACGTTGAATCGTTTCAGCAGCAATTAAGGGAATAACACCAACTTCAGCTTGAGCTTGAGCCAGTACAACCTCTGCACGCAACATATATTTTACGAGTGCTTCATCACTAAATATGATATTCACATCATTCTGATAAAACAAACTTGCATATAACTGACTCATAACTTATCCCTATTACGCTTCATCATGTTTTTCACCATAAAGCGTCTTTCCAAAAATTGCTGTTAAACTTTTTCAATAATTAAAGCGATACCTTGACCCACACCGATACACATAGAGCACAATGCATATTTGCCACCAGTTGCCTCTAGTTGGTTGAGAGCAGTCGTCACCAAACGCGCACCTGATGCACCCAATGGATGACCTAATGCAATTGCACCACCATTTGGGTTTACACGTGCATCATCGTCGGCTAAACCTAGGTCACGTGTACACGCCAATGCTTGTGCTGCAAACGCTTCGTTCAGCTCAATCACATCCATTTGCTCTAGTGTTAAACCTGTTTGAGCCAGTAACTTTTTAATCGCAGGTGCCGGACCAAAGCCCATAATGCGAGGTTCAACCCCAACGGTGGTTGCACCAATCACTTTGCCACGAGGTTTTAAACCATATTTTTCTACAGCTGCATCAGAAGCAATCAGAATCGCAGCAGCACCATCGTTAATCCCTGATGCATTACCTGCGGTTACTGTACCGTCTGCTTTTACAACAGGTTTTAACTTGGTTAACGCTTCTAAAGTGGTTGAGGCACGAGGATGTTCATCTTTTGCCACCACAACCGCATCACCTTTACGCTGTGGAATAGTCACAGGCACGATTTCTTGATCAAAGAAACCGCGTGCTTGCGCTGCAGCCGTACGTTGTTGGCTGGTTAAAGCAAATTGGTCTTGATCAGCGCGGCTAATGTTGAACTGTTCAGCCACGTTTTCAGCCGTTTGCGGCATGGTTTCAACACCATACATTTCTTTAAGCTTCGGGTTGATAAAACGCCAGCCCATGGTGGTGTCTTCAATCTTTTGACTACGACCAAATGCACTCTCAGATTTACCCATCACAAATGGGGCACGTGACATAGATTCAACACCACCTGCCACAATCACGTCAGCCTCACCAGCTTTAATGGCACGCGCGGCCATTGCCACAGTATCGAGTGATGAACCACATAAACGGTTGACTGTGGTTGCAGGTACTGTATAAGGAATACCTGCTAAAAGCGCCGACATACGACCGACGTTACGATTATCTTCACCGGCTTGGTTGGCACAGCCAAATAAAACGTCATCGACGACATTCCAATCCACAGAAGGGTTACGTTCCATTAACGCTTTTAATGGCACTGCACCTAAGTCATCCGCACGGACAGGGGCTAAACCACCGGCATAACGACCAAAAGGCGTACGGATGGCATCAATGA